>NZ_CP019428.1:4800000-5136983 GCF_009834565.1 Pseudomonas sp. R76
GTATTCGCTGACATCGCGGCGCGCCGGGCCGGCAGTGCCGGAGGCGAATAACGCCAGCGGTGCGGGCACACCGCGCTCGTGCAGGGCGTGGGCCAATTCGAATGCCAACAGGCCGCCGAGGCTGTGGCCGAACAAGGCGTAGGGGCCGTTCAGGTCATGGCTGATTTCATCCGCCAGCTGTGCTGCCAAGGCCTTGATGTCGCGCTGCAACGGCTCATCCATGCGCATGCCGCGCCCCGGCAATTCCAGCGGACACACCTGCAACCAATCCGGCAAAGCCCGACGCCAACGTGCATACACCATGGCACTGGCGCCCGAATAGGGCAGGCAAAACAGGCGCAGTCGGGTTGAAGCACTCATCAAACGAGGCCTCCAAACTGAAACACGCTGTATGCACGATACAAACCCATGTCGTCCTCCTGCGGGCGCTGATCCTTGGCCGTTTGTTAACGGACCTGTCACCCATGAGAACGGACGGTGCGGGCAAATAATTAGTCGCAGGGGATGTAGGAGAAGTGGTTCACACCTTGTAGGAAGGCATAAGATTAGTTCGCCTTCTCATTTGACAATCATTATCATTAAGCATAATTTGTTGCCCGATGTGTAGGAGGCCTCAGCAAGGACGCCCTCCCCTAACCTCTTTTGCAACAAGGTGATTTCCATGACGGAACAAGTATCCACAGGCAGGTGCGACTCACCCCTTCTCCAGGCATTCGTCGACAATCGTTTGATTCTGGTGAAGATCGCGGCGCGCATTACCGGCTGCCGCTCGCGTGCCGAAGACGTGGTGCAGGATGCCTACTTCCGGCTGCAATCCGCGCCGACGATCACCTCATCGTTCAAGGCCCAATTGAGTTATCTGTTCCAGATCGTGCGTAACCTGGCGATCGATCACTACCGCAAGCAAGCCCTGGAGCTCAAATATTCCGGGACCGAGGAGGAAGGTTTGAATGTGGTGATTCATGGCGCATCACCGGAAACTTCCCACATCAACTTCAACACCCTGGAAAACATCGCCGACGCCCTGACGGAGCTGCCGCAGCGCACCCGCTACGCGTTCGAGATGTATCGCCTGCACGGCGTGCCACAAAAGGACATCGCCAAGGAACTCGGCGTGTCGCCGACGTTGGTCAACTTCATGATTCGGGATGCGCTGGTGCATTGCCGCAAGGTGTCGGGCAGCCACAGCGATACGTTTGCGCGGCGAGTCTGATTGTGGTGAAAGAGCTTGCTGTGGCAAGTGGGCTTGCCACAACAAGCCTGATCAGCGGTCAGTGCACCGCCGTCACATCAATCCGATACGGCTCGAAAATCTTCAACATCTGCCCGTTATCGCGCAGGCGCTTGAGCAACTCGGCAAACGCCTCCCCGGTAATCGGCGCCTTGGGCCGCAGCAACGCGTAGTGGTGATACACCTGGTCAATTCGTTCCGAGACCAGGAACTGCCCGGCCAGGTCCGCGTTGCGCACCATGAAATCACTCAAGTACGAACGCGTGACCAGCGCGATATCGGCCCGCCCGCGCGCGACCATCAGCAAGTTGCTGTCATGGGAGTAGGTCAACGTGGCGTTGAAGTGCTCGACCATGTACTTGGGGTCGGGGTTGAAGTTGGCGAAGGCGTAGTGATAACCGCTGAACACGGCCAGACGCTTGCCCTTGAGGTCAGCGAAATAACCCTGGTCGCGACCGGCCTCACGCTGGGCAACGAAGATTTCCGCGTCTTCCAGGCCCATGTCGACGCTGGTGTGGGGAATGTCCTGCCAACCCCAATCCGGGTTTTCGAAGATCGCCATGTCGACGCGGCCTTGCTCGAAATCGCGGAAGCGCCGGGGGATGGAGGTTGGCACCAGCACAAATTGGTAGTCGCTTTGCGAGGCGTTCAGGGCCTCCACCAGTTGCGGCAGTAAGCCGGTGTCGGCGCCTTGCTCAGGGCGTACGGTGTAGGGCGGAAAATGCGCGGCGCCGATTCTCACCAATTGCGCAGCCGAAGCCGGCATCCACCCTGCGGTGCCCAGTGCCCATAAAGTTAGTCCTGCAGCCAGCCGCCATGGCGAAAACATTGAGGCACGCACCGTTTAATACTCTGATGGCAATAAGCTAGGCGTTTTTGTCAGGTGAGACAACTTTCCGTCGGTAAATTAACGGCTTGCGCCTTAATCAGCCTTCAGCACCATCAGCAGGGCTTCTTCGGCCAATTGCTCCAGGGTCAGGCTGCCTTGGGCGCGGAACCAGGTGGTGGTCCAGGACAACGCGCCGGTGAGGAAGCGGCGGGTGATAAAAACATCGCCGCGAATGTAGCCGGCAGCCTTGGCCTCGCCCAGCACCTGCAACCAGATTTCTTCATACACATCGCGCAGCGCCAGCACCTGGGCCTGGCCGTCGGCCGACAACGAACGCCATTCGTAGACCAGCACCGCCATGGCTTCGCCGCTGCCGCCCATGATCGACTGCAATTCGCAGCGAATCAGCGCCAGCACGCGCTCACGCACGGTGTTCGCTTCTTCAAGTGAAGCGCGCATCATCGCGGTGTTGTAGTGGATGGTTTCCTCCATCACCGCGCGCAGGATCTCGTCCTTGCTCTTGAAGTGATGAAAGATGCTGCCGGACTGAATTCCCACCGCGCTGGCCAAGTCACGCACGGTGGTGCGTTCAAAGCCCTTGTTGCGAAACAGGTGAGCTGCGGTTTGCAGCAATTTGCCCCGGGCACTGTCGGGGTCGGTCAATTGGCCGGCATCGACCATGGTGCGCATGACCCGCAGGGCTTTCTGCTCATCCATGCCTCTCTCCTTCACGTGTGCTGACGTCTTGGGCGGCAATTTAGGCCGTGGCTGCCAACCAAGCAAGCGCTTGGGCAAAACTTGTGTGCAGAGTTTACAAACCAAGCGCTTGCTTGGTAGTCTCGACGCCAGCCATTCGAGGAAGGATTTCTCATGAGCAAGACGGTTCGTATCGGCTGCGCCAGCGCCTTCTGGGGTGATACCTGCACGGCTGCCGCCCAATTGGTGCACGGCGGCGCGCTGGATTACCTGGTATTCGACTATTTGGCGGAAGTCACCATGTCGATCCTCGCCGGTGCGCGGATGAAAGATCCCCAGGCCGGCTACGCCACGGACTTCGTCGACGTGCTCACGCCGTTGCTGGGCGACATCCAGCGCCAAGGCATCCGCGTGATCAGCAATGCCGGCGGCATCAACCCACAGGCCTGCGCCGCCGCGCTGCAAGCAGCCTGCGACAAGGCGAGCATCCCGCTGAAAATCGCCGTACTGCTCGGCGATGACCTGCAACCACAACTCAAACACCTGCACGGCGTCAGCGACATGTTCAACGGCGCGCCGCTGCCGCCGATGTGCGTGTCCGCCAACGCCTACCTCGGCGCGCCAGGCATTGCCAAGGCACTTGAGCTGGGCGCCGACATCGTCATCACCGGCCGCGTGGTCGACAGCGCCGTGGTCAGCGCGGCCTTGGTGCATGAATTCAGCTGGTCATGGCAGGACTATGACCGCCTCGCCCAGGCCGCATTGGCCGGGCATATCATCGAATGCGGCGCGCAGTGCACGGGCGGCAACTTCACCGATTGGCGCGACGTGCCGGACTACGAGCACATCGGTTTTCCCATCGTCGAGGTCAGCGCCGACGGCCAGTTCACCGTCAACAAGGTCGACGGCAGCGGCGGGCTGATCAGCGAACTCAGCGTGGCCGAACAGCTGCTGTATGAAATTGGCGACCCGCGCGCCTACCTGTTGCCCGACGTGATCTGCGATTTCAGCCAGGTCAAATTGCAGCAGCAAGGCAAACACAGCGTGCGCCTGCATGGCGCCAAGGGTTTGCCGCCCACCGACCAGTACAAGGTCAGCGCCACCTACCCGGACGGTTTCCGCTGCACCGCCAGTTGCCTGATCGCCGGGATTGACGCCGTGGCCAAGGCCGAGCGCGTCAGCCAGGCCATCATCAACAAGACCTCGGAGCTGTTCAGCCAACGGGGCTGGGCGCCTTACACCGAGGTGAACATCGAATTGCTCGGCAGCGAAGCCACCTACGGCGCCCACGCCCAGCGCCAGGATTGCCGCGAAGTGGTGGTGAAACTCGCGGTGCGACATCCAAGCAAACAGGCGCTGGTGCTGTTCGCCCGCGAGATCGCCCAGGCGGCGACCGGCATGGCGCCCGGCTTGACCGGCATCGTCGGCGGGCGGCCAACGGTGTATCCGCTGATTCGGCTGTTTTCGTTCCTGATCGATAAATCTTCCTGCGAGCCGGTGGTCGACTTCCAAGGCCAGCGTCACGCCATTGAACTGCCCACCGCTACGCCACCGGCCACCCCGGCCGCGCCGATTGACCCGCCCAAGCCCCAAGGCCGCGCCGACGCCAGCGTGCCGCTGGTGAAACTGGCCGTGGCGCGCTCCGGCGACAAGGGCAACCACAGCAATATCGGCGTGATCGCCCGCCATCCCGACTACTTGCCGTGGATCGCCGAAGTGCTGACCCCGGAAGTGATCGTCGACTGGATGAGCCACGTGCTCGACCCCCTCCACGGCCGCGTCGAACGCTGGTACTTGCCCGGCAGCCACAGCCTGAATTTCCTGCTGGAAAACGCCCTGGGCGGCGGCGGCATCGCCAGCCTGCGCATCGACCCGCAAGGCAAAGCCTTCGCCCAGCAACTGCTGGAAATCCCCATCGCCGTGCCGCAACACATCGCCGATCAACTCACATAAAGGAGCGTTGCCGTGGCCTTCGACTCAATTTTCAAAGCCGACCTGTTCCAGGGGCAAACCGTGATCGTCACCGGCGGTGGCAGTGGCATTGGCCGCTGCACCGCGCATGAGCTGGCGGCCCTCGGCGCCCGTGTGATTGTGGTGGGACGCAAGCCGGAAAAGCTGCAAAAGGTAGCAGCGGAAATTGCCGAAGACGGCGGCACGGCGCACTGGCAGGCCTGCGATATTCGCGATGAAGAGGCGGTTAAGGCGCTGGTCACACAGATCATCCACGCACACGGGCCGATCCACGGCCTGGTGAATAACGCCGGCGGCCAATACCCGTCGCCCCTGGCCTCGATCAATCAAAAGGGCTTTGAAACCGTGCTGCGCACCAACCTGGTCGGCGGTTTCCTGGTGGCACGGGAAGTGTTCAACCAGTCGATGAGCAAACACGGCGGCGCCATCGTCAACATGCTTGCGGACATGTGGGGCGGCATGCCCGGCATGGGCCACTCGGGCGCGGCGCGTTCGGGCATGGACAATTTCACCAAGACCGCCGCCTTCGAATGGGGTTACGCCGGCGTGCGCGTCAACGCCGTGGCGCCGGGCTGGATTGCCTCCAGCGGCATGGACACCTACGAAGGCGCATTCAAGGCGGTGATCCCAACCTTGCGCGAACACGTGCCGCTCAAGCGTATCGGCACTGAATCGGAAGTCAGCGCGGCCATCGTGTTTCTGCTCAGCCCCGCCGCCGCCTTCGTCAGCGGCAGCACCTTGCGCATCGACGGCGCCGCCAGCCTGGGCAGCCGCGCCTGGCCCTTGCAAAAACCCCACTCGCCGAGCGAGCCGTTCAATGGTTTCCACCGCGCGTACTTGCCCGATGTGCTCAAGGCGGAGCACTAAACCATGCCGGTAATTGAAAGTTTGATCGACGCGCACAGCGCGCCATACGCCCAGAACCGCGAAGCCATGCTGGCCAGCATCCAGCAGCTGCGCCAACTCGAACACGCCCTGCTCGCCAAGGCCCAGGAGGCCAAAGCCAAGTTCGACAAACGCGGCCAACTGCTGCCCCGCGAACGCCTCAACCTGCTGCTCGACCCTGGCGCGCCGTTCCTGGAACTGGCGAGCCTGGCCGGCTACAAACTCCACGATGACAAAGACGGCAGCGCAGCCGGTGGCGGCTTGATCGCCGGCATCGGTTACGTCAGCGGCGTGCGCATGCTGGTGGTGGCCAATAACAGCGCGATCAAGGGCGGCACGATTTCCCCCACCGGCTTGAAAAAATCCCTGCGCCTGCAACAGATCGCCATGGAAAACAAACTGCCGGTGGTGACACTCGCCGAAAGCGGCGGCGCCAACCTCAACTATGCCGCCGAGATTTTCGTCGAAGGCGCGCGCAGCTTTGCCAACCAGGCGCGCATGTCGGCCATGGGCTTGCCGCAAATCACCGTGGTGCACGGCTCGGCCACGGCGGGCGGCGCCTATCAGCCGGGGCTGTCGGATTACGTGGTGGTGGTGCGCGGCAAGGCCAAGCTGTTCCTCGCCGGGCCGCCGCTGCTCAAGGCCGCTACCGGCGAAGTGGCGACCGACGAAGAACTGGGCGGCGCCGAGATGCACGCGCAAACCGCCGGCACCGCCGAATACCTGGCGGAAAACGATGCCGACGGCGTGCGCATCGTGCGTGAAATCGTCAGCCTGTTGCCCTGGGATGAGCGCCTGCCGACAGCGCCCGAACGCGATTACAAAGAGCCGCTGTATCCCATCGAAGAGCTGCTGGGGCTGATTCCCGACGACCCGAAAAAACCCTACGACGTGCGCGAAATCCTCGCGCGCCTGGCCGACGGCTCCAACTTCCTCGAATTCAAGGGCGAGTTCGATGCCCACACCGTCTGCGGCCATGTGCAGATTCAAGGCCGCGCCGTCGGTGTGATCGGCAACAACGGCCCGATCACGCCCAAAGGCGCGAGCAAGGCCGCGCAGTTTATCCAGCTGTGCGACCAGAGCCGCACGCCGCTGCTGTTCCTGCACAACACCACCGGTTTCATGGTGGGCACCGAGTCGGAGCAACAGGGTGTGATCAAGCGCGGTGCGAAGATGATCCAGGCGGTGGCCAATGCCCGCGTGCCTAAACTCACGATTGTGGTCGGCGGCTCCTACGGCGCCGGCAACTATGCGATGTGCGGCCGTGGTCTGGACCCGCGCTTTATCTTCGCCTGGCCCAACAGCCGCACGGCGGTGATGGGCGGCGCGCAAGCGGGCAAAGTGCTGCGCATCGTCACCGAGGCCAAGCAATTGAAGGACGGTTTGGTGCCCGACCCCAAGGTGCTCGACATGCTCGAACAGGTCACCGCGCAGAAGCTCGACAGCCAGTCCACCGCCTTGTACGGCAGCGCAAACCTGTGGGACGACGGGCTGATTGACCCACGCGATACCCGCACGCTGCTGGGTTTGCTGCTGGATATCTGCCATGCGGCCGAGGTGCGGCAGTTGCAACCCAACAGCTTCGGCATAGCGCGCTGATCGTTCTAACGCTGCGCGTGGTAATGCAGCCCAGGACGCTCCGCGTCCCAACAAGGAGAACAACAACAATGATCTTCACCCAGGAACACCAGGAACTGCGCCGCACCGTTCGCGCCTTCGTCGACCGTGAGATCAACCCACACGTCGATGAATGGGAAAAAGCCGGGCGTTTTCCCATCCACGAGATCTTCCGCAAGGCCGGCGACCTCGGCCTGCTGGGCATTTCCAAGCCGGAGAAATTCGGCGGCATGGGCCTGGACTACAGCTATTCCGTAGTCGCCGCCGAAGAGTTCGGCAGCATTCGCTGTGGCGGCATCCCCATGTCCATCGGCGTACAGACCGACATGTGCACCCCCGCCCTCGCCCGCTTCGGCAGCGATGAACTGCGCGACGAGTTCCTGCGCCCGGCCATCAGCGGCGAGCAAGTGGGCTGCATCGGCGTCTCGGAAACCGGCGCTGGCTCCGACGTGGCCGGGCTGAAAACCCATGCGCGCAAAGACGGCGACGACTATGTGATCAACGGCAGCAAAATGTGGATCACCAACTCGCCCAGCGCCGACTTCATTTGCCTGCTGGCCAACACCTCCGACGACAAGCCGCACATCAACAAGTCGCTGATCATGGTGCCGATGAACACGCCCGGCATCAGCGTCAGCCCGCCGCTGGAAAAACTCGGCATGCACAGCTCCGAGACCGCCCAGGTGTTCTTCGACGGCGTACGCGTGCCGCAGCGCAATCGCATCGGCCACGAAGGCGCGGGGTTCATGATGCAGATGCTGCAGTTCCAGGAAGAACGCCTGTTCGGCGCCGCCAACATGATCAAGGGCCTGGAGTACTGCATCGACAGCACCATCGACTACTGCAAGGAGCGCCAGACCTTCGGCAAGGCGCTGATCGACAACCAGGTCATCCACTTTCGCCTGGCCGAATTGGCCACTGAAATCGAATGCCTGCGCGCGCTGGTCTACCAGGCCACCGAGCAATACATCAAAGGCCAGGACGTGACTCGCCTGGCCTCCATGGCCAAGCTCAAGGCCGGGCGCCTGGGCCGCGAAGTCAGCGACAGCTGCCTGCAATACTGGGGCGGCATGGGCTTCATGTGGGACAACCCGGTGGCCCGCGCCTATCGCGACGTGCGGCTGGTGTCGATTGGCGGCGGCGCCGACGAAATCATGCTGGGCATCATCTGCAAACTGATGGGCACGCTGCCGGGGAAAAAATCATGAACACCTTGCTGCTCGAACCGCATAACGGCGTGCTGCACATCACCCTCAACCGCCCGGCCAGCCGCAATGCCATGAGCCTGGAGATGGTCAACGAACTGCGCACGGTTTTGGCGCAGCTCGACAGCCAGGTGCGCGCGCTGGTGATCAGCGGCGCCGACGGGCACTTCTGCGCCGGGGCGGATGTGAAGGACATGATCACCGCGGGCGACCAGTTGCAGGCCTTGAACCGCGTATTTGGCACCTTGCTGCAAGAAGTCGAGGCCGTGCCGCAGGTGGTGATCGTGGTGCTGCAAGGCGCGGTGCTGGGCGGCGGGTTCGGGTTGGCGTGTGTGAGTGATATTGCGATTGCCGACCATCAGGCGAAGTTCGGCTTGCCGGAAACCAGCCTGGGGTTGTTGCCGGCGCAGATTGCGCCGTTTGTAGTCAAGCGGATCGGCTTGACCCAGGCACGGCGGCTGGCGCTGACGGCGGCGCGGTTTGATGGGGTTGAGGCGCAGCGGTTGGGCGTGGTGCATTTTGTCGAGGCCGATGCGCAGGCGTTGGCGGAGCGGTTGGATGAGGTGCTGGGGCAAGTATTGCGCTGTGCGCCGGGGGCGAATGGGCGGACTAAAGCGCTGTTGCTCGCCAGTGTTGATGAGCCGCTTGAGCAGGTATTGGATCGAGGGGCGCAGTGGTTTGCCGAGGCGGTGACGGGTATGGAAGGGATTGAGGGGACTCAGGCTTTTGTGCAGAAGCGTAAGCCGAGTTGGTGCAAGTGATGCCATCGCAGGCAAGCCAGCTCCCACCTTTTCTCTGTGGGAGCTGGTTTGCCTGCGATGGGGCCAGAACATTCACCCAGTGTGCCAAGGGATAAACCCATGTCCAATTTCAGCAAAATCCTGATCGCCAACCGCGGCGAAATCGCCTGCCGTATCCAGCGCACCGCCCAGGCCCTGGGCTACCGCACCGTGGCGGTCTACAGCGACGCCGACGCCCAGGCCCTGCATGTGCAAATGGCCGACGAGGCCATCAACATCGGCCCGGCCCCCGTCAACCAGTCGTACCTGAACATCCCGGCCATCCTCGAAGCCGCGCTGAAAACCGGCGCCGACGCCATCCACCCTGGTTATGGTTTTCTCTCCGAAAACCCCGACTTCGCCCTGGCCTGCCAACGCGCGGGGCTCACCTTCATCGGCCCTGGCCCCGACGCGATCAAGCTGATGGGCAGCAAGCGCCTGTCCAAACTCGCCATGCTCGACGCTGGCGTGCCGTGCATCGCCGGCTACCAAGGCAGCGCTCAGGACGACGCTACTTTGCAACAGGAGGCCGAGCGCATCGGCTACCCGTTGATGATCAAGGCCAGTGCTGGCGGTGGCGGTCGCGGTATGCGCCTGGTGCACGGCAGCGGCCAACTGCTCGACCAACTGCGCACCGCGCGTTCCGAGGCCATGAACGCCTTCGGCAGTGACGAACTGATCCTCGAACAAGCGCTGATCGCGCCGCGCCATGTCGAAATTCAAGTGTTTGGCGACAGCCACGGCAACCTCATCTACTTGGGCGAACGCGACTGTTCACTCCAGCGCCGCCATCAAAAAGTCATCGAGGAAGCGCCCTGCCCGGTGATGACAGCCGAGCTGCGCCAGGCCATGGGCGAAGCCGCGCTCAAGGCCGGGCGCGCCGTCAACTATGTCGGCGCCGGCACCGTGGAATTTTTGCTCGACCGCAGTGGCCGCTTCTATTTCCTGGAAATGAACACCCGCCTGCAAGTCGAACATCCCGTCACCGAGCTGATTACCGGCCTCGACCTGGTGGCCTGGCAACTGCACATCGCCGCCGGCCAGCCGCTGCCGCTGACACAGGCCGACGTAACGCTGAGTGGCCACGCCATGGAAGTGCGCCTGTACGCCGAGGACCCGGCCCAGGGCTTTCTGCCGCAAACCGGTGACGTGCTGCGCTGGGAGCCCGCCGCTGGCGTGCGGGTTGACCATGGCGTACTTGAAGGCCAGCGCATCAGCCCGTTCTACGACGCCATGCTCGGCAAGATCATCGCCCACGGCGCCACCCGCGAAGAGGCGCGGCGCAAACTGCTGCGGGCGGTGGAAGATACTGTGTTGCTGGGCGTGACGACCAACCAGCGCTTGCTGGCCGACCTGCTCAAACACCCGGATTTTATCGCCGGCGATTTCAGCACCGGACTCATCGCCGAACACTTCAATGAAATCCCGCGCCAGGCAGCAACGGACGAACAGATCGCCTTGGCCGCCGCGCTGTTTTATCACCACAGCGCCAGCGCTCACCGCCAGGGTTTAGCCGGCTGGCGCAACAACGCCAGCACGGCGTGGACCTACCGCCTGGAGATTAACGAGGCGGTCCACGAGGTTGCCGTCAGCGTTCTGGCAAACGACCATCTGCTGGCCAACGGCATCGATATCAGCCACCTCAGCAGCGACGGCCGCTGGGCGACCGTGGTCATCAACGGTATCCGCCGCCGCAGCGCCTATCACCTCGACGACACCCAGCTCTGGCTGCCCGGCGTGAAGGTCATCAACCGTACCCAGCAAGTCGCCAGCTGCCAGGCCGAGGTTGCCAGCGGCAGCGTCAAGGCGCCGATGGACGGTGCGATTGTCGATGTACGGGTGAGCACCGGTGAGCGCGTCACCAGAGGTCAATTGCTGCTGGTACTTGAAGCGATGAAAATGGAGCACCCGTTGACGGCCGGGATAGATGGCGTGATCACAGGCGTGCAGGTGAGCGCCGGCGATCAGGTGCGTAATCGCCAGATGTTGCTGGAGATTGAAAAGGCCTAGGCGGAACTACGAGGCTTGGCTACGCTCTATCCCCATCTGGAAGGGAAGAGTACGGGAACCTGCGCGATGCCTCATTGGCTGATTATTGACCTTGAAGCCACAACGGATGAAGGCGGCTGGCCCGTGACGGAGATGGAAGTCATCGAGATCGGCGCGAGCCTGGTCAACCGCCAGGGCCGCGAGTTGGATCACTTCCAGCGCTTTGTGCGGCCGCTGCGTCGGCCGTTGCTGACGCCCTTCTGCCGGCAACTCACGCATATCACCCAGGCCAACATCGACGGCGCGGCAGCGATGACCGAGGTGTGGCCGTTGTTCGAACGCTGGTTGGGCCAGCATCACGCGCGCCTGGAAGGCTGGGCCAGCTGGGGTGACTACGACCGCCAGCAGCTTGAGCTTGAATGGCAACGCCATGGCCTGGCCAGCGCGCTTGCGCACACGCCGCATGTGAACCTCAAGCAGCGTTTCGCCAAGGCCCGGCGCCTGGACAAGCCGCTGGGGCTCAACGGCGCCCTGCAATTGGCGGGGATGCAGTTCCATGGCCAGCAACACCGGGCGCTGGAAGATGCGCGCAACACCGCACGCCTGTTGCCATTGATTCTGCCGGTCTAGGCAGCTCCCCTGGGCTTGGGCATACTGGCCAACCTTTCCAGACCCTTTTCCGAGGATTCACCCATGTTTAAAGTCAACGAATACTTTGACGGCACCGTCAAGTCGATCGCTTTCGGCACCGCAGAAGGTCCGGCGACCATTGGCGTAATGGCCCCGGGTGAATACGAATTCGGCACCGCCCAGCGTGAAATCATGCACGTGGTGTCTGGCGCGCTGAGCGTGAAACTGCCGGACGCCAGCGAGTGGGAAACCTTCGCTGCCGGCAGCCAGTTCAACGTGCCGGCCAACAGCAAGTTCCAGCTGAAGGTCGCCGTAGATACCGCTTACCTGTGCGAATACCGCGGCTGATTCAGCCAAGGTCAAAAAAAATGCCCGTCTCGCAGGAGACGGGCATTTTTTATGGGTGGCGCACATTACTCAAGAATGGTCACCGGCATGCCGACTTCCAGGCGCCCGACGCCATCGTTGACCAGGTTCTGGCCGAACATCGCGCCGTTCTCCGTCTTGCGGTACGCATCGAGCGTGGCGAAAGGTTCGCGGTCAGCACTGCGCTCGCCGGTGGCGGGGTCGATGGTGGTGAGAATGCAGCGTGAACATGGCTTGACCACGCGGAACTCGACATCGCCAATACGCAGGCGCTTCCAGCCGTCTTCGGCGAATGCGTCAGCGCCTTCGATCACCAGATTGGGACGAAAACGCAACATTTCCATGGGCCGGCCCACCTGCCGGGACAGATCGTCCAGGGAGCCCTGGCCGATCAGCAACAGCGGGTAACCGTCGGCAAACGCCACTTGGTCATCATCATTGCCGAAACCGGCCTCGGTGGTACGCGCGCGCGCAAGCGGCATCTGCACCAGCCGCGTGGGCTTGCCGATAAACTCGCTGACCCAGGCAGCGGCGGCATCGCCGGCGTCCGGTACGCGCAGGGTGTCACGCCAGATGGTCACGCCGCGCAACTCGGCGTCATTGCCGGGCAAGGGCACGTCCAGCGTCGGGTGGCCGGGCGAACTCAGGGTCAAGCCGCCGGCACTGTTCCATAACGCCGACAACTGGCTCATCTTCGCCACTGCGCGCTGCGTCAGAAATCGTCCGCTGGCTTCGTCCACCAACATCCAGCGTCGATCCCCCGCCAGCCCGAGTTTATCCAGGCCGATGTGCTGCAAGGTCTCGGCCTTGCCGGACTTCAAGGGGTAACGGTACAACGCGCTGAGACGAAGCATGGGCCTGCATTCCTGAGAAACAAAGTGTCACCCTAAAGTCAGGCGGGCACTTCGTCCAGCATCAGGCGTTGACGCACCACGTCCACCAGCTTGTCGGGCTGGAATTTGGACAGGAAGTTATCGCAGCCAACCTTTTTCACCATCGAGTCGTTGAAGCTGCCCGACAGCGAGGTGTGCAGCACTACGTACAACCCACGCAAGCGTGGGTCGTTGCGGATTTCGGTGGTCAGGCGGTAGCCGTCCATCTCGGGCATTTCGGCGTCGGTGAAGATCATCAGCAGTTTGTCGGTCATCACCTGGCCGCTGTCGGCCCAGGCCTTGAGCATGTTCAGTGCCTTGAGGCCGTCGCTGGCGATGTGCATCTTCACGCCGAGCTGCCCCAGGGTGTCGCGCAGCTGCGACAGCGCCACATTGGAGTCGTCCACCAGCAGCACTTCGCGACCACGGGCGCGTTCCAGCACCGGGTCTTCGAGTTTTTCCCGGGAGACCTTGGCGTTGTACGGCACGATTTCGGCGAGGACTTTTTCCACGTCGATGATTTCCACCAACTGGTCATCGACCTTGCTGATCGCCGTGAGGTAATGCTGGCGCCCGGCGCTGGCCGGTGGCGGCAGGATGGCTTCCCAGTTCATGTTGACGATGCGGTCTACGCCGCCCACCAGAAACGCCTGCACCGAGCGGTTGTACTCGGTGACGATAATCGTGCTGTTGGGGCCTGGCACCAGCGGGCGCATGCCGATGGCCTGGGACAGGTCGATCACCGGCAGGGTCTGGCCGCGCAGGTTGACCACGCCGCACACGAACGGGTGGCGCTGGGGCATCAGCGTCAGCTTAGGCAGTTGCAGGACCTCCTGCACCTTGAACACGTTGATCGCGAACAACTGCCGCCCGGCCAGGCGAAACATAAGAATCTCCAGGCGATTCTCACCCACCAGTTGCGTGCGTTGATCTACCGTGTCGAGAATGCCGGCCATTAAAAGCTCCTGATGTGGGATTGTGCTGTTCACTTAAGGCTAGTTATCGGCGGCAAGCGCCAGACCTTGACCCCCGTAAAATGCCACGTAAATTCATTGATGTCACACTGACATCATGCTTTACTGCAACGGCCTCTCCAAATGGCACTACAGCAACTTCGCGCGACATTCAAATCGACGCGAGGTTCCGCTGTGTAAGGGATTCCCCTATGAACAATCAGGCCCAACCTGATATTCGCGATATCTAATAGCCATTAATGTGACGCCATTCTCATTGCATGAATGGAGTCAGGCTTTTGTTTGCCATCCCAAGCCCTCGGCCCACGGGTCTTCCAGAGACACTCGTGGCGGCAACTGAAGTTGTGCAATCGCCCAGGATAGTGCGGCGTATGCGCGGCATTTGCGATCATTCAAGTATCGGTCCTACTGAAATTTCAGAACAGGGCTACAGATTTCAGTCATATTTCAGCGGTAGTTTTACGCCATTCACCCGGTGCGGCATCTCATCAACCCGACCTTATGTGCGGAGACTTGCATGATGAATAACGCAAACGAATGGCAAACCGCTCTTCCCGAGTTCTTGCTTGAAGCCGAGACGCTCCTGGCCAAGTCCGAAGAGTGCTTGAACCACTTGCACTTGATTCGCAACGACAGCGATGCCATCGACTGCATGAAAATCAGCCTGAGCAAACTGGCTGAAAAGGCCGAAGGCCTGGCCCTGCAGGCGATCAGCGAATTCTCCCGGCACATTCAATACCTGATTGCGAATGCCGCAAGCCCCATGGAACTGCATGACCAGGCCTTGAATGCCCTGCATGACTGCCTGACATTACTGGCTTGGCAACTGGAGCTGATTGACGCCCGCACCGGGGAGTTGGCGCTGGATGAAAGCGAACAAACTAAATTGATTGCGACGGTCACCTTGCAGATCCCACAAAAAGACTTCGGTTATAAACCGCAGCAGCGTGTGCATCACACGTCTTGAGTGTTGAGCAGGTCGTATTCAATCGGTGAGTTATCTAAAAACGACACCGATATATCAATTAGCCATCAACGCTATAACTCTACAAACCCACTTAATTAATACAACTGCCACCTCTTTGAACTCTGGGACTCCTTAATGTCAGGATTAGGGCCCAGGGCGTTTGTGCGTGTTTAATAAGCAGTGGAGTGAGGCGCCAGGCGACCAACGGTAATAGTGGTGGTACTATGCCCCGCTCGAAGTGACTCAACTTCACTATGTACAAAAAAATGTTTCGGCACCGCATTCCAAACAGAGCCCTGTCAGCCGCCATGACCGGTCTTCCCGCAGCGAACCTTGATTGGCTCCATCCGCTATGTACGCCAGCCTGAAGTCACTCATCGCAAGATCCGTGTCCCGCAGCAATGCCCGTCGGATCGTTCTCGCCCTGTGCCTTTGCTCTTTGCTGGTCAGCGTGTGGGCCTACACCCGTTCGGCACCGTTGCCATTACTGATCCTGCTGCTCAACCTGGCCACCTTGCTGGTGGTGGGCCTGCAGCAATGGAGTTCGCGCAAATCGATCAAATTCCAGCCACAGGAATTGGCCGATCGCCTGCTGCAAGTCCAGGAAAACGAACGCCATCGCCTCAGCCGCGAATTGCATGACGACATCGGCCAGCTGCTTACCGCCGCCAAACTGCAGAGCGAATGGCTCAAGCGCCGTCTGCCGGACGACCTGCAAAGCCAATGCACGGTGCTGTGCAACACGCTGAATGAAACCCTGGCCAAGGTGCGCGACGTGTCGGCCATTCTCAACCCAAGGCAGCTGGCCAGCCTGGGCCTGGAGGCCAGCCTGCGCGCGCACCTGCTCAAGACCCTGGAAAACACCCCGATCCACTGGAGCCTGGAATGCCAGCAGCGGCTGACCGGTATCCCGGAAGAAATGGCCGTGGCGGCCTTTCGCATCACCCAGGAAGCGGTGACCAACATGCTTCGTCATGCCCAGGCGCACAACTTGCTGGTACGCCTGCAACGCCTGCCCGAGGGCCTGTTGCTGATGATCTGCGATGACGGCCTGGGCTTCTCGCCTGCCATCAACCCAGGCCTGGAAGGCCAACGGGGCATGGCCGGTATGTCCGAGCGGATAGATCAGTTGGGCGGCACCCTGTCCGTCAACAGCCAGCCAGGTAAAGGTACTAAGATCGACGCGCTTTTTCCCTGGGCGCCGCGCGCCCTCGAACGGGCCAGTTCCCCTAAGGTTCTCGAGTGATCTGCAATTTACTCTTGGTGGATGACCACGCACTGATACGGGCCGGCGTACGCGCGCTGATCCAGGACATGCCCGGTTACACCGTGATCGGCGAGGCCAGCGATGGCGCGCAGTTGCTGGAAAAATTCAGCGCCCTGCAGCCAGATATCGTGCTGCTGGACCTGTCGATGAAACAACTGGGCGGCCTGGACGCATTAGAGCAACTCAAAGCGGCCTACCCAAAAAGCAAAGTGTTGATCCTGTCGATGCACACCGACCCGGAGCTGATCATGCGCGCGCTGGAAGCCGGCGCCCATGGCTACCTGCTCAAGGACACCACCGCCAACGAGCTGGAACACGCCCTGCTGGCCTTGCGCAACAACGAGCGCTACCTGAGCCCGGCGATTGCCCACACGGTGATCAATCAGGCGCTGATCCGCAGCCAGGGCCCGACCTCTCCCGCCGCCCACAGCCACAACCTCACAGCGCGCCAATTGGAAATCCTGCGGTTGATCGTGCGCGGCAAGTCCACCCGCGAAATCGCCCACGGCCTGGGCCTGAGCATCAAGACCGTGGAAGCCCACCGCTCGCAAATCATGAAACGCCTGCAGATTTTCGACGTGGCGGGCCTGGTGTTATTCGCCGTTCGCGAGCAGATCATCAGCCTGGACGACTAACGGCGAGTCCAGCGGCAAGTGCACGCGCAGGGCCTTGGGCAGCGCGGAAAAACGCAGGTCATCGCCCTTCAACGGCTCGCCATCGAGGTTGATGTACAGCCCTTCGGCCACCTTGATTTCGACCCATGGCAGGCGCGCGCGCACAAACATATTGTCCAGGCCCCAGCCGTCGCTCATCAGCGTCATCAGCGTGCCGACCACTTCCTGGGGCGCCGGCAGGATGCTGATATCGAGCAAGCCATCATCGGCCAGCGCGCCGGGGCACAGCACATGCCCACCGCCCGCTTGGCGACCGTTGCCGATGCCCAGCGCAAGCAAATCGCCCTTCCAGTGGAAACCTGGCCCTTCCAGCTCGCCATAGGCCGCCTTCAATTCGCTGAAGCGCGTCAGGCCGGTGAACAGGTAAGCAGCGCCACCGAGCACTTTTTTCAGGTCTTCGGAAGTGTTGGCCGTGACCTGGCTGCCAAAACCGCCGGTGGCCATATTGAGGAATATTTGCCCACCCGCCTGGCCAAGGTCGATAGCCTTGGGCGGCACATCCAGCAACGCCAGTGCCTTGGCCGGCTCCAGCGGCACGCCGGCGGCGCGGGCGAAGTCATTGGCGGTACCCAGTGGCATCAGCACCAGGCTGGCGTCGGTCTTGGCCAAGGCCATGGCTTCGGCCACATCGCGCAAGGTGCCGTCGCCGCCACCGGCGATCAGGTGGGTGTAACCGTCGGCCAAGGCCTCGTCGACCAGGCGCCGGGCGTCGCCGCCCTCCCACGTCACCCGCACCGCCAGCTCCCAGCCTTGTTCACGCCGGGCCTGCACGGCCGCGCGCACGTCCTCGTTGAGGGCTTGCTTGCCATGCAGGATCAACAGTGCCTTGTGGGTGCTCATCGGGGGAAATCTCCTGGTTCAAAGGTGCTTGAAGGATGTGGACCTTTGGGGAGGAGAAAAAAGCCATCGAAGTCGTAAATTATTTGGCAGGCGAGAAATTAACCATCCCATGGCCGCCAGCATGATCGTTCACACGCTCTGCGTGGGAATGCAGCATTGGACGCTCCGCGTCTTGCCTCTTAAGTCGTGACGCGGAGCGTCACAGGGTGCATGCCCACGCGGAGCGTGGGCACGATCAAAACTCAGGGAGACAGCCATCAGCTCTTGTGCAACTTGCTCATCAACTGCGCTTCAGCCTGGGTCAGCCCACACGACTGCGTGAGCTCATCGACGGTCGCGCCCATGCCCACCAGCTTTGCCGCCTGGGCAAATGACAGGCTCGACGGGTCGCGCTGTTCGATCTGCGCCAACTTGTCCGGCAATGGCCCGAGGATCGCGCGCAGTTCATGCACCTCGTCCCCGACCTTCACCGCACTCTGCTGGAAGTGATCCACGCGCTTGACCAGGTCGAGGATGCGCCGGTCACGCACGGCATCACGCTCAGCCTGTTGCTGGGCCAATTCCCGTTGCTGGCGCATATAGCGCAGCAGGAATGCCACCGTCCCGGCCCACAACAGGGCCAGGACAATCACCGCCGCTTCAAGAAACAATCAGATGTTCTCCAGGTCCTGCCATTCTTCTTCGCTCATCATCTTGTCCAGCTCAACCAGAATCAGCAATTCGCCGTTCTTGTTGCACACGCCCTGGATAAACTTGGCGGATTCTTCGTTGCCGACGTTCGGCGCAGTTTCCACTTCCGATTGGCGCAGGTAAACCACTTCAGCCACGCTGTCGACCATGATCCCGACCACTTGCTTGTCGGCTTCGATGATAACGATACGGGTGTTGTCGTTGACTTCGGTCGGCACCAGGCCAAAACGCTGGCGGGTATCGATCACAGTCACCACGTTGCCGCGCAGGTTGATGATGCCCAGCACGTAGCTTGGCGCACCCGGCACCGGGGCGATCTCGGTGTAGCGCAGAACTTCCTGCACGCGCATCACGTTGATGCCGTAGGACTCATTGTCCAGCTTGAAGGTTACCCATTGCAGGATTGGATCATCGACCAAACCTTGTGCGGATGCTGACTTGTTCATTTCTCGGACCCCTTCAAATGCCGCTTAACACGGCGTATGTACTTCGCTGACCGCACTTGCATGCGGGCCTTATTGTTCAATCAACTGCGTTTGTTCTGTGGCATCGCTTTTACGGCGCCGCTGGCGATCAACTCAGCCAGTTCGGCGACGTCGAGCAACGCGCACATGTGTTCAATCACGGTGCCCGCCAGCCATGGCCGTTGACCCCGGTGGCTGCGCCATTTGATTTCATTCGGGTCCAGGCGCAACGAGCGGCTGACTTGATGCACCGCCAGCCCCCACTCGTAGCCCTGGACCGAGATCACGTACTGCAAACCCTGGCGGAAATCATCGCGGTAACGGTCGGGCATCACCCAACGCGCGGTATCCAGCACCTTGAGGTTGCCGGCTTGGCTGGGCAGGATGCCGAGGAACCATTCCGGTTGCCCGAACAGTGGCGTCAGCTCCTGGCCTTCCAGCGAATAAATCGAGCCCAGGCACACCAGCGGCACCGCCAGGGTCAACCCGGCGACGTCGAACAACAGGCATTCGAACGGCTCGGCGGCCCATGACGGGCGGCCATCACCGGTGACCGGCGGCGGCGTGATGCTGGGCGGCAGGTGCACTTGCACCACGGGCGCGACCACGACCGGTGCAATCGGCACAACCACAGGCGCCACATGCGCGTCGCGGGCTTGTTCTTCAAGCACCGCCAGCTGGAATTCATCCAACGTGCTGTCGGGTTCTACAACGGCCGGTTCAAGTACCAGAAGCGGTTCCGGCAGTTCTTCTTCCGTCGCTTCCTGCAGCAAGGCATCCAGGTAGGATTCCAGTGCCAGTTGCGGCCGGGTCTTGAGTTCAACGGGACGGTTCATCACGCCACCTGCGCCACAAGTTGCTGCGACAGCAGGTGCTTAAGCAACGCGCGGTAGGCCAGCACGCCACGGCTTTTGCCGTCGAACTGCGACGGCGTCAGCCCGGCACGGCTGGCGTCACGCAGGCGCGTGTCCACCGGGATATAGCCGTTCCAAATGGTGTCCGGGTAGGCATCGCGCAATACCCGCAAAGTACCGAGGGACGCCTGGGTACGGCGGTCGAACAGGGTCGGCACAATGCTGAACGGCAGCGCCTGCTTGCGTGAGCGGTTGATCATCGCCAAGGTGCTGACCATGCGTTCCAGACCTTTGACCGCCAGGTGCTCGGTCTGCACCGGGATCACCAGTTGCTGGCTGGCCGCCAAGGCGTTGACCATCAGCACGCCCAGCAGCGGCGGGCTGTCGATAATGGCGTAGTCGAAGTCCTGCCACAGTTGCGCCAGGGTCTTGGCGATCACCAGGCCCAGGCCGCTCTGCCCCGGCGACTGACGCTCAAGGGTGGCCAGGGCGGTGCTGGACGGCAGCAGTGAAATGCTTTCGTTGCTGGTGGGCAGCAACAGTTGCCCAGGCAAGTCGGCAGGCACGCTGCCTTTGTGCAGGAACAAGTCGTAGCAGCTGTGCTCCAGCGCATCCGGGTCGTAGCCGAAATAGCTGGTCATCGAGCCATGCGGGTCCAGGTCGACCACGACCACACGCTTGCCCGCCTCGGCCAGCAAGCCGGCTAAGGCGATGGAGGTGGTGGTCTTGCCGACTCCACCTTTTTGATTGGCAACTGCCCAGACTCTCATTCGGTTGGTTCCTCCCGGCAGGCGTTGGCGCGACCGAGACAGTGCATAAAATTATTGAGCCGGTGACGGAGAATTGACGGCGCTCTGACGAACCGGCGGCTTAACGGTTGGCGGTGCAGTTTGTGTGCCAGCCCGCTTGAGTGCCGCATCCGGTGTGGCATTGGCCGTGCCGGTGCCGGTGAGGCTGCGGCGCACATCGAGGTTGCGCGACACCACCAACACCACACGGCGGTTGCGCGCGCGACCTTCGGCGGTGGCGTTATTGGCCACCGGCTGGAATTCACCGTAGCCCACCGACGCCAGCCGGCCAGGGTTCACGCCCTGCATAGCGAGCATGCGCACGATGCTCGCGGCACGCGCCGAGGACAGTTCCCAGTTGGTCGGGTACTGCGCGGTGGCAATCGGGAAATTGTCGGTAAAGCCTTCCACGTGGATCGGGTTTTCAAACGGCTTGAGGATCGCCGCCACCTTGTCGATGATGGTGAAGGCCTGGTCGCTCGGCATCGCGTCGGCGCTGGCGAACAGCAGGCTGGAGTTCAGCTCGATCTCCACCCACAGCTCATTGCCGCGCACGGTCATCTGGTTGGATTTAATCAGGTCGCCAAACGCGGCACTGATGTCATCGGCAATGCTTTTCAGTGGGTCGCTGGTGCCGCCCACGCCGGCGGCGGTTTCGTCGCTGTCGTTGACCAGCGGCTTGGCCGGGGTGACGGTCTTGGGCCGCTCTTCGCCGATAGGAATCGGCTTGAGGGCACGGTCGGCGTCGTTGAACACACCGATCAGCGCCTGGGAAATCACCTTGTACTTGCCTTCGTTGATCGACGAGATGGAGTACATGACCACAAAAAACGCGAACAGCAAGGTAATGAAGTCGGCGTAGGACACCAGCCAGCGTTCATGGTTGACGTGCTCTTCAGGCTCGCGGCGGCGACGGCTCACAAACTCCCTCCTACACAAAGCATGCGCATCAATCCATGAAGCCCTGGAGCTTCAATTCGATGGAGCGCGGGTTCTCACCCTCGGCAATCGACAAGAGGCCTTCCAGCAACATTTCGCGGTAACGCGATTGGCGCATGGCGATCGACTTGAGCTTGCTGGCCACCGGCAGCAACACCAGGTTGGCACTCGCCACGCCGTAGATGGTGGCGACAAACGCCACGGCAATGCCGCTGCCCAACTGCGACGGGTCGGCCAGGTTGCCCATCACGTGGATCAAGCCCATCACCGCACCGATGATGCCGATGGTCGGCGCGGAGCCGCCCATGCTTTCAAACACTTTGGCGGCGTTGATGTCGCGGCTTTCCTGGGTGTAGAAGTCCACTTCGAGGATGCTGCGGATCGCTTCCGGTTCGGCGCCGTCCACCAGCAATTGCAGGCCTTTGCGCGCGTAGCTGTCGGGCTCGGCATCGGCCACGCCTTCCAGGCCCAGCAGGCCTTCCTTGCGGGCGGTTAGGCTCCAGTTGACCACGCGGTCGATGCCGCCTGGCAGGTCGACGCGCGGCGGGAAAATAATCCACACCAGAATCTGCATGGCACGCTTGAACGAACTCAGCGGCGACTGCAACAACGCGGCGCCCACGGTGCCGCCAATCACAATCAGCGCTGCCGGGCCGTTGGCCAAGGCGCCAAGGTGGCCGCCTTCAAGGTAGTTGCCGCCGATAATCGCGACAAACGCCATGGTGATGCCAATCAGGCTCAAGACATCCATCAGAGGCAGGCCTCCACCAAATGCTTGCCGATGTCGTCCAGGCTGTAGACAGCGTCGGCCAGGTCCGCCTTGACGATGGCCATGGGCATGCCATAGATCACGCAGCTGGCTTCGTCCTGCGCCCAGATCGCGCTGCCGCCCTGCTTGAGCAGGCGCGCGCCTTCACGGCCGTCGGCGCCCATGCCGGTGAGCACCACCGCCAGAACTTTGTCGCCGTAGGACTTGGCCGCCGAGCCGAAGGTGATGTCCACGCACGGCTTGTAATTCAAACGTTCGTCACCCGGCAGAATTTTGATCGTGCCACGGCCATCCACCATCATCTGCTTGCCACCCGGCGCCAGCAGCGCCAGGCCAGGACGCAGGATGTCGCCATCCTCGGCTTCCTTGACAGTGATGCGGCACAGCTTGTCCAAACGCTCGGCGAAGGCCTTGGTGAAGGCCGCCGGCATGTGCTGGATCAGCACGATCGGTGCGGGAAAGTTGGCCGGCAATTGCGTCAACACGCGCTGCAGGGCCACCGGGCCGCCGGTAGACGTGCCGATAGCGACCAGCTTGTAGGCTTTGCGCTTGGGCGCAGGCGAATGCGCGCTCGGTGCAGCGGCACGTACGGGTGGCGCCGCAGGGCGTGCCACGGGCGCAGGCGCCGGGCGTGCAAATGACGACGTCGGCGCAGCAGGCGCTGCCGCCGGTGCAGGCGCTGGCGCACTGAACAGGCTGCGACGGTTACTGCGCGAAATGCTGTGCACCTTCTCGCACAGCATCTGCTTGACCTTCTCGGGGTTGCGCGAGATGTCTTCGAAATTCTTCGGCAGGAAGTCCACCGCACCGGCATCCAGCGCATCCAGGGTGACCCGGGCGCCTTCGTGCGTCAGCGAGGAGAACATCAACACCGGAGTCGGGCAGCGCTGCATGATGTGCCGAACTGCGGTGATGCCATCCATCATCGGCATCTCGTAGTCCATGGTGATCACATCAGGCTTCAACGCAATGGCTTGATCAATCGCTTCTTTGCCGTTGGTGGCCGTACCGACCACCTGGATCGTTGGATCGGCGGAAAGAATTTCCGAGACGCGGCGGCGGAAGAAACCCGAATCGTCCACCACCAGGACCTTGACTGCCATAAACACTCCGTTAGGCGGGGCGGGCATTACCGCCCAAGCCCCACCAGAATCAAATACGCCGTGCGGCGTAACGCTTGAGCATGCTCGGAACATCGAGAATCAGCGCGATCCGACCGTCACCGGTGATGGTCGCACCCGACATGCCCGGGGTTCCCTGCAGCATTTTGCCCAAAGGCTTGATGACCACTTCTTCCTGGCCCACCAACTGGTCGACGACAAAGCCGATCCGCTGAGTGCCCACGGAGAGAATCACCACATGGCCTTCGCGCTGCTCTTCATGCTTGGCCGAAGCCACCAGCCAGCGCTTGAGGTAGAACAGCGGCAACGCCTTGTCGCGCACGATCACCACTTCCTGGCCGTCCACCACGTTGGTGCGCGACAGGTCGAGGTGGAAGATCTCATTGACGTTGACCAGCGGGAAGGCGAACGCCTGGTTGCCCAGCATCACCATCAGGGTCGGCATGATCGCCAGGGTCAACGGCACCTTGATGACGATCTTCGAGCCCTGGCCCTTGGTCGAGTAGATGTTGATCGAGCCGTTGAGCTGGCTGATCTTGGTCTTCACCACGTCCATGCCCACGCCACGGCCGGACACGTCGGAGATCTCGGTCTTGGTCGAGAAACCCGGGGCGAAGATCAGGTTGTAGCACTCGGTGTCGGTCAGGCGGTCGGCGGCGTCCTTGTCCATCACGCCACGCTTGACCGCGATATTGCGCAGAATCGCCGGGTCCATGCCTTTGCCGTCATCGGTGATCGACAGCAGGATATGGTCGCCTTCCTGTTCCGCCGCCAGAATCACTTTGCCGTTGCGGGACTTGCCCGAGGCTTCGCGTTCTTCCGGGGTTTCGACGCCATGGTCGACGGCGTTGCGCACCAAGTGGACCAGCGGGTCGGCCAGGGCCTCGACAAGGTTTTTGTCGAGGTCGGTTTCTTCACCCACCAGCTCCAGGTTGATTTCTTTCTTGAGCTGGCGTGCCAGGTCGCGAACCAGGCGCGGGAAGCGGCCGAAGACTTTCTTGATCGGCTGCATCCGCGTTTTCATCACGGCGGTTTGCAAGTCTGCGGTGACCACGTCGAGGTTCGACACGGCCTTTTGCATGGCTTCGTCGCCACTGTTCAGGCCCAGGCGCACCAAGCGGTTACGCACCAGCACCAGTTCGCCGACCATGTTCATGATGTCGTCCAGGCGCGCAGTATCAACGCGCACCGTGGTTTCGGCTTCACTGGCAGGTTTTTCGGCCACCGGCGCCGCTGCGGCACGCGCAGGTGCCGGAGCAGCTGCGGGGGCTGGAGCCGGAGCAGGTTTGGCGGCAGCTTTGGCCGGTGCAGGTTTCTCTGCCACTGGTGCGGCAGTTGCAGCCGCAGCGGCCGGGGCCACTTCGGTGAACTTGCCTTTGCCGTGCAATTCGTCGAGCAGGGCTTCGAATTCGTGATCGGAGATCAGCCCGTCGCCGGCAGGTTCAGCCTTGGCGGCTGGCGCTGCGGCGG
Organism: Pseudomonas sp. R76; assembly: GCF_009834565.1. Lineage (GTDB taxonomy): Bacteria > Pseudomonadota > Gammaproteobacteria > Pseudomonadales > Pseudomonadaceae > Aquipseudomonas. Next base: position 4,824,888 of record NZ_CP019428.1, read on the forward strand.
TCGCGGCGGTCGCGGCGACTTCCGGCAAGGCTTCGGCCACAAACGTGCCTTTGCCGTGCAGTTGGTCGAGCAATGCTTCGAATTCGTCGTCGGTAATGTCGGTGCTGGCAGGCGCAGCCGGTGCTTGCGGCTCGGCGGCAGCAGGCGCCACTGCGTCGGCGGCGAACTGGCCTTTGCCATGCAGCTGGTCGAGCAAGGACTCGAACTCAGCGTCGGTAATGTCTTCGCTGGTCGGCGTGGCAGGCGGGGTTGCGGGCGCAGCGGGTGCTTGCTGCGCTTGCGCCTCGGCCTTCACGGCACTGAGGGAGTTGAGCAGCTGTTCGAACTCGCTGTCGGTCACATCCGCTTCAGGCTCGGCCACCGGCGCCGCTTCCACCACCGGCGCAGCCGTGGTGTCGGCAGGTTCGGCCAGGCGCGCCAGGGCGGCCAGCAGTTCCGGGGTGGCAGCCGTGATCGGGGCACGTTCGCGCACTTCGCTGAACATGCCGTTGACCGCATCCAATGCTTCGAGAATTACGTCCATCAGTTCCGAGTCGACGTGTCGCTCACCCTTGCGCAGGATGTCGAACACGTTCTCGGCGATGTGACAGCACTCCACCAGCTCATGGAGCTGGAGGAAGCCGGCGCCCCCTTTTACAGTGTGAAAACCGCGAAAAATTGCATTGAGCAGGTTCGCATCATCCGGGCGGCTTTCCAGCTCGACCAGTTGTTCGGAAAGTTGCTCTAAAATTTCGCCGGCCTCTACAAGGAAATCCTGAAGGATTTCTTCATCGGCGCCGAAGCTCATGTGGGTGCTCCTTAGAAGCCTAAACTGGATAACAGGTCATCTACGTCATCCTGACCTGACATAACGTCTTCACGTTTATCGGCATGAATCTGCGGACCTTCACCCTTGGCGAGATGTTTTTGTGGATCTTTTTCCGAGAGGATCGCTTCGCGGTCATGTTCGATGCCGGCAAAACGATCAACCTGGCCGGCCATGAGCACCAATTTGAGCAGGTTGCTTTCCACTTCGGTGACCAGTTGGGTCACGCGCTTGATCACTTGACCGGTGAGGTCCTGGTAATCCTGGGCGAGCAGAATGTCATTGAGGTTGCTGGCAACCGTGTGGTTTTCCTGCTCGCTGCGCGACAAAAAGCCGTCGACCCGACGCGCCAATTCACGAAACTCTTCCGCACCCACTTCCCGACGCATGAAGCGGCCCCAGTCAACGCTGAGGGCCTGCGCTTCGGTGACCATGCCGTTGACCAGGGGCGTGGCGTTTTCCACCAGGTCCATGGTGCGGTTGGCCGCTGCCTCAGTCAGCCTGACCACGTAGGACAGGCGTTCGGTAGCATCGGTGATTTGCGAAATCTCTTCGGCCTGGGGCATATGCGGGTCAATCTGGAAATTGACGATCGCACTGTGCAGCTCGCGTGTGAGCTTGCCCACTTCCTGGTACAGGCCGCGGTCACGGGTCTGGTTGAGCTCATGGATTAACTGCACCGCGTCGCCGAACTGGCCTTTTTCAAGGCTGTCGACCAACTGGTGAGCATGCTTTTTCAGGGTCGACTCAAAATCGCCCTGTGACGTTTCTTTATGCTCCATAGCTCCCCCGTGGCAGCATCAATGACCGATGCGTTCGAAGATTTTTTCGATCTTCTCTTTCAAGGCCAGCGCAGTGAATGGCTTGACCACGTAACCGTTAACCCCGGCTTGGGCGGCTTCGATGATCTGTTCACGCTTGGCTTCGGCGGTCACCATCAACACAGGCAAGCTGCGCAGTTTTTCATCGGCGCGCACGTGACGCAGCAAGTCAATGCCGGTCATGCCCGGCATGTTCCAGTCGGTTACCAGAAAGTCGATGCTCCCGCTGTTGAGGATCGGAATCGCCGTAATGCCGTCATCCGCCTCGACCGTGTTGGTGAACCCAAGGTCACGCAACAGGTTTTTTATGATCCGCCGCATCGTTGAGAAGTCATCAACGATGAGGATTTTCATGTTCTTGTCCAATTCGACCTCCAAGCAGTCTTAAACGCGCCCAGCACCTGGACGCGCCATTTCAATCAACAGGCGTTACACAAAAAGGACTGCCCAGGGCACCACGGAACGAACCCGCGAAGGCTTGAAGCCTTCGCGGTAGCGTCTGCAGTGTCCCCACACTGCCTGTCAGCGCGCGCGCCACTCTCCCAATCGCCCCCGCAAGCGGGCTGCGCACTGGCTGTGCAACTGGCTGACACGCGATTCGCTGACCCCCAGGACCTCACCGATTTCCTTGAGGTTCAGCTCTTCGTCGTAGTACAGCGCCAACACCAGTCGCTCACGCTCCGGCAAATTGGCAATCGCATCCGCCAATGCGCCCTGGAAACGTTCGTCTTCCAGGTCGCGCGACGGTTCGAGATGAGCACTCGCGCCGTCCTCGTGCAGCCCTTCGTGTTCGCCGTCCTGCAACAGGTCGTCGAAACTGAACAGGCGGCTGCCCAAGGTATCGTTCAAAATCCCGTAGTAATCGTCGAGACTCAATTGGAGTTCGGCCGCAACTTCATGATCTTTAGCGTCACGACCGGTTTTTGCTTCAATTGCGCGAATTGCGTCACTGACCATTCGCGTGTTGCGGTGTACCGAGCGCGGCGCCCAATCCCCTTTACGCACCTCATCGAGCATCGCGCCACGGATACGGATGCCCGCATACGTCTCGAAACTCGCCCCTTTGCTCGCGTCGTATTTGGTCGACACTTCGAGCAAACCGATCATGCCGGCCTGGATCAGGTCTTCGACCTGCACGCTGGCGGGCAGGCGTGCCAGCAGGTGGTAGGCAATGCGCTTGACCAGGGGCGCATAGCGCTCGATCAGTTCGCCCTGGCTGTCACGTGCCGACTTTTTGTAAAGGTTGTAGCCGCTGGATGTCATAGCACAGGTCCCGCGCTCGTCTGATGCACCAATCGCTCGACGAAAAACTCCAGATGCCCCCGAGGGTTGGCGGGCAACGGCCAAGTATCGACCTTCTGGGCAATAGCCTTGAACGCCAGTGCGCACTTCGAACGAGGGAACGCTTCGTAGACTGCACGCTGCTTTTGCACAGCCTTGCGCACACACTCGTCATAAGGAACTGCGCCAACGTATTGTAAGGCGACATCGAGGAAGCGATCCGTGACCTTGGTCAACTTGGCGAACAGGTTTCGCCCTTCCTGCGGGCTTTGGGCCATGTTGGCCAGCACGCGGAAGCGGTTCATGCCGTAGTCACGGTTAAGCAGTTTGATCAAGGCATAGGCGTCGGTGATCGAGGTGGGTTCGTCGCAGACCACCAGCAGCACCTCTTGCGCGGCGCGCACGAAGCTGACCACGGACTCGCCAATGCCGGCGGCGGTGTCGATCACCAGCACGTCGAGGTTGTCGCCGATGTCGCTGAACGCCTGGATCAGGCCGGCATGCTGCGCCGGGCTCAGGTGCACCATGCTCTGGGTGCCCGAAGCGGCCGGCACGATGCGAATGCCACCGGGGCCTTGCAGCAGCACATCGCGCAGCTCGCAGCGGCCTTCAATCACATCGGCAAGGGTGTGTTTGGGTGTCAGCCCCAGCAACACGTCGACGTTCGCCAGGCCCAGGTCAGCATCCAGCAGCATGACGCGACGGCCAAGCTCTGCCAGGGCCAGGGACAAATTCACTGACACGTTAGTTTTCCCGACGCCACCTTTGCCGCCGGTCACCGCGATCACCTGTACGGGATGCATGCTGCCCATTTTATTTCTTTACCTTGTCTTGCTTAGACGCAGGCTACATGGCTTGGCCGCGTGAATCGCTTGCAGACCATCGATGTAGATACATTTCACGGTGTTCATCCTGACCCTCAACCCACCCGCTTGGCGGGGTTGTGGTAAAGGTCGGCGAACATATCGGCCATCGCTTCCTCGCTAGGCTCTTCTTGCATTTGCACACTGACAGCACGGCTGACCAACTGATGACGGCGCGGCAGATGAAGATCATCCGGGATCCGCGGCCCGTCGGTCAGGTAGGCGACCGGTAATTCATGACTGATAGCCAGGCTCAGCACTTCGCCCAGGCTCGCGGTTTCGTCGAGCTTGGTGAGGATGCAACCGGCCAGGCCGCAGCGTTTGTAGCTGTGGTAGGCAGCGGTAAGAACCTGTTTCTGGCTGGTGGTTGCAAGCACCAGGTAATTTTTCGACTTGATGCCACGCCCGGCCAGGCTTTCCAGCTGCATGCGCAGCGCCGGGTCACTGGCTTGCAGGCCAGCGGTGTCGATCAGCACTACGCGTTTGCGCAGCAGCGGGTCGAGGGCGTTGGCCAGGGACTGGCCCGGGTCGACGTGGGTCACCGACACATTGAGAATGCGGCCCAACGTCTTGAGCTGTTCCTGGGCACCGATGCGGTAGCTGTCCATGCTCACCAGCGCGATATTCTGCGCGCCGTACTTGAGCACATAACGCGCAGCCAGCTTGGCCAGGGTGGTGGTCTTGCCCATGCCGGCAGGGCCGACCATGGCAATCACACCGCCCTCTTCCAGCGGTTCGATTTCCGGGGTGACGATCATGCGCGCCAGGTGCGCCAGCAACATGCGCCAGGCTTGGCGCGGTTCTTCAACTTCGGCGGTCAGCGCCAGCAGGTCGCGGGACAACGGGCCGGACAGGCCGATGCGCTGCAGGCGGCGCCACAGGTTGGCCTGTTGCGGCTTGCTGCCTTGCAACTGGTTCCAGGCAAGCGACCCGAGCTGCACTTCGAGCAGTTCACGCAGGCCATTGAGTTCAAAACGCATCGAATCGAACACGCGCTGGTCGACTGCGGCGGCCGGGGCTGGCGCTGCAGGACGTGGCGGTTCTTTGAAAGTCGGTTCAACCAGCGGCTCCGCGGCGGTCAGCGGCAGGCCGGCGAACAACTGGCGATTGGTGGTGGTATCGCTGTCGCCACGCATGCTCAGCTCAGCCTGGGCCGAGACAATGCGCGAAGCGGTCTTGCGCAGCTCGTCTTCGAGTTCCATGTTCGGCACGCGCGGCGCCAAGGCCTGCGGCGTGTAATCCAGCGCAGCCGTAAGCTCGACACCGCCGGCAATGCGACGGTTGCCGATAATCGCGGCATCGGCGCCCAGCTCATCACGTACCAGTTTCATGGCCTGACGCATATCGGCGGCGAAAAAACGCTTAACTTGCATAACCCACTACCTCAGCCGTTGGGCCCTACTGTCGCGACGATAGTCACTTGCTTGTTGTCAGGAATTTCCTGATAAGCCAAAACGTGCAAATTCGGTACTGCCAGGCGTCCAAACCGCGACAACATCGCGCGGACCGGGCCTGCCACCAGCAGAATCACCGGGTGACCCGCCATTTCCTGGCGCTGCGCGGCTTCGATCAACGAGCGCTGCAGTTTTTCCGCCATGCTTGGCTCCAGCAGAACGCCCTCTTCCTGGCCTTGTCCTGCCTTCTGAATACTATTGAGCAATATTTGTTCCAACCTTGGCTCCAAGGTAATAACAGGCAGCTCAGACTCAATGCCTACAATGCTTTGCACGATTGCACGGGACAATCCGACGCGCACCGCCGCCACCAAAGCGGCAGTATCTTGACTCTTGGCGGCATTGTTGGCGATGGCCTCGGCGATGCTGCGAATGTCGCGTACCGGCACCTGTTCGGCAAGCAAGGCTTGCAGCACTTTGAGCAACTGCGACAGCGACAGCACGCCCGGCACCAGCTCTTCGGCCAATTTTGGCGAGGCTTTGGCCAGCAACTCCATCAATTGCTGGACTTCCTCGTGGCCGATCAGCTCGTGGGAGTGTTTGTACAGGATCTGGTTGAGGTGCGTGGCGACTACGGTGCTGGCGTCCACCACGGTGTAACCGAGGGATTGCGCCTGGCTGCGCTGGCTGACTTCAATCCACACCGCTTCGAGGCCAAAAGCCGGATCTTTGGCGGTGATGCCGTTAAGCGTACCGAACACCTGGCCGGGGTTGATCGCCAGTTCGCGGTCGGGGTAAATCTCGGCTTCGGCCAGGATCACGCCCATCAGGGTCAACCGGTAGGCGCTGGGCGCCAGGTCGAGGTTGTCGCGGATATGCACGGTGGGCATCAGGAAGCCCAGGTCCTGGGACAGCTTCTTGCGCACGCCCTTGATCCGCGCCAGCAATTGGCCGCCCTGGTTGCGGTCCACCAACGGAATCAAGCGGTAGCCGACTTCCAGGCCGATCATGTCGATCGGGGTTACGTCATCCCAGCCAAGCTCCTTGGTTTCCTGGGCGCGGGCCGGGGACGGCAGCAGGTCTTGTTGGCGGGCGATCTCCTGCTGGGCCAGGACCTTGACCTGGTTTTGCTTGCGCCAGAACAGGTAAGCACCGCCGGCTGCCATGGCCGCCATGCTCAGGAACGAGACGTGCGGCATGCCCGGCACGATGCCCATGATCGCCATGATGCCCGCCGCCACGGCCAGCGCTTTGGGCGAGGCGAACATCTGCCGGCTGATCTGCTTGCCCATGTCTTCGGAGCCCGAAGCACGGGTCACCATGATCGCCGCCGCTGTGGATAACAACAGTGATGGCAATTGCGCCACTAAACCGTCACCGATGGTCAGCAAGGCATACACCTTGCCCGCATCGCCGAAGGTCATGCCGTGCTGGAAGATACCGACCGCCATGCCGCCGATCAGGTTGATGAACAGAATCAACAGGCCGGCGATGGCGTCACCGCGTACGAATTTGCTCGCGCCGTCCATGGAACCATAGAACTCGGCCTCCTGGGCCACTTCCAGGCGGCGGGACTTGGCCTGGTTCTGGTCGATCAGGCCGGCGTTGAGGTCGGCGTCGATGGCCATTTGTTTGCCGGGCATGGCGTCGAGGGTAAACCGCGCGCTCACCTCGGAAATCCGCCCGGCGCCCTTGGTCACCACCACGAAGTTGATGATCATCAGGATCGCGAACACCACGATACCGACCACGTAGTTACCGCCGATCACCACCTCACCGAAAGCCTGGATAACCTTACCGGCGGCGGCGTGGCCGTCCTGGCCGTGGAGCATCACCACCCGCGTGGACGCCACATTGAGCGCCAGGCGCAGCAGCGTTGCAATCAGCAGGATGGTGGGGAAAACCGCGAAATCCAGTGGGCGCAGGGCGTACACGCAGACCAGCAGCACCACCACCGACAAGGCGATGTTGAAGGTGAAGAACACATCGAGCAGGAACGGCGGCATCGGCAACATCATCATTGCCAGCATCACCAGCAACAACAACGGCACACCCAGGTTGCCCCGCGACAAGTCAGTCAGGGTGCCACGGGCCGTGTTGAGCATTTGAGAGCGATCTACCACCGGTATTCCTCGTGTTCCTTGAAGCAAAGTTTTGACGCTGAGAGGCGTCCTGGAGGCGGTATTGCAAGAAGCCTTCCAACTTTTGCTCTGAGACTCAGATGACCGTACAAGCGACCGCGCCTTCCGGGTGTAAATCCATTCAAATGTGGGAGGGGGCTTGCTCCCGAAGGCGGTGGTTCAGTTAGAACTGTTTTGAATGATCGTTCCCACGCTCTGCGTGGGAATGCAGCCAGGGACGCTCCGCGTCCCAACTTGAGCCCTGCGCAACGGTGACGCAGAGCGTCACGGGAGGCATTCCCACGCGGGTGCGTGGGAACGATCTTCACAGTTGGAACTGTGTACATCTGCTGCCATTGAGGAAATTTCCGACAAGGTTTTCGGGTTGCCCCTAGGAACTGGGCTCACTAGTCTCCGCACACCGCTGCAAACGCAGTGGTCGGGCGTCGCGGCTCGCAATATCAAGGAGCTCTCTTATTTCTTTCCACGGAGCGACGCCATGTCCAAAACCACACAAAACGCCCCCACCGTGCTCTTCACCTTCATCGACGGCATCAGCACCGAAGACCTGATGGTCAACCTCACCGAAACCCTGGCTTCCACCCACGCACTGACCTGCGATTTCGCCTTTGATCTAGAAGGTTCGCAGCGAGAAGGCGCGCTGGGCATAGCGCAGTTGATTGAGGTAGCGAAGTTGCTGGCTGATCGACTGCTGGATGAGCGAGAACCGTCATCCGCAGCAACGCAGGGCAACCCCTAGACCCAAAAGCCAACACCGATCGTTCCCGCGCTCTGCGTGGGAATGCCGCCTGGGACGCTCTGCGTCCCGATTTGAGCCCTGCGCAACGGTGACGCGGAGCGTCACGGGATGCATTCCCACGCGGGAGCGTGGGAACGATCAATCAACAGGCCGTAAGTTAGCGGCCTGCAGGCCTTTTGCCCCTTGAGTAACCTCGTATTCTACTTTTTGGTTCTCTTCCAGAGTCTTGTACCCATCCCGTGCTATTGCTGAGAAGTGGACGAAAACATCCGGGCTCCCATCGTCTTGCGTAATAAACCCAAAACCCTTTTCAGCGTTAAACCATTTCACTTTGCCTGTTGCCATTGCCCTTCTCCTGACATCGCGCTCGAAACCCGACACGCACGTCGCTAGATAATCTTTATGTAGAGCGCAAAGACGCCCGTGGGCCGATGAATCCTCGCCAGTTGCACCCGCTGCCCATTTTTCAACCGGCGCGCACCCAGACTCCTGCGATCCACACGTACGGGCTCTTCGCCGCCATCCACTGCGATCCAACCTTCACCGGTTTTTTGGTTGTACGATTTGATCGTGCCCGTCACCGCTTCCATCACCACTCCCCCTGCATCTCGCAACTACTTGTGTGCAGTGTGTGCTGTCATGGAACCGCAGGAAGGCGAGGCTGGCTACTGTCAAAGTTGACAGGTAGACGGGGGTTGCGGACGGGTGGTAGAGGGCGGGTGAAAACCGAGGAACATGCTGAGCGGCTTGCCACAACAAGCGCTGTTCCCGGACCGGGTCCAGTTTTATTTTTTTCGCTGGCGAGATGTTCGCGCCTTGGGCGGCACCGGCAACACATCGACTGCGCTGCATTGATCGCCCGCCGGCTGCACGGGCACCGCATTGCCATCGCGGTCCCTGGCAATAAAACCAATGCCCTTGACCGCGTCGAACCACCTGACCGTGCCCCTGTCCATCACCGCTCTCCCGAGCAGCGCATAAAGGCGCGCCGCGCCGCTCTATCAAACAGTGAAGGCGGTGTAATGGGTACTGTCAAAGTTGACAGGTAAGCGCGGGTTTTAGACAGATGGCCGGCGTTGGCTGTTATACCGCCATCGCGGGCAAGCCCGGCTCCCACAGGGGAATGCGCTCAAGGATGACTCAGGAATCGCGGCGCAAGTCCGGTGGAATCGGCAGGTCTTTAAGCGGATCAGGCCGCTTGCCCTTGCCCGCCCGGTACTGGCGGATCTGATAGACGTAGGCCAACACCTGCGCCACCGCCAAATACAGCCCTGCAGGAATCTCCTGATCCAGATCCGTGGAGTAGAAAATCGAGCGCGCCAGCTCCGGCGACTCCAGCAACAGGATGTCGTTGGCCACGGCGATTTCGCGGATTTTCAGCGCGGTAAAGTCGCTGCCCTTGGCCAGCAGCATCGGCGCGCCGCCCTTCTCCGGGTCGTACTTGAGCGCCACGGCGTAGTGGGTCGGGTTGGTGATGACCACGTCGGCATCCGGCACCGCCGCCATCATCTTGCGCTGGGACATTTCGCGCTGCAGCTGACGAATACGCTGTTTGACCTCGGGGCGGCCCTCTTGGTCTTTGTGCTCGTCGCGCACTTCCTGCTTGGTCATCAGCAGCTTCTTGTGGCTCTCCCACAGCTGGATCGGCGCGTCCACGGCGGCGATGATGATCAGCCCGCAGGCCATCCACAGCGCACTCCAGCCCACCACTTGCACGCTATGGATGATCGCCGACTCCAGCGGCTCATGGGCGATGCGCAGCAAGTCGTCGATGTCGGACGACAACACCGTCAGCGCCACAAACAGAATCAGGATGAATTTCGCCAGCGCCTTGAGCAGCTCCACCAACGCCTTGGTGGAAAACATGCGCTTGAGCCCAGGCCCAGGGTTCATGCGGCTGAACTTGGGCGCCATGCTGCCGGCGGCGAACAGCCAGCCGCCGAGGGACACCGGCCCGATCAAGGCCGCCAACAGCAGCGTGATCAGCACCGGCTGCACCGCCAGAATTGCGATCTTGCCCGAGTGCAGCAGGTACTGGCCCATGGCGCCGGGGCTGAGCAGCACTTCGCGGGGCAAGGAGAAGTTGAGTTTCATCAACTCCATCATGTCCAGCGCCAAACCACCGCCGTAAATCAACAGGCCACCGGAGCCGGCGAGCATCACGGCGAGGGTATTGAGCTCTTTGGAGCGCGCAATCTCGCCCTTTTCCCTGGAGTCCTTTTTACGTTTCTCCGTGGGGTCTTCTGTTTTGTCCTGACCACTCTCGCTCTCGGCCATGGCTCAACCCGCCCGTGCCAGATCACGTAAGAACTGCAAGGCGTCAGTCGCCAGCGGTTGATACTGATTGAGAATGTCGGCCATGCCGATCCAGAAAATCCCCATGCCCAACACCAGGGTCAACGGGAAACCAATCGAGAAAATGTTCAGCTGCGGCGCCGCGCGGGTCATCACGCCAAAGGCGATGTTGACCACCAGCAGCGCGGTGATTGCCGGCAACACCAGCAACAGCGAAGCGCCCAGCACCCAGCTCAGGCGCCCCACCAGCTCCCAGAAGTGATTGACCACCAGCCCCGAGCCCACCGGCAAGGTGGTGAAACTTTCGGTCATGACCTCGAACACCACCAAGTGGCCGTTCATGGCCAGGAACAGCAAGGTCACCAACATGGTCAGGAACTGGCCGATCACCGCCACCGACACGCCGTTGGTGGGGTCGACCATGGACGCGAAGCCCATGCCCATCTGAATCGAGATGATTTGCCCGGCGATCACAAACGCCTGGAAGAACAACGTCAGCGAGAAGCCCAGCAGCGCACCAATGAGGATTTGCTCGGCAATCAGCAGCAGCGCACTCAAGTCCAGGGCATTCACCGGCGGCATCGGCGGCAAACCGGGCACGATGACCACGGTAATGGCGAAGGCGAAATACAGGCGAATGCGCCGTGGGACCAAGGTGGTGCCGAACACCGGCATGGTCATCAGCACCGCCGTGACGCGGAACATCGGCAGGATGAACGACGCCACCCAGGTGCTGATCTGGGTGTCGGTCAAGGCCAGCACAGATTGCATGCGGTCAGCCGATCAACTGCGGAATACTGCCGTACAGCTGCAGGATGTATTCCATAAAGGTTTGCACCAGCCACGGGCCGGCGACGATCAAGGTGATCAGCATCACCAGCAAACGCGGGAGGAAGCTCAAGGTTTGTTCGTTGATCTGGGTCGCGGCCTGGAACATCGCCACCAGCAGGCCGACCAACAGGCTCGGCACCACCAGCACGGCGACCATCATGGTGGTCAGCCACAGCGCTTCACGAAACAGGTCGACCGCTACTTCTGGGGTCATGGCGCTACACTCCGCCGAAACTGCTGGCCAGCGTGCCGATAATCAGCGCCCAGCCATCCACCAGCACAAACAGCATGATCTTGAACGGCAGCGAAATAATCAGCGGCGACAGCATCATCATCCCCATGGCCATCAGCACGCTCGCCACCACCAGGTCGATGATCAGGAACGGGATGAAAATCATGAAGCCGATCTGGAACGCCGTCTTCAATTCGGAGGTGACGAACGCCGGCACCAGGATGGTCAATGGCGCCTGATCCGGCGTGGCAATGTCGGTGCGCTTGGACAAACGCATAAACAGCTCAAGGTCGCTGGAGCGGGTTTGCGACAGCATGAAGTCCTTGATCGGGCCTTGGGCCTTGTCGATCGCGTCCTGGGCCGTGAGTTTTTCCGCCAGGTACGGTTGCAGGGCTTGCTGGTTCACCTTGTCGAACACCGGCGCCATGATGAACAGCGTCAAAAACAGCGCCATGCCGGTGAGAATCTGGTTCGACGGTGTCTGCTGCAGGCCCAGGGCCTGACGCAGAATCGAGAACACGATGATGATCCGCGTGAAGCTGGTCATCAGCATCACAAACGCCGGGATAAAACTCAGCGCGGTCATGATCAGCAGGATCTGCAGGCTGACCGAATATTCCTGGGCGCCGGCAGCGTTGGTGCCCAGCGTGATCGCCGGGATCGACAACGGGTCGGCCGCCAACGCCAACGGCGCGGCCAGCAACAGCATGAGCGTCAATAAAACGCGCATTACTTCTTATCCTTCTGATCCTTGCCCAGCAACTCCATCAGGCGCTGGGCGAATTCTGGCGTGGCGGCCTCGGTCCTGGCCACTTCTACCGGCGACTTGAGCACGTGCAGCGGGGTGATGCGGCCGGGCGTGATACCCAGCAGAATCTGTTCCTCGCCGACTTGCACCAGCACCAGACGATCACGCGGGCCGAGGGCGCGCGAGCCGATCATCTCGATAACCTGGCCATTGCCCGGGCCGATGCGCTGCACGCGGCGCATCAACCAGGCCAGCACAAAAATCAACCCCACCACCAGCAACAGGCCCAGCACCAACTGGGTCAGTTGCCCGCCGATGCCACTGCTGACTACGGGCGCCGCAGCCGCCGCTTGTGCGATCGGCTCAGCCGCCAGGGCGCTCAATGGCAGCGCCAGAAACAGTCCCGCCATCGAATACTTCATATCAGCGCAACTTCTTGATGCGTTCGCTCGGGCTGATCACATCCGTCAGGCGGATGCCGAACTTCTCGTTGACCACCACCACTTCGCCATGGGCGATCAGCGTGCCGTTGACCAGCACGTCCAGCGGCTCGCCAGCCAGGCGGTCGAGCTCGATCACTGAGCCCTGGTTGAGCTGCAGCAGGTTGCGGATGTTGATTTCGGTGCTGCCGACTTCCATGGAAATCGACACCGGGATGTCGAGGATCACATCCAGGTTCGGGCCGTCGAGGGTCACCGGGTCGTTGTTTTTCGGCACGCTGCCGAATTCTTCCATCGGCAGGCGGTTGCCGGCCGGCGCGGTGGCGGCGTCGGCGGCCAGCAGCGCGTCGATGTCGTCCTGGCCAACATCGCCGGTTTCTTCCAGGGCCGCAGCCCACTCGTCAGCCAGGGCCTGGTCTTCGGCGGAAGTGTTTTCGTGTTCGGTAGCCATTACATGTCCTCGGCGAAGCAAAAATTATTGTTGATCAGCGACGGTTGATCGGTTCGATCACTTGCAACGCCAGGTTGCCTTTGTGCGAACCCAGCTTGACCTTGAACGACGGCACGCCGTTGGCACGCATGATCATTTCTTCCGGCAACTCCACGGGAATCACATCGCCGGGCTGCATGTGCAAAATATCGCGCAAACGCAACTGGCGACGGGCCACAGTGGCGCTCAAAGGTACGTCGACGTCGAGCAGGTCTTCGCGCAAGGCCTTGACCCAGCGCTCGTCCTGGTCGTCCAGGTCGGACTGGAAACCGGCGTCGAGCATCTCGCGCACCGGCTCGATCATCGAGTACGGCATGGTCACGTGCAGGTCGCCGCCACCGCCATCGAGTTCGATGTGGAAGGTGGAGACCACAATAGCTTCGCTGGGGCCGACGATGTTGGCCATGGCCGGGTTCACTTCCGAGTTGATGTACTCGAAATTGACTTCCATGATCGCCTGCCAGGCTTCCTTCAAGTCGATAAAGGCCTGCTCCAGCACCATGCGCACCACGCGCAGTTCAGTCGGGGTGAATTCACGGCCTTCGATCTTGGCGTGACGGCCGTCGCCGCCGAAGAAGTTGTCCACCAGCTTGAACACCAGTTTGGCGTCAAGGATGAACAGCGCAGTGCCGCGCAACGGCTTGATCTTGACCAGGTTGAGGCTGGTGGGCACGTACAGCGAGTGCACGTATTCGCCGAACTTCATCACCTGCACGCCGCCCACCGCCACGTCCGCCGAACGGCGCAGCATGTTGAACATGCTGATACGGGTGTAGCGGGCGAAACGCTCGTTGATCATTTCCAGCGTCGGCATACGTCCACGGACGATGCGATCCTGGCTGGTCAGGTCATAACTTTTGACGCTGCCGGGTTCGGCAGCCATTTCGGTCTGTACCAGACCATCGTCGACGCCATGTAACAGCGCGTCGATTTCATCCTGGGACAGCAGGTCTTGCACGGCCATGTCGTGATCCTACTGCAATACGAAGTTAGTGAAGAGCGCCTGCTCAACCACGACTTTGCCGAGCTCTTTCTGGGCCACTTCCTGCACGCTGGCAGTGACCTTCTGGCGCAGCATTTCCTGGCCGACCGGGGTGGCGAGGCTGTCGAAGCTCTGCCCGGAGAACAGCATCACCAGGTTGTTGCGGATCACTGGCATATGCACTTTGAGCGCATCCAGGTCCGCCTGGTTACGCGCCAGCAAGGTGATGCTCACCTGCAGGTAGCGTTGACGGCCGTTCTGATTGAAGTTGGCGACAAAGGCCGGAAGCATCGGCTCGAAGATTGCCGGTTGCTTGACGTTACTGGCGGTTTCGGCGGCGGGTGCCGGTTTGCTTGCACTGCTGTGCATGATGTACCAAGTGCCGCCCACCGAGGCGCCAATGGCCAGGAGCAGGCCCAGCACGATCAACAGGATTAGCTTGAGCTTGCCTTTGCCTGCGGGGGGAGTTGCTGCTGCGTCGTCGCTCTTCGCCATGCCAATAATCCGTCACTATTCTGGGATTCATAGATCTACGGAAAGGCAAGAGCAAGTGTTATGCCAGAGTTGTCTGGTAATTCAGGTAAGAGCGAACACCCCAAATCAAATGTGGGAGCTGGCTTGCCTGCGATGGCGGTGGGTCAGTTGGCATTTCTGTCACTGATACACCGCTATCGCAGGCAAGCCAGCTCCCACATTTTGATCTTCTTAAGGCTCAGGTCAGGCGTAATAGTCAACGGCGCTGGAGCCGATCACAGTCTGGCTCACCGGCGCGACCGCCGCCGCCACTTCAGCGTGATCACCCGCATCCCCGCCCTCACCGCGCCCGCCGCTGCCACTCACGCCGCGCGCCTGGTTCTGCTGTTGTTGCTCCTGGCCCTGCCCCTGCCAGCCACGGGACTGGTCGGAGACGTTAACGTCGACCTGCCCCATGCCCTGCTGGGCAAACATCTCGCGCAAACGGCCGGACTGGGTTTCCAGCGCTTCACGCACCACCGCGTGACCACTCATGAAAGTGACCTGGGCTTGTTGGTCCGCGGTCATGTTGACCTTGATATCCAGGCGCCCCAGCTCGGCCGGCTGCAACTGGATCTCCGCCGACTTGAGGTTGGCGCTGGACAGGTACATCACGCGGTTGACCACTTCCTCGGTCCAACCGCTCTGGTGCATGGCCAACGGGGCATTCGCAACGGGTGGCAAGGCATTCGCGGTTTTCGGCGTGGCGGCCTGGGTCAGCGCGGCCAGGCGGTTGGCGAAGTCATCGACGCGGGTGTCGCTGCTGGCGTCTTTCAAATCTTTGAGGCCGCCTTCGATCAAGCCACTGAAGGCTTTGTCGCCGCCCTGGTCAGTGCTGTCTTTGGTGGCTTGCTGGTCGACCATATTGGCCAGGCCAGCGGCAAAGTTCTGCGCAGCGGTCGGCTGATCCTGGGTCGGCGCGGGTGCAGCTTTCTGCGGCGTCTGGCTGCTGGCCGAGACGTGACCGCCCTGCTCCATCGCCAGGCGCACGGCCGGCATCGAATCCAGCGGGTCGGCTGCCGGGTCGAAGGCGGGCTGCTTGGCTTCATCGGTGGCGGCGACCGGTGCGGCGACGACCGGCTGGGCCTTGTCGTCCTGGGTCGCGGCAACCGGGGCCGGGGTTTCGACGGGCACCGGAACGGCAACCGGGGTGACGGTGGCAATCAAGGCCGGGTCGACGACCGGGTCAACCGGCGGTTGCTGCACCAGGGACGGGTCGGTGGGTTTGTCGTCGTCACTGCTGGTGCTGTCGTCGGACGTGGCCGGTGGCTTGGCAGGCAAGGGATTGCCGCTATCGGCAACCGCTGGCGTGCTGGCGGCAGGCTTGTCGTTGCTGTTTGCAGGCTTGGCGCTGGCGTCGGAAGGCTTGTTATTCGCGGGTTTAGCTGGAGTGTCGTCGGTCTTTACCGTGGGCTTCGAGCCCTGGCTGGCGAACACTTGAGCAAAGCCCTGGGCCTTGTCCCGCGGGTCCGCAGCCGCTACCGCAGGGGTGGCGGCCGGCGCTTGAGGCTTGGCCGCGGGGGCAGCCTGAAGGAGCGAATTCGGGGCGACTGGCATAGGTAAAGGTCTCCACTGCATTGGGGATCGGGGATGCAGTATTGGGAGGTAGAGCAAGAGTTGGGCCAGGTTTGCATTTTTGCGGACAAATCGCCTGCTCAATGTGGGAGCTGGCTTGCCTGCGATGCGGTGTAACAGTGACGAATGAGTTGACTGACTCACCGCATCGCAGGCAAGCCAGCTCCCACAGTTGGGTTGTCATATAGGTATTACACAGGTGACTCAGAGGCTGAACCGCTGCCTTTCCGATTCATACAACGGCCGAACCAAAGCAAACTCACGATCAATCTGATCAACCAACGCCCCAAGGTCCGCTGTCGATTCAACTGACTCCACCTCCAGGCGCTGGCACAACTGCGCCAATTGCACCGCCCCAAGGTTGCCACTGCTGCCTTTAAAGCTATGCGCAATCCGCCCCAACGCCTTGGCATCATCACGCGCCCCGCGCAACTCATCGATGCGTTTCTTTGAATCCTCAATGAAGGTATCAAGCAACTTGGGATACTCGCCCTCCATAACCTCCTGCAAACCCGACAACACGTCAGGGTCCAGATGAATCTCATCCACTTGCTCGCTCCTTGATCAAGAATTGGCGGATTATGCCAGAGCCGCCCAGCAAAACTCCACGCACACACTGCGCCCGCCATCGGACCAGCGTACATCGCTGCTCAGTTGACGGACCAGGCTCAAGCCGCGGCCAGACAGACGGTCGATATCCAGCGGCCGCGCCAGCACCTGTTCCACGTCAAACCCAGGGCCGCTGTCTTCAATGCGCAACGTCATTTTGCCGCCCGTGGCCGTCGGCACCACTTGCACATGCACACGCACATAGCCGCTGCTCAACTGCGCCAGCCGCTCATTGCGCTCGCGGTAATAGTGGGCAAACCCCTGCGCATCACGCTTGAGCTTCGAATCCAGGCCCAACACGCCATGCTCCAGCGCATTCGAATATAACTCAGCCATCACACTGTAAAGCGCTCCGCTCTGCTTGCGCAGGCCGTGGATCTCCAGCAGCAATTGCAGTAGATACGGCAGCGGGTTGTAGCTTTTAAGGGTCTGCGCGCGAAACTCGAAACTCACCGACCAGTCCAGCGGGCACGACTGCCCGCTGTCGGCATACAGCGCCTCGGCTGCGCGCAACGGCTGGCCGTCCTGCAAGGTGATCTCGACCATGCTGACGTCGTCCCGCGCCTGGCCACGAAACGCTGCCAGGGCCTTTTCGATGTCTTCGAACAGGCGATCAGGTTCACGGTTGGCCGCAAACACCTGCTGCAATCGCTCGGCGCCGAACAACTGGTCATTGGCATCGGCGGTGTCCAACACGCCATCGGAAAGCAAAAAGACGCGATCGCCGAGGGCCATGGGCCAGACCTCAGTGCTGTCATCAAACGCCTCGGCCGAGAGCACGCCTAACGGCAGGTGCCGCGACACTAGCGGCGTACGCTTGCCCGTGGCGACTTCATGCACATAACCCTCGGGCATGCCGCCGTTCCATACTTCCACCACGCGCCGCTGGGCACTCAGGCACATCAGGGTGGCGCAGCAGAACATGTCCACCGGCAGGATGCGTTTGAGCTTGGCATTCATCTCGCGCAGGGTTTGCGCCAGGCCGTAGCCCTTAGCCGTCATGCCATAAAACACTTCCGCCAGCGGCATCGCGCCTACGGCAGCCGGCAGCCCGTGGCCGGTGAAATCGCCGAGCAGCACGTGCATGTCACCCGAGGGCGTATACGCCGCCAGCAGCAGGTCGCCGTTGAACAGCGCATAGGGCGATTGCAGATAGCGAATGTTCGGCCCCGCGTTGATACAGCCAGAATGCGCGACCTTGTCGAACACCGCCTTGGCCGCGCGCTGCTCATGCAACAGGTAATCGTGGTGCCTGGCGATCAGGTCACGCTGCTGCAAGACCGTGGCCTGCAGGCGACGCAGGCGATCCATGGCGTTGATTTTCGCCGCCAGGATCAGCGGGTTGTAAGGCTTGGGCAGGAAATCATCGCCTCCCGCATCCAGGCACTGGGCCAGGGCTTCGCTCTCGCGCAGGGAGGTGAGGAAGATGATCGGCACCAGCGCTTCGCCCGCCAGCTGCTTGATCTGGCGCGCCGCTTCAAAGCCGTCCATCACCGGCATCAAGGCGTCCATCAACACCAGTTGCGGACGCTCGCGCGTGAACACCTCGACGGCTTGCGCGCCGTTGGTGGCGGTGAGCACCTGATGACCCTGGCGCCGAATGATCGTCGACAGCAGCAGCAAATCGGCAGCGCTGTCTTCGGCGATCAGGATCGTCAGCGGTTCAAGGACCGGGACCAAGGTGCTCAACTGATGTCGAACAGCTTGTCGAAGTTGGAGATGGCGAGGATCTTGCGCACATCGGCGTTGCTGTTGATCACTTGCACTTCGGCGTTATCACCACCGGCATGGTCACGCAACAGCAGGAGCATGCCCATGGCCGAGCTGTCCATATAAGTGGTGTCCTTCAAGTCCACTACGTAGACCTCGGGCACCTTGTAGAACTTTTCGTAAGCCTCACGAAAAGCCTGATGACTACCAAAATCGAATCGCCCCTTGACGGTGATCATTGCTTTTTTCCCATCCAGGGAGACTTCTGAAACGACTGACATACGACTGCTTCCTTGTCATTGGCAATATGCAACAAGGTTTAGCAGGTGATAGAGATGTGGGCAACACTGATGATCAAAAGTGGGAGAGCTTGTGTGGGAGCTGGCTTGCCTGCGATAGCATCAACGCGGTGTGACTGATACACCTCGGCGCCCGCATCGCGGGCAAGCCCGGCTCCCACACAAGCCAGCTCCCACATTAGATAGGGGTTGAACGTTAGTACTGTGATTGGCGCGGGAGGCGTTGTGACAGCTCATCCAGCAGCTTCTGCTCGCGCTTGTCTTCAATCGCCCGCGCTTCGTCGATATAACGCTGCACCAACTTGCGCAAACCTTCGACCCGGGCGAACGCCGCCTGCCAGGCCTCGCGGGCTTTATCGAGGTTGTTCTGGTGCCAGGCCAGGCTCTGGCGCTGTTGGCCGACGGCCGTCTCAAGCTGGTTGAGAAAGCCCTGGTAGCCCATCAGCCATTGGCCGGACACGCCCTTGCTGCCGCGTTCGATCCACTGCTGCTGGTACTCGCCGCGAAAGCGCTCCAGGTCGCCGAGCTTGCTTTCGGCCAGGCGCACCTGGCCCTGGAAATACCCCAGGCGCTGCACCGCGGTTTTTTCGGCCTTTTCGGCCATGTCCACCACTGGGGCCAGGCGTGAAGAGCGCGTGCTGGCCATGGCTTAACCGCCTGGCGCCGGGGCGAAGATCGAGCCCAGGTGGGCTTCGCTCTCGCCCATGCTGATCTTGTCGTTGAGGCCCTGGCGCAGGTAGGTCACCAGTTGCGGTTGCAGGGCAATTGCCAGGTCGGTTTCACGATCGCCCCCGGCCACATAGGCGCCGACGCTGATCAGGTCGCGGCTCTGCTGATAACGCGACCACAGCTGTTTGAAGTGCTGTGCGCGAGCCATGTGCTCCGGCGTGACCACCGCCGGCATCACCCGGCTGATCGAGGCTTCGATGTCGATGGCCGGGTAGTGCCCTTCTTCGGCCAGGCGCCGCGACAGCACGATGTGGCCGTCGAGCACGCCCCGCGCCGAGTCGGCAATCGGGTCTTGCTGGTCATCGCCTTCGGACAGCACGGTGTAGAACGCGGTGATCGAACCGCCACCGGCTTCGGCATTACCGGCGCGCTCGACCAGCTTGGGCAGCTTGGCGAACACCGACGGCGGGTAGCCTTTGGTGGCAGGCGGCTCACCGATGGCCAGGGCGATTTCCCGCTGGGCCTGGGCGAAACGCGTAAGCGAGTCCATCAGCAACAGGACGTTCTTGCCCTTGTCGCGAAAATATTCAGCGATGCGCGTGCAGTACATGGCGGCGCGCAAACGCATCAGCGGCGCATCGTCCGCAGGTGACGCCACCACCACCGAGCGCTTGAGGCCTTCTTCACCGAGGCTGTGCTCGATGAATTCCTTCACCTCACGGCCGCGCTCGCCGATCAGCCCGACCACGATAATGTCGGCTTCGGTGAAGCGCGTCATCATGCCCAGCAACACCGATTTACCCACACCCGTACCGGCGAACAGGCCCAGACGCTGGCCGCGACCGACCGTCAATAAACCGTTGATGCTGCGAATGCCCACGTCCAGCGGCACGCTGATGGGGTTGCGGTTGAGCGGGTTGATCGTCGGGCCGTCCATCGGCACCCAATCTTCGGCCTTCATGCCGCCCTTGCCGTCCAACGCACGACCGGCGCCGTCGAGTACGCGGCCGAGCATGCTCATGCCCATCGGCAGGCGGCCGGTGTCGGCAAGTGGCACCACGCGAGCGCCGGGGGCAATGCCCGCCAGGCTGCCCACTGGCATGAGGAAAATCTTGTTGCCGGAAAAGCCCATCACTTCAGCTTCGACCTGCACCGGGTGGTAGCTGTCGTCGTTGATCACCAGGCAGCGGCTGCCCATGGCGGCGCGCAGGCCTTCGGCTTCGAGGGTCAGGCCGACCATGCGCAACAGGCGTCCTTCGAGGATCGGTTGGCCGGGCAACTCAGTGGCCTCGGCGTAACCGCTCAGGCGCTTGGCGAAGCTGGTGCGATCAAGGCGCATCGGCGGCGTCCAGGTCGACGCTCAGGTCAGGCTCGGCCGGGTGCAAGGCTTGTTCGTGCAACTGGTCGAAGAGCTTGGCCATGATCTGGGTGATACGGGTTTCCACCGTGGCATCGATACGGCTGTGTTCGGTTTCAACCCGGCAACCACCGGGCAGCAGCGCCGCGTCTTCGACAATGCGCCAGGTTTCTTCATGGCGCTCGCGCAGGGCTTTGACCTGTTCGAAATCCTGCGGGTTGATGTACAGCCGCACATTGCCGACGCCCAACGGCAGCAGCTTGAGGGCTTCGCGCATCACGCTTTCAATGTGGCTGGAATCAAGCACCAGCTCGCGCTGGATCACCTGGCGGGCGATGTGCTCGACCAGGCCGACCATGGATTTTTCCAGCTGCGAATCCTGTTCGGCGATCGGGTCGAACAGGCTGCCCATCAAGCGTTCCAGGCTGGCCAGCTTGACGCTCAGCGCCTCCTCGGCCTCTTGGCGAACTTTCAGGGTGGTGCTGCGAAAACCGTCTTTTTCACCCGCCGCGAAGCCCTCGTTGTAGGCCTCCTGGCGGATGGCTTCCAATTCTTCGAGGGTCAGTGGCTGGACTTCATCCAGCGGCACTTCTTCCATTTCCGCCGGTGTTTCCACCACCGGTTCAGGCTCGGGCTCCGGCACATGCGGGTCGAAGCTGGGCAACGACCAGATGTCGAACCCGCCGACATCCCGCGCGCGAATCAGATCGCTGGGCGTCTCATCTTTGTTCGACATGGATGGCGCCTTAAATCATTTCTTCGCCGCCCTTCCCGCCGAGAACGATTTCTCCGGCTTCGGCCATACGGCGGGCAATGGTGAGGATTTCCTTCTGGGCGGTTTCCACGTCGCTGACGCGCACCGGGCCCTTGGCTTCCAGGTCGTCGCGCAACAGTTCGGAAGCACGCTTGGACATGTTCTTGAAGATCTTCTCTTTGACGCCTTCGTCCGAGCCTTTGAGGGCCAGCACCAACACGTCGGAAGACACCTCGCGCAGCAGCGCCTGGATGCCACGGTCGTCGACATCGGAGAGGTTGTTGAACACGAACATGAGGTCTTCGATCTGGCCGGACAGGGTGTCGTCGATCTCGCGGATCGAGTCCATCAACTGGCCTTCGACCGAGCTGTCGAGGAAGTTCATGATGTCGGCCGCGCGCTTGATGCCACCCAAGGTGGTACGCGAGGCGTTCGAGTTGCCCGAGAACTGCTTCTCGAGAATCGTGTTGAGTTCTTTCAGGGCGGCCGGCTGCACGGTGTTCAGCGACGATACGCGCAGGATGATGTCCAGGCGCACTTTATGGTCGAAGTGGCCGAGCACTTCACCGGCCTGGTCGGGGTCGAGATAGGCGACGACGATGGCCTGGATCTGCGGGTGCTCGTAGCGGATCACGTCGGCGACGGCACGCGGCTCCATCCATTTCAGGCTGTCCAGGCCGCTGGTGTTGCCACCCAGCAGGATGCGGTCGATCAGGCCGTTGGCCTTGTCTTCGCCCAACGCCGAGGTGAGCATCTTGCGGATATAGCTGTCGGAGCCGACGCCCAGGCTGGTCTGATCGCCGACGATCTCGACGAACTCGCTCATCACCTGCTCGACCTGCTCGCGGTGCACATTGCGCATTTGCGCCATGGCCACGCCCACGCGTTGAACCTCTTTGGGGCCCATGTGGCGCAGCACTTGTGCGGCGTCGGTCTCACCCAGGGACAGCAGCAGAACTGCGGCTTTGTCGACTTTGGTGAGCTTGGCAACAGCGGCTCGATCATTCATCTGCGTTAATCCACTCTTTCACGACCTGGGCCACACGGCCCGGGTCTTCTGCCACCAAACTCTTGATTGCGTTCAACTGAGCGTCGTAGCCTTCGCTCGGGCTTGGCAACAGAATGCTTTGCGGGCCGCCGAGGCTGACGCGGTCGTTGGCCAGTTCGCCGTCCAGGCCGCCCATGCCACCCAACTCGACGTCGCCGCCAGCCAGGGCCAACTGCTTCTTGCCGTGGCCGGTGATGTTGTTGAGCACCGGGCGCAGCACGCCGAACACCAGCACCAGGATGAACAACACACCCAGCACTTGTTTGACGATGTCCCAGAACCACGGCTGCGTGTAGAACGACGGGTCGGCGATCACTTCGCCACGCTCGGCGGAGAATGGCATGTTGATCACGCTGACGCTGTCGCCACGGCTGGCGTCGAAACCGACGGCATCCTGCACCAGGCGGGTGAAGCGCGCCAATTCGTCGGCGCTCCAGGGTGCACGGGTCACAGCACCGTCAGCGGCGTTGACCTTGACCTGGTCATCGACCACCACCGACACCGACAGGCGATTGATTTTGCCCTGTTGCTGCTTGGTGTGGCTGATGGAGCGGTCGAGTTCGAAGTTCTTGGTCGACTGGTTACGCTTGTCGGCCGGGTACGGCGCGAGCATTGGCTGGCCGGTGGCCGGGTCCATGATCTGCTGGCCGTTGGCGTCCAGCAGTGGCTGGCCAGGCTGAATCGCACCAGCGGTCGCGGCAGCGCCACCGGTGGTTTGCGGTGCCGAAGCGGGAGCTGGCGGCTGGTTGCTCAGGGCACCCGGCACACCTTGCGGGCCATTGCTGGCGGTGCGTTGTTCGCTGCTGGACTGCTCGCTGCGCAGGGCCGGCTGATCCGGATTGAACTGCTCGGAGGTCGACTCCACGGCGCTGAAATCTACGTCGGCGGACACTTCAGCCTTGTAGCGGTCGTTGCCCAGCACCGGTTGCAGAATGTTGTGCACACGCTGGGTGAGCATGCTTTCCATGCGGCGGCTGTAGTCGAACTGCTTGCCGGCCTGGGTCAGCGCGGAGTTCTCGGCTAGGTCGGAGAGTAGGTTGCCCTTCTGGTCGACCACGGTGATTTGCGACTTGCTCAATTCGGGAACGCTGGTGGCCACCAGATTGATAATCGCCAGCACCTGGCCAGGCTCCAGGGAGCGGCCGGAAAACAGTTCGACCAACACCGAGGCACTTGGCTTACGTTCGTCACGTACAAACACCGAGCTTTTCGGAATCGCCAGGTGCACGCGGGCGCCCTTGACGTTATTCAAGCTGGAGATGGTGCGCGCCAGCTCGCCTTCCAGACCACGACGATAGCGCGTGGCTTCCATGAACTGGCTGGTGCCCAGGCCCTGGTCCTTGTCGAGAATTTCAAAACCGATATTGCTGTCGGACGGCGTAACGCCGGCCGCGGCCAATTTCATACGCGCACGGGCCACGTCGTCGGCCTTGACCAGCAGCGCGCCGGAGTTGGGCTCCACGGTGTAGGCGATGTCGGCGGCGGCCAGGGTTTCCATGATCTGCTTGGAATCCATGCCGGCCAGGCTGCCGTACAACGGGCGGTAATCAGGTTGCTGCGACCACAGCACCACGGCAAAACCAATCGCCACGCTGGCAGCCAGGCCGACCATCAGGCCCACCTGACGCAGCATGGTCATTTCGGAGAGGTTTTCCAGGAACGACAGGCCAAACAGCGGCGGCTTGCCGTCTGCCTTGGCGGGTACGTTGTCCACGACTGCTTCTGCCATGACTTAAATCTCGTCCTTAAACCGGCATCTGCATGATGTCTTGATAAGCCTGGACCAACTTGTTACGCACTTGGGTCAAGGCTTGAAAGGAAACGCTGGCCTTCTGCGAGGCCACCATCACGTCGGTGAGGTCTACGCCGCTTTTGCCGATTTCGAAGGCGGTGGCCAACTGATTCGAGGCTTGCTGGGTATCACTGACTTTATTGATTGCCTGACCGAGCATGTCGGCAAAACTGCTTTGGCCCAATTCCGGCGCTGGCGCGACGGATTTCGGTTGAGCCATGGCATCCATTTGCATGGAGCGCATATCCAACATCAACCGATTGAACTCAATACCCTGGCTCATGACCTTCTCTCTCCGACGACCCGCAATTTTTTGACACTACGTAGCGGTTACTAGGGGTGGTAGCAACAAGGGTGCCAGCTCCGTGGCGATTCGTAAGAAAAGGCGACAAACCCTGTCGGCCCGATGCTTTTTTCAGGTGGCGAAGAGGTAGGCTTCCACGTCCATTCCCGCGTCACGCATCTGCGCCAGCTTGTAGCGCAAGGTGCGCGGGCTTATCCCCAAGCGCTCGGCCGCTTCTTTGCGGCGGCCGCGCTCGGCACGCAGGGTGTCGATGATCATCTGGAATTCGCGGCGACGCAGGTCGTCGCCCAAGCCGCCGGCGGATTCGGCTTCGACCGCCACCACAGGCGCCGGCGCCAGGCTCGGCAACGGTGCCGCGCCAGTGCCCATGGCCAGGCAGAAGTCCTGCGGCTGGATCAGCCCGCCCTGCTGCAAAATCAGCGCGCGCTGGATCGCGTTGTCCAATTCGCGCACATTGCCGGGCCATGGGTAGCTGATCAGGCAGGCCTGGGCATCGGCCGACAACCGCGCCTGGGCGTGCTTCATTTTTTTGACGTGGTTGTTCAGCAGGCGCTCGGCCAGCGGGATGATATCTGCCGGGCGCTCGCGCAGTGGGCGCCAGGCCAGCGGGAATACCGAAAGGCGGTAGAACAAGTCTTCACGGAAACGCCCCGCCGCCACTTCGCCCGCGAGGTCGCGGTTGGTGGTGGCGACCACGCGAATGTCCAGCTGGATCGGCTTACGTGCGCCGACGCGCTCCACTTCGCGCTCCTGCAGCACCCGCAGCAACTTGGCTTGCAGACCCAGGGGCATTTCCGAGATTTCATCGAGCAGAATGGTGCCGCCGTCCGCCTGTTCGAACTTGCCCGCCTGGGCGGCGATGGCGCCGGTGAACGAGCCCTTTTCATGGCCGAACAGCGTGGCTTCGAGCATGTTGTCAGGGATCGCCGCGCAGTTGATCGCGATAAACGGTTGTTTGGCGCGGCTGGATTGCTGGTGGATATACCGCGCCAGCACTTCTTTACCGGTGCCGGACTCGCCGGAGATCAGCACGGTGGAATCGCTGCGCGCCACACGGGCCGCCAGTTCCAGCAACCGCGCGCTGGCCGGCTCGAAGGCAATCGGGCCTTCGCCGTCGCTGGCCGGGACCACGCCGAGCGCATGCCGGGCGACCAGCTCGATCAAGGCTTTGGGCTCGAACGGCTTGACCAGGTAATCCGCCGCGCCTTGGCGCATGGCGTCCACCGCCCGCTCTACCGCGCCGTGGGCGGTCATCAGCAGCACCGGCATTTGCGGCTGGCGTGCACGCAGCAGGCCGAGCAGCTGGTGGCCGTCCATGCCGGGCATGTTCACGTCGCTGACCACCAGGCTGAAGGACTCTTGCTCAACGGCCTCCAAGGCGTCCTCAGCCGAACCGACCGCGCGGTAGTCATGGCCCGCCAACAGCAGCGTGTCAGCCAATGCTTCACGCAGGGCGCGATCGTCTTCAACCAATAAAACCTTGATAGCCATAGTCCTTTTACTCCGCGCTTGCCGCGCTGGAAAACAGCGGCAAGGTCATCAATGCACAGGTGCCACGCCCCAACCGGGAGTGCAGTTGCAATTCTCCCTGATGCGCACGCGCCACTGCCTTGACCACGGTCAGGCCCAGGCCCGTGCCGTTGGTTTTGGTGGTGAAAAAGGGTTCGCCCAGGCGCTGCAGCACCACCGGGTCGATGCCGCTGCCGCTGTCGCTGATGCACAGGCGCAGGGTTTGCCCGCGGTTGTACAGGTGCACTTTGAGGCGCGCACCGGGGCCGCTGGCCTGGGTGGCATTTTCGATCAGGTTGAGCAAGGCGCCGACCAGCGTGTCGCGGTTGCACAGCAACTCGCCGAGGTGGCTGTCGCACTGCCAGCGCACGTTGGCCTCTTGAATATGCGTCGCCGCTGCCGCCTGCAGCGATTGCATCAGCACAGCCGGCGTGAGGCGGTCGGTAAGCGGCAATTCGCCGCGGGCAAACACCAGCATGTCGCGCACCTGGTGCTCCAATTCATGCAGGCGCTCCTTGAGGCGGCCGGCAAATCGCTGGTGGGTGGCGGCGGGCAATTGCTCATCAGTCAAATGACTGGCGTAGATCAGCGCCGCCGACAGCGGCGTACGGATCTGATGCGCCAAAGAAGCGACCATCCGCCCCAGCGACGACAAGCGCTCGTGGCGCGCCAGCTGGTCTTGCAGGTGACGGGTTTCAGTCAGGTCGTTGAGCAGCACCAACTGGCCGGGCTCGGCGTCGAGAGAACGGGTGGCGATGGACAGGCGGCGGCCGTCCTTGAGGGAGATTTCATGGCCATCGTCTTCGCGTGGTGCGAAGCAGCGGGTAATCACGTGGCGCCACAGTTCGCCTTCAAGCGGCTCGCCGAGCAAGTCACGCGCAGCCGGGTTGGCTTCGCGCACGCGCCCCATCTCATCGATGACGATCACGCCACCGGGCAACAGGTCGAGGAGGTTTTGCAGACGGTTGGCCAGGCGCTCTTTCTCGGCCAGCTCTTCCATGCGCTGGGCGCTGACCACCGCCAGCTCGCCTTTAAGCTCGGAAACCCGGGCCTCCAGCAAGCTGTAGGAGTCAGTCAGTTGGCTCGACATCTGGTTGAACAGCGAAAAGGCCTGCTCCAGGCCCTGCCGGCTTTGCTGCTCTACAGAGGGGAGAAGCCCCTGGATGTCGGGGGCCGAAGAATGTTGGGCGGCGTGGGGCATCATGCTCTCTCGCTTGGCTGACCGTCAGTTAAACGGAACGTTGCGAGGGCTGTAGCAATACCCGTGCCGAAAAAAAACCGCTGATTAATCAGCGGTTTATATTTCAGGCGTCAATCATCTGTCTGCTCATCGCCTTCCCGGCGGCTCATGCCGTACTTGCGCATCTTCTCAACCAGGGTGGTTCGGCGGATACGCAAGCGTTCGGCGGCGCGCGCGACAATGCCGTTGGCATCGTCCAGCGCCTGCTGGATCAGGCCTTGCTCGAGGCTACCGAGGTAGTCCTTCAAGTCCAGGCCTTCGGGCGGCAGCATGGCGGTGGAACCGAAGTCCGGCGTATGGCCGTTGATGGCCACGCGCTCTTCCAGGTCGCTGCGCAGGCTGTCGACCAGTTGCTCGTCTTCGTCGTCGACGTAGCGGAATTTCTTCGGCAGCTCGACCACGCCGATCACCCCGTACGGGTGCATGATCGCCATGCGCTCCACCAGGTTGGCCAGTTCACGGACGTTACCCGGCCAGCCGTGGCGGCACAGGGACATGATCGCGGCGGAGTTGAAGCGAATCGAGCCGCGCTTTTCGTGTTCCATGCGCGAAATCAGTTCGTTCATCAGCAGCGGGATGTCTTCCACGCGCTCACGCAGCGGGGCCATTTCGATAGGGAATACGTTCAAGCGGTAGTACAGGTCTTCGCGGAAGCTGCCGACCTCGATCATGCTTTCGAGGTTCTTGTGCGTGGCCGCGATTATGCGCACGTCGACGCTCTGGGTCTTGTTGCTGCCCACGCGTTCGAAGGTGCGTTCCTGCAGTACGCGCAGCAGCTTGACCTGCATCGGCAGCGGCATGTCGCCGATTTCGTCAAGGAACAGGGTGCCGCCGTTGGCCAGCTCAAAACGCCCGGCACGGCTGGTGATCGCCCCGGTAAAGGCGCCCTTCTCGTGGCCGAACAATTCGCTTTCAAGCAGCTCTGCCGGGATCGCCCCGCAGTTGACCGGCACGAATGGCCCGTCGCGGCGCTTGGAATGATAGTGCAGGTTGCGTGCGACCACTTCCTTGCCGGTGCCGGACTCGCCGAGGATCAGCACACTGGCGTCGGTGTCGGCCACTTGCTGCATCATCTGGCGCACGTGCTGGATCGCCCGGCTGGTGCCAACGAGGCTGCGGAACAAGTTGGGTTCGCGATGACGGCCGCGCTCGCGGGCCTGGTCGTACATCTCACGGTAAACCTGGGCGCGGTGCAGGGAGTCGAGCAATTTGCTGTAGCTGGGCGGCATTTCCAGGGTCGAAAGCACGCGGCGGCGTTGGTCTTCCGGCAGGTCGATAGAAGAAACATCGCCCATTAGCAGTACCGGAAGGAACTCATCCCAGGTCGACAGTGTCTTTAACAAGCCCAGTACTGCACCAGGAGCGTTTACCGTCCCGATCAGCACACAAATGACTTCACGGCTCGACGACAAAGAGCTGACCGCCTGCTGCCAATCATGGCTACCGCAGGGTAAATTTTCTTCACCAAGAAAATTTAAAATCACCGCCAAGTCGCGGCGGCGGACGCTATCGTCATCGATCAGCAGAATTTTGGTTTCACGCCACATGCAATAGCAACTTCCCAAGTAAAACTTCCTGCCCCAGAGTGAGGGCAATCTAGACGTCTGTAAGATCTCTTACCTTGGTAGACGTCTGAAATCTGAAAACAGCACTAGTTAAGTCAAAAATGCTGGCACAGTCAAATATATGACGCACCGTTCGGACTAACTGAGCCCATTCAGCCGAACAGATGGTAAACCTTTGACGCGTTTTCCGCTCGGTTGATCTGCGACATCTCTTCGAAAATCGCCTGGCGCTCGCCCGTCGTCACTTCCAGCAACTGCTGATACACCGCCAACAAGCTCTCCAGCTTTTCCCGCAGGGCATCCTCGTCCACCGGCGCGTTATTGAGTGCCTCATCGATCACCGCACGGCAGCCCATATCCAGTTCGCCGATAGCGTCCCAGTTACATGCCGCCAAGGCGTCGACCAAGGCTTCGCGGGTTTCGTCAATCCGTTGCAGGGCGTGGCTCATGACATCATCCTCAGGCCGAAAGGCCTACAGTGTTGCAATACCGTCCCAGCCTTCCTTGAGCGTAATCATCAGGCCGGCTACTTCGTCGATCATGGTGACATCGTTCTTGCTGTTGGCTTCCAGCAGGCGCGTGGTCATGTAGGCGTACAGGTTGTCCAACTGTTGCAAGGCGGCCGGATCATCGGTTTTTTCCGGGTTCAGGCCGTCACGCAAGCCGATCAGGATGTCGATCGCCTTACCGAGCAGCAGGCCTTTTTGCGCGATATCACCACGAGCCATGGCGCCCTTGGCCTGGGCCATGCGATCCAACGCGCCTTCCATCAGCATCTGGACCAGACGGTGCGGGCTGGCTTCGGAGACCTGGGCATGGGAATTGACCTTCTGGTATTGGCGAAGGGCTCTCATGGGATTCATGTTTCTACCTCGTGACAGGCGACAGCTAAATTGGATGGGCTCTGACTAATATGTCGACTGGGTCGCAAAAAACTTTAACCCCCAAGTCGGTCGAAGGCGGCGCCCGATGGCGGTATTTACCACCGGGCGGCGTCATCGGGATCAGCTGTCCGAGGACGACTTGGTCAGCGCGTTGAGCGTGGTCATGACGGTGGAACGCTGACTGGTGAGCTGGGCCACCAGGTTGTTCATCGTCGTATATTTAGCGGTCAGGCTGGTCTTCAGGGCGGCCATGCGCGCGGTCAGGGAGTCCTGCTGTTTTTGCAGGTCCTTGAGGTTGGTCGACAGGGTCGAGGAGCGCTTGGCGAGAACACCGGTGTTGCTCAGCGCGTAGCTGTTGGTCGCGGTTTTCATGCGCACCAACAGGCCATTGTCGCCTTTAAAAATACCGCCGATGTCGGTAGGGTTGGTCAAGATCGCCGCACCGAATATTTTATCGTCAATGCTCAGCTTGCCGGTGCCGGAGTCAGTGTTCACACCAAATTGCGCCAGGGACTTCAACGTGCCCGTGCCAGCCAGTGCGTTCATTTGCGCGCGCAGGGACGACTGCAGGGTGCGCATGGTGGCATCGCCGGTCAGCGCAGACGGCGTGGTCGAACCATCGGCGTTGGTGGTGATTTTGGTTTCAGTATTGATCGCCGTCATCAAGGCGTTGTACGTGTCGACAAAGCCCTTTACCGAGCTTTTCAGGGTGTCGTTGCTGCGACTGACCGTGATGGTCGAGGCGATTCGATTTGGACTGTTCGGATCTGTGACGCCAGACGGAAGAGGCGACAGCGCCGTCAACTTGATACTCACGCCGCTGATTGCGTCAGTCAGGGTATTGCTCTTGGATTCCTGCGCAGTACCGTCAATGGTGTACTTCGCATTCTTCGGCTCGGTCACCACTGATGTCCCCGCTTCCAGGCCGGAGTTACCACCCAGGGTAATGTCGGTGCCGACACCGGTATTGGTTGACGTCATGACCAGTCGAGAACCCGTGGCGTCAGTCAGGATGTTGGCACTCAGGCCTACGCTGCTGTATTGCTCGTTGATCGAATCACGTACTTGTTGCAACGTCGCGCCCGGTGGAACAGTGACCCCATAACTCTGCCCAGACTGGGAAATCTCCAGTTTCGTCGACGTCGTACCGGCATTGACGACCGTACTCGGCCCCTTTGCATACGTCTGGGTCGCAACCTTGGAGGAGGTCGCCAACTGGTTGACCACCAGCGAATAGTTGCCTGCGGAGGCACCAGCCCCCAAGGTAATGGTGGACACGTTTGAATCCGACGTCGCCGCTGTCAGGCCGCCGATACTGGCGTCCTTGGCCATATTGTCCAAGGCCCCGCGGAAGGCATCCAGCGCTGCTTGAATCTTGCCGATCGAGGACAGCTGGGCAGTCGACGTTTGCGTCTGCTTGTTGATCTGCGACTGCTTTGGCGCTTGTTCAGCGTTGACCAAGACCGTAACGATCGACTCGGTATTAATCCCCGTAACCGGGCCGCTTACCGTGATATCACCCATGACTCTTCTCCTGATCGGGGCTGGCGCTTTATTGACGGACGACGCCTCAAGCAGCTACAGCAACAAAATTCATGCCAGCTCAGACTTTCGCGTCAAACAACACACTGCTGGCGTCGTGAAGGCTTTGTGCGAGTTTCAATGCCGTTTCCGAAGGGATTTGACGAATGACCTCGCCACTGTCGGTCGCAATGACCTTGACCACCACCTGATGGGTGGAGTCATCAATGGAAAAGTCCAGATTGCGCTGGGCAGCCTGGACGAATTTGCGAATATCCGTTACCGCCTGTTCAAGGTCGGAGGATTTCGAGTCTTGCTTGGGTTCGCCCGTGGCAACCGTGGGGTCTACCTTGGTTTTCTGCGGGTCGGCTGTCACAGGGGCAGGCGCGCTCTGCGACGCCGCTGCTGGATAAGACAGGTTCAACTTGACGCTCATGTCCATGTCCAATCTCCTCATCACGCAGAAGACAAAAGGGCACGTAAACGCGCCCTTCCGTCAGTCATCTACCGATGGCTATTACTGAAGCAGCTTCAGTACAGCGGATGGCAGTTGGTTGGCCTGGGACAGAATCGCAGTGGAAGCCTGTTGCAGGGTTTGTTGCTTGGTCAACTGAGAAGTTTCAGCAGCGTAGTCAACGTCCTGGATCTGACCGCGAGCGGCGCTGGAGTTGTCAGAGATGCTCTGCAGGTTGGCAACGGTGTTGTCGAAACGGTTTTGTACAGCACCGAGGCCGGCACGCTGGGAGTCGATGTCCGAGATCGCCTGGGTGATCACATCGACCGAGTTCTGTGCGTTGGCAGCAGTGGTGATGTCGGTGTTGTTGACGGTGGTTTTGGTGGAGTTGGCAGCTGTACCGGTAGCTGCGAACAGACCCGTCACGCCAGCGCCGCTCAGCGAGTAGCTGCTGGAGGAGTTCAGGGAAACTGCACCCGTGGCGATGATCGCGGTGGCAGCCAGGGCAACGGCAGTGCCGGCAGTACCGGTACCATCCAGGGTGGCAACCTTGACGCCTGCGATAGCACCGGCGTCGCCACCGTTGAAGGTCAGGTTCTCACCGGTATCGGACTTGACCGACAGCGCTTGAGTGGTCGAATCGTAGTTAACGGTGATGCCCAGCTTGGCAGCGTTGGACTTCAGTTGGTCAGCCAGGTCAGAAGCGCTGGTCACGCCAGTGAACTGGACCGCAGCACCGCTACCGACTTTCAATGTGAAGTTGGCGCTGGCTGGAGATGCAGCAGCGATGGCAGTGGAGTCAACGGTGAACTGGGCAACAGTGCTGGCAGTAGCAGCCAGGCCGCCTACAGCGCCGTTCATTTGCGCAGCGATCTGCCCGGCCGAAGCACCGGCAGCGATGGTCAGGCTCTTGGACTGGCCGCCACCGGTAACGGCGAGTGTGCCGCCGCCAACGCCTGTTGCGCTTGGAGCAACGCCTTGGGATTTCAGCTGCTGCGAACCAATGTTGTTGGCTGCAACGTTACCGATGCTCATGTCGATGGTCTGGTTGGCGTTGGCGCCGACCTGGAACGAAGTAGTACCGAAAGAACCGTCCAGCAGGTTCTTGCCACCGAAAGTAGTGGTGGTAGCGATACGGGTCAATTCAGCAGTCAGTGCTGCGTATTGAGCCTGGTTCGACTTACGGTCGTCAGCGCTTGGCGAGCCGTTGGCGGATTGCAGAGCCAGGGTACGCATGCTTTGCAGGATGTTGGTGGACTGCTGCATGGCGCCTTCAGCGGTCTGAGCAATCGAGCTGCCGTCGTGGGCGTTTTTGATTGCAACGCCCAGGCCGTTGATTTGGCTGGTCAGACGGTTGGAGATTTGCAGGCCGGCCGCATCGTCTTTGGCGCTGTTGATACGCAGGCCGGAGGACAGACGCTGCATGGAAGTTTGCAAGGCGCCAGAAGCCTTGTTCAGGTTGTTCTGAACGTTCAACGAAGCAAGGTTAGTGTTTACTGTTAAAGCCATGACGAAATCCTCGTGGGTGGTGTACTGCGGCTTCCGGCCCTGGCAACCGCCGGGTGTGGCCTAGAGAACCTTCGTAATAGTTATCGTCTTGAATGCAGGTCTCTTGAGGACTTTTTTGATTTTTTTTACTAGCACGTGGCCACCCTTTGTAATTCAAGCATTTACGATAGCCCAAAGCCTCGCATTTGCTGGGTTTTCTGGCGCCAAATAAAAAACGCCCAGGCTTTTTCAAGCCTGGGCGTTTTTGTGTGCGGCGCTATCAGCAGGTCACGGACGATAGAGAATCGCCGAACCCCACGACAAACCCACACCAAAGCCACTGATCGCAACACGCTTCCAGTCGCCATCCATCATGTGCTTTTCCAGCAGCAGAGGAATGCTCGAAGACACAGTATTGCCAGTCTCGACCATGTCCTTGATGAATTTCTCTACCGGGGCGTCTTCAAACCGTCGCGCCACGGCGTCGACAATCGCCGCACTGCCCTGGTGAATGCAGAACGCATCAATCTCGTCAGCCTTAAGCTCAGACTCATTGAGCAGCTCGTGCAAATGCGCCGGCACTTTGAGCAGAGCGAAGTTGAACACCTGGCGGCCATTCATGAAAAACACACCGTCGCTGACCTTCAGGTGCGGCGCGCCGGAACCGTCTGTGCCGAACTTCGACTTGCCCAGCAGCCACGGGGCGTCTTCGCCCATCCACGTCGCGGTGGCGGCATCGCCGAACAGCATGGTGGTGTTGCGGTCTTCCGGGTCGACAATCTTCGAATACGGGTCAGCGGTGACCAGCAGGCCGTTTTTCAGGCCGGTGGCTTCCATGAAGCCCTTCATCGCATAAATGCCGTAGACGTAACCGGAGCAGCCCAGGGAGATATCAAAGGCGGCCACGTGGGTCGGCAAGCCCAATTTGTCCTGGACGATGGCGGCCGTGTGGGGCAAGCCCTCTTCGTCGCCGTTCTGGGTCACGACGATGACCGCATCGATGGACTCGCGCGACAGTTGCGGGTTGGCAGCAAACAAGGCATTCACCGCCTCGACACACAGGTCGGAGGTTTCCTGCGCAGCATCCTTGCGCGGCAGGAACGCCGAACCGATCTTGCCGATGATGAAATCTTCATCCTTGGCGAATTTGGCGCCCTGGGCGTAGTTATCGACCCCGTCTGCCGGCACGTAACTGGCGATGCTTTTTATGCCAATCATTGTGGCTTCCCAATACTAAATAGCTGGATAACACCCCTCGAACGACGCCGGGAGTGCTGACAATAAAGGGGATAACCCCGTAAAAATATCGCTGAAAGCCGCTGCGCAAAGACCCGCAGTCGACTTATCCTTTTCACACGATACAGTGAAGATGCGCTTTATGACTCACAGGTCACTCAATTTTGTGCGCTTTGTGCAAAACCCTGCAACATTCCCGGCGCCAGAAATGACAACGGCCCACCCTGCTGCCAGGGTGGGCCGTCTGTTCTGCCGATGATTACATGCGGCTGAACAGGCTCAACTGAGAGATTTTCACAAACGCCAGCTGCGAGGCTTGCAGCATGGTCTGCTGCAGCGTCAGGTCGATGGCGGCCTGGCCCATGTCGACGTTGGCCAGCGACGACATGGTGGAGGTGTTGGCCAAGCCCAGGCTGGTGTTTTCCTGGCCCTGAATATCCAACGCATTCTGGCGTGCACCAATCGAACCGCGTACCTGGTCGATCTGCGCCGTCGCGTTGCCCAGGTTACCGATGGTGGTGTTGAGCACATCCTTGAGCTTGTTCATCGCCACCGGGTCGCCATCGGCCGGGGTTTCCAGCGCCTTGCGCAACTGGCCGAGGGTGTCCAGGGCGTTCATGTTCTTGTTGCTGGTGGCGCCGACGGCAAACTGGTCACCGGCACCCGGCGTGCCACTCACATCAAAAGTCACGCCGGCGGCAGTGATCGACGTCGCGCCCGTGGCCATGGTGCCGGTGGCAATCGACTTGCTGTTTGCTGTGTACGGCTGGGCGTACACCTCGTAAGCGTTGCCGCTGGTGAACTTGATAATCGCACCCGAGTTGGGAAAGGTGCTGGTGTAGGCCGCCTGATCCGTAACCCGGCCACCGGTCAACTGCGCGGTGGATGCATTACTCGCCGTACGCGAACTGCTGAACGTGTCCGGCTTGCTTTCCAGGGTAAACGCCTTGCCCGCCACCAACGCATCAGAGTCCGGGCCCGAGGCCACATCCGATCCCAGGTTCAGGCTGATATCGAATTTGACCCCGCGCAGGTTGATGCTGTGCGCGCCTTCCTTGGTGGAGTCAAACGTGCCGTTACCGGTGATCTCGGCGGTAATGTCGTTACCGTCCTTGTCGGTCACGCTGTATTGAGTGCTGCTGGCGAAGGTCACCTTATACGGCTGACCATCGGCAAAGTTCTTGGTGTACGCCGTGCCGTTGGTAACCAGGCCCGCCGAGATCGCGACTTTGCCGTCATTGACCGCCGGCGGCAAAATCGTGGCCTGGGTGCGACCGGTGTTGGAAGAACTCTCCAGCAGCGTCTTGCCGGTGTCGCCCGCAGCGATGGTCAGGTTGCTCGACACTTGCAGGCTCAGCGGCGTCTCATCGCCCTGGTAGGTGTAGGTGCCATCGTTGTTGCGGCTGTAAGGCGGCGTATCGGTCTTGGCCCCGGAGAACATGTAGTTGCCACTCGAGTCCTTGGTATTGAGCAAGCCCAATACCTGGTCCTCGAGCGCGCCGACCTGGGCGGCAATCGCCTGCCGGTCATCATTGCTGAGCTTGAGGTTACCGGCCTGCAACGCCAGGCCCTGGGCGGTTTGCAGCGAGGTGTTGATGCTGCCGAGCACGCTTTCTTCGTTGGTCAGCGAGTTTTGCAGGCTGGTGATGTTGCCATTGTATTGCCCCAGCATGTCTTTCTGCTGTTGCAGCATCAGCAATTGGGCGGCGGCCACGGGATCATCGGCGGCGGTCTGCACGCGCACACCTGAGCTCGCCTGGTCCTGGGCCTTCACCACACCGGAATAGTTATCCTGATACTTGCTGGAGCTGGTGTCGAAATACTGCTGTGTAGAGATACGCATCGTTCCAGACTCCTTTAAAGGGCGTTAATCAATGTGCTGAAGGTTTCTTGCGCGGCCTTGATGATCTGCGACGACGCGGTGTAGTACTGCTGGAACTTGATCATGTCGCCCGCCTCCTCGTCCAGGTTGACCTGGGACACGGAGTTGCTCGCCGCCTTGTTCGCCGCCAGCAAGGCGCCGGTGGCGGTGCTGTCGGTATTGGCCTGGGCAGCCTTGGAACCGACCTGGGAGACCAGCCGGCTATTGGCGCTGACCAGGCTCACGCCCGCATTGCCGTCCACCGCACCCACCGTCGCCTTGGTTTGCAAGCCCAGCAACTGCTGGGCGTTGCGGCCATCGGACGCCGCGCCGCTGTTGAACGAAAACGTGGTGCTGTCGTTTTTAACCGGCGAACCGGCCACGGTGGTATCAAAGCTGAAGCTTTTGCCGGGGATCAACGTACCGCTCGCATCGCGCATCGGCACGTTGACGGTGATCTTGTTGCCCTGGCCCGGAATGATGCTGCCGGTGCCGATCGAGTTGCCCTGGGCGTCGGTGAGCGAGTAAGGCTGGGTGCCGTCCGCTGCCGGGTCGCCGAACACCATCTTCACCGGCATCGAGTTCTCGATCCCGGTGCGCAGCTGCGCGGTCGCCGCGCCGCCATTGATATCGATAGGCACGGTCAACACCGGTGGCGTGAACGTGCCGGTGCCGGTGTTGGTCTTGCTGGCATTGCCGGCCAATGGCCCGGCAAACGCGATTTTATTCGGGTCTTTCAAATCGACACCGATGTTGCTGGCACCCGTGGCCGTCGGGCTGACTTTAAAGCTGTCACCGGCAGCTACTGTACCGCCGGTATTCAACGCGAGGGTGAAACCATCAATCACCGGCGGCGGCGTGGTGGTGGTGTCGAACGAACCCATGGCCTTGCCATCGGAACGCACCACGTTGTACTGGTTGCCGCTGGTGAAGGTGACCTTGTAGTCGAAGGTCGACAGCTTGCTGCTGTCGGCAATCGTCACATTCAAGTTGCCCGAACTTGCGCTGTTACCCGCCGCCGCCTGGCTGCGCTGGGCAATCGCCGCGGCGCTGTTGATGTCGCTGAACAGCGAGGAACCGAAATCGCCATTCAGGTCCAGGCCCTGGCCCAACTGGCTGTTGACGCTGTCGGCGGTGGCAATGGCGATGCGACCCAAGTCGTTGATGGCCGGCATCAGCACGTCACTGCGGTAACGCAGCAGGCCGCCGATGCTGCCGCCGGTCACCACCGAGCCGATGTCCATCGACGTGTCGCCCATTTTGAGCTGGATGGTGTACTGGCTATTGTCGGTGCTGCTGGGTACGGCCGAAATCGTATTGGAGATACTGCCCTCAACCAGCGACTGGCCGGTGCCGGTGGTGATGCTGAGCTGGCCGTTCTTCTCGGTCGCGGTCACGCCAATCAATTCGTTGAGCGAACGCACGGCTTCGTTACGCGCATCCAGCAGGTTGTTCGGCGCGCTGTTCGACGAGCCCTGGGCCTGCGCAATCTGACTGTTCAGCGAGGCAATCGACGCGGTGATCGTGTTGACCTGATCGCTCATGGTCTTCAGCTGGCCGTTGATGGTCTCTTTCTGCTGGGTCAACTGGGTGGAAATCGCGTTGAAGCGGTTGCTCAGGGTCTGGGCGCTGGTCACCAGCAATTGCCGCGCGGACACATCGCTTGGGGTCGCCGCCGCGGTTTGCAGCGAGGCGAAAAACGCACTGAGCACCGCCGACATGCCGGTGGACTTGTCCGACATGGTCTTGTCGATGGCTGCGGCCTGGCCCGCGTAGGCGGTGGCGTCGCTGTTGAGCGAGGTGCTGCTCTGGTAGGCGGCGCCCAAAAAGTCGTTATAAATGCGGCGCACATCCGCCAGTGTGGTGCCGCTGCCGATGTACACGCCGCCGTACTGGTTGTTGGCGCTGGCGTTCTGGGTGGTCTGCTGACGCGAGTATCCCGGGGTGTTGACGTTGGCAATGTTGTTACTCAGGACCGACAACGATCCTTGAGCGGCGTTGAGCCCCGACATCCCGATATTGAGCAAACTCATGATTCAGACCTTATAAATGAGTGGATGCGCCCGCGGCAGCGTAGTTCTGGTAACTGTTCATCGTTTTAGCGATCTGCGAAATCTTGCTGGCGTAGTCCGGGTCGGTTGCATATCCGGCTTTTTGCAACTCGCGTACAAACTGTTCCGGGTTGTCGGCTGATTTCACAACTTCTTTATAGCGATCATTGCTTTGCAGCAATGTCACGAGGTCGTGGAAGCTGTCCTGGTAGGAGTTATAGGAACGAAACTGCGCCGTTTCCTTGACCATCGCCCCATCACGAAACTCGCTGGTGATTGCACGCGCCTGGCCGCCCTGCCAACTCTGCCCGGCCTTGATGCCGAACAGGTTGTGGCTGCTGCTGCCGTCTTCGGCGCGCATCACCGATTTACCCCAACCGGTTTCCAGCGCGGCCTGGGCCACCAGGTACTTCGGATCCACGCCAATGCGCGCGGCGGCCGCCTTGGCCATCGGCAGCATGGTGGCGACGAATTCATCCTGCGAGCTGAAGGCTTTTTTCGCCGGCGCCAACGGTGGCTGGGCGATGGCGCGGCCGTAGACCTGCATGCGCCCGCTCGGCACGGCAAAGCTGCGCGCCGTGCTGTTGATCACGTTGTCAGCGGCGGCGCTGTTACGCAGCGGCGCGCTTTGGGCGACAGTCGTTGCGTCGGTGCTCGGCACGATGCCGGCCAACAGGCGGTCGGTCAGCTTGCTCGGCAAGGCGATACGGCGCTGGTTCATCAGCTCCATATCGTTGGCGTGTGCGCTCGCGCCTTCCGGCACGGCCACGCGATAAGCCCACAGCGGGCGCTGGCCATTGGAGCGGCCCAACGGGCCTTCGGCTTTAGTGCCAGCGGCGATTTCCGTCGGCACATCAACTTTCTTCGCTGGCGCCTGCGCGGCTTCCGGGCCTTGCAAGGTGGCCGCCTGGGCGTCCACCGGTTTGTTCTTCTGCATCTGGCGCATCAGCACGTCGGCCAAGCCGATACCGCCGCCTTCGCGGGACATCGACACCGCCAGCTGCTGGTCGTACATTTCCTGGTACTGCTTGGCAGCCGGGGTGTTCATCGGGTTGTCCTTGCCCAGCGCCTCGGTGGCCGAGCGCATGGACTTGAGCATTTCGCTCAAAAACAGCGACTCGAACTCCTGCGCCACTTTGCGCATGTTGCCTTCGCTGTTCTTGTCGGCGCCGACCTTGAGCTGGTTAAGCCGGTTGAGGTCGGAGTAAGACCCCGAGTCCGCCGTGCTGCTGATCCCGCTCTTGCGCATATCCATGGCCATGGCCTCAGATCACAATCAGGTCGGCTTGCAAGGCGCCGGCCTGTTTCAGAGCTTCGAGGATCGCCATCAAGTCACCTGGGGCTGCGCCCACCTGGTTCACCGCGCGGACAATCTCATCCAGCGTGGTGCCGGGGCCGAACTTGAACATCGGCTTGGCTTCTTGCTGAGCATTCACCCGCGAACGCGGCACCACCGCCGTCTGGCCGTTGGACAACGGCCCCGGCTGGCTGACGATCGGGTCTTCGGTGATGGTCACCGTCAGGCTGCCGTGGGTTACCGCTGCCGGCGACACCTTGACGTTCTGGCCGATCACGATGGTGCCGGTACGCGAATTGATGATGACTTTGGCGACGGCCTGGCCTGGGTCGACCTCAAGGTTTTCCAGGATCGACAGGTAGTCGACGCGCTGGCTTGGGTCCAACGGCGCAGTGACGCGGATCGAGCCGCCGTCGATGGCCTGGGCCACGCCAGGGCCGAGCATGTCGTTGATCTTGTCGACCACGCGCTTGGCGGTGGTGAAGTCCGAACGGTTGAGGTTCAAGGTCAGGCTGTTGCCCTGGTTGAAACCGCTTGGCACGGTGCGTTCAACCGTGGCGCCGCCCGGAATGCGACCGGCCGATGGCACGTTGACGGTGATCTTCGAACCGTCACGGCCCTCGGCGTCGAAGCCGCCCACCACCAGGTTGCCCTGGGCGATGGCGTAGACGTTGCCGTCGATACCTTTGAGCGGCGTCATCAGCAAGGTGCCGCCGCGCAGGCTTTTCGAGTTACCGATGGAGGACACGGTGATGTCCACCACCTGGCCCGGCTTGGAGAACGCCGGCAAGTCGGCACTGATCGATACGGCCGCGACGTTTTTCAGCTGCACGTTGCCCGAACCCGCCGGCACCTTGATGCCGAACTGCGAGAGCATGTTGTTGAAGGTCTGCAGGGTGAACGGCGTCTGGGTGGTCTGGTCACCCGTACCGTTGAGCCCCACCACCAGGCCGTAACCGATCAGTTGGTTGGAACGCACGCCGGAAATACTCGCGATGTCTTTCAACCGCTCGGCATGTGCCCCTGCGCTCAAGGCCAGCAATAACGCGGCAGCCATCAGCTGTTTGAGTTTCAAAGTGGCCACCTAGAAAGGGAACAGCGGGCTAAGGAAGAAACGGTCGAACCAGCCCGGCTGACTCGCATCAGCAAACGAACCCGTACCCGAGTAGGTAATGCGCGCATCGGCAATCCGTGTCGACGGCACGGTGTTGTCAGTGGAAATATCATCGGCGCGGACCATGCCCGCAATCCGCACCAGCTCGTCGCCGGTGTTGAGGGTCATCCACTTTTCACCGCGTACGGCGATGATGCCGTTGGGCAACACATCGGCCACGGTCACGGTGATCGAACCGGTCAGGCTGTTGCCCTGCCCCGCCGCACTCTTGCCGTTGGTGGCACGGTCGCCGCTGTAGCCGGCGCCCAGGCTCAGGTCGCCACTGCCCAGCGGGTTGTTGGTGTTGGGCACGCCGCCGAACAGCGAGGTCAGGCCGATGCTGGTCTTGCTGGTCTTGCCGATCTGCGAGTTGGCGTTTTTGCTCGCCTGGGTTTTCTCGTTCAGGGTGATGGTGATGATGTCACCCACGCGGAACGCCTTGCGATCGCTGTACAGGTTCTGTTCGAAACCGGCCTGGTAGATCGAGCCATTGTTGGCCGCCGCCGGCAACGGCGTGCGCGGCAACACCGGCGCGTAGTACGGGTCATTGGGCTTTGGCGTCGGGGCGACACAGCCCGCGAGCACGGCGATCCCACTCAATGCCAGAACAGAAACATAGCGATTCATGACCCTTACCTCACGGTGTTGCAGGCGCCGTCAATGGCGCCCCATAGACTTGATTACAGATTCTGCGTTACGAACGAAAGCATCTGGTCGGCGGTGGAAATCACCTTGGAGTTCATCTCGTAGGCGCGTTGGGTGGTGATCATGTTGACCATCTCCTCAACCGTGCTCACGTTGGAGGTTTCCAGGGTGCTTTGCAGGGTGGTGCCGAAACCGTTCAGGCCAGGCGTGCCGATTTGCGGCGCGCCGCTGGAAGCGGTTTCCAGGAACAGGTTGTTACCCATGGCCTGCAGACCGGCCGGGTTGATGAAGTCGGCGGTTTGCAGGTTGCCAATCACTTGCGAGGCCGGGTTGCCGGCCACGGTGATCGACACGGTGCCGTCGTTACCGACGGTGAAGGTTTTGGCGTCCGCAGGCACCACGACAGCCGGCTCCAGGGCGAAACCGTTGGCGGTGACGATCTGGCCATTGGAGTCGAGGTGGAAAGTACCGTCACGGGTGTAGGACGTAGTGCCATCCGGTTGCAGGATCTGGAAGAAGCCACGGCCGTTGATGGCCATGTCCAACGGCTGACCGGTTTGCTGCAGGTTACCGGCGCTGAAGTTCTTCTGGGTGCCAACGATCTGCACACCGGTACCCAGTTGCAGGCCCGACGGCAGTTCGCTGTCCTGGGTCGACTGAGCGCCCGGCTGCTTCTTGATCTGATAGAGCAAGTCCTGGAACTCGGCGCGGTCACGTTTGAAGCCCGTGGTCGACACGTTTGCCAAGTTGTTGGAAATGGTGGTCAGGTTGGTGTCCTGGGCGGACAAACCTGTTTTGGCAACCCATAGAGCCGGAAGCATGCTGTTCTCCTT
Organism: Pseudomonas sp. R76; assembly: GCF_009834565.1. Lineage (GTDB taxonomy): Bacteria > Pseudomonadota > Gammaproteobacteria > Pseudomonadales > Pseudomonadaceae > Aquipseudomonas. Next base: position 4,867,317 of record NZ_CP019428.1, read on the forward strand.
CGTGCGCCTGTTTGTTGGCGCTGCGCTGCAAAATTAGTGTTCGTTCAGTGAGGCCGCGATCAGCTCATCGACAGAACGCGAGTCATGGCCTGGTCGTCTTCTTTAGCGCTGTTCATCATCTTGATGTGCAGCTCGAACTGCTTGGAAAGCGAGAGCACCGCAGTCATTTCTTCCACCGCGTTGACGTTGCTCGCCTGCAGGAAACCCGAGGTTAGCGTGACGTTCGCATCCGCCTGCGCCGGTTGGCCATCCTTGGTGTGGATGGTGCCGTCGAGGCCTTTATTCATGTTCTTGAGGTCGGGCTGGACCATCTTGATGCGGTCCACTTCCGCCATCACTCGCGGGCCTTCGCCCATGGCGCGGATACTGATGGTGCCGTCCGAGCCCACTTCGATTTTCTGCTGGGGCGGCACGGCAATCGGGCCACCGTTGCCCATCACCGGCATGCCGTTGCCGGCGCGCAATACGCCCAGCGCATCGACGTTCATGCTGGCGCTGCGCACATAGGCTTCGCTGCCATCCGGGGTTTGCACGGCGATCCAGCCATTGCCGTTGACCGCCACATCCAGGTCACGACCGGTCTCGATCATGGCGCCCGGCGAGAAGTCAGTGGCCGGCCGCTCGGTCATGGCAAACGCCCGCGCCGGAAAGCTGTCACCGAACACCGGCATCGAACGCGCCTGCTCCAGGTCACGCTGAAAGCCGTTGGTGGAGATGTTCGCCAGATTGTTGGCATGGGCCTTCTGCGCCAGTGCATTCTGGCTGGCGCCGGTCATTGCCACGTAAAGGTACTTATCCACGCTCTATCCTCTTTCTGACGGACGCTTGCCGCCCACCGCTGTACTGATGAGGCTTAAGCAATTTGCGAACCAACTTTTTAAAACAAGGAAAAGTCCAGGCGGAGCGGGGGTTTGCGGGGAGGTGCGGAGATGATGAGGCTGGACGAGAGTCGAAAAAACGGCGGACAACTGCCGCTTACGGCAAGCACAGGTCTTGAAGATGACAAATAACAAATGTGGGAGCTGGCTTGCCTGCGATAGCTGTGTATCAGTGGATACATCAGCTAACTGACCCACCGCCATCGCAGGCAAGCCAGCTCCCACAGAGGATGCGTTCACTTGTCAGCCTTGAGAATTTCGTAATCGCGCAGCTTGTTGGCGATGGTGGTATGGGAAACGCCAAGGCGCTTGCCGAGCTGCCGGCTGCTGGAATGCTCGGCATATAAAGCCTCCAGCACTGCCTTTTCAAACCGCCCGACGATCTCCTCCAGCCCGCCCTCCAGGGAAAAATCGCCAAGCGGCTGACGCACCCCATAATCCGGCAAGCGAATATGCTCAGCCTTGACCGTGCCGCCCTCGCACAACGACACCGCCTGAAACAGCACGTTTTCCAACTGCCGCACATTGCCCGGCCAGTGATAGTGGCTGAGCCGATCCATCGCCGCCGGCGCGAGCTTGGGCAGCGGGCAGCCGATTTGCCGGCTGGCCTGGTCAAGGAAGTGCTCGACCAACGGCGCCAAGCCATCCAGACATTCGCGCAACGGCGGGATATGCAGCGACAGCACATTCAAGCGGTGATAAAGGTCTTGGCGAAACTCCCCGCGCGCACAAAGCTCCGACAAATCCACTTGGGTCGCACAGATAACCCGCACATCCAAATAGACCTCTTCATCACTGCCCACCCGGCGAAAGCAGCCGTCCTGCAAAAAGCGCAGCAACTTCACCTGCAGGCGCGCGCTCATTTCGCCCACGCCATCAAGAAACAACGTACCGCCCGCCGTCAGCTCCAGCAGCCCCAACTTGCCTTCGGCCCGCGCCCCTTCAAAGGCGCCGGGGCCATAGCCGAACAGCTCGGTCTCGGCCATCGACTCCGGCAGGCCCGCGCAGTTAAGCGCCATCAACGGCGACTGCCCACGCGGGCTGGCCAGGTGGCAGGCGCGCGCCAGCAGCTCTTTGCCGGTGCCGGTTTCGCCTTCTATTAATAGCGGCGCATCCAGCGGCGCCATGCGTCGCGCTTCACGCACCACCGCCGCCATCACCTTGGAACTCTGGAAAATGCTGTCGAAGCCGCGCAGCTCCTGCTTGCGCACATTGTAGATACGCTCACCCACGCGGTCGGCGCGGTGCAGGGTCAACACGGCGCCGGCCATGGCCTCGCTGTCGTCATGCTCAGAGGATTGCAGCGGCGCGATGTCCGCCAGGAATACGTCGCCCTTGACCTTGACCCGCAGCCCATTGATCCGCGACTTGCTCGCGCGCACCAACTCCGGCAAGTCGAAATCTTCGGCATACCGCGACAGCGGAATGCCTGGCACCTCGTCCACGCGCACGCCGAGCAACTGCGCCGCCGCACGGTTGGCGGCGACGATGGAGCCGCCCATGTCGATGGACAGCACCGGGAACTCCAGGGCGCCAAGCAGCGCATTGAGTTCCATGTGCCGACGCTCGCTGGGCATCAGCCCCACCCGCTTGACGCCAAACACACCGGCAATCGCTTCGAATTGCGGGCGCAGCGCCTGGAATTGCATGTTCACCAGGTTCGGGCAAAACAGGTAAATGGCGTTGCCATGTTCACCGCCCACCTCGCCCTTGGCGACGTTGACGCCGTATTCCACCAGCAAGTTGAGAATGTCCCGCAGGATGCCGATGCGGTTCTGGCAATGCACTTTGATACGCATGAAAAGGCCCGAAAAGTGGGAAGGCGCCGCGGCTTTTTGCCGCTGGGCGCAGATAGTCGTCAAGATTATGTGACAGCGCGTGAGCTTTTCACAGCCCAATACAACGACAGACCGGCCGATCGTAACGAAAACTTTACGATAATCGGTAAACTTTCCTACAGTCCTGGCCATCAGCCGGATGGAATCCGCCTGCCCTGCGCGTTATCAATAGGCTCATCGCAGGACATAACAAGAACGAATGCCTAGCAGGAGAGCCGTATGAAGCAAACGCAATACGTGGCGCGTGAGCCCGATGCGCAAGGTTTTATCCACTACCCGCCGGAAGAGCAAGCGGTGTGGAACACCCTGATCACCCGTCAGCTGAAAGTGATCGAAGGTCGCGCGTGTCAGGAATACCTGGACGGCATCGACAAGCTCGGCCTGCCGCTGGACCGCATTCCGCAACTGGGCGAAATCAACAAAGTGCTGGCCGAGACCACCGGCTGGCAAGTCGCCCGCGTCCCCGCACTCATTCCTTTCCAGACCTTCTTCGAATTGCTCGCCAGCAAACAATTTCCGGTGGCGACCTTTATTCGCACCCGTGAAGAATTGGACTACCTGCAAGAGCCGGATATTTTCCACGAAATCTTCGGCCACTGCCCGCTGCTGACCAACCCTTGGTTTGCCGAATTCACCCACACCTACGGCAAGCTCGGCCTCGCGGCCACCAAGGAGCAACGGGTGTACCTGGCGCGCCTGTACTGGATGACCATCGAATTCGGTTTGGTGGATACGCCACAAGGCCGGCGCATCTACGGTGGCGGCATTCTGTCGTCGCCCAAGGAGAGTGTGTACTGCCTGTCGGACGAGCCCGAGCACCAGGCCTTCGACCCGCTCGAAGCCATGCGCACGCCGTATCGTATCGACATCCTGCAACCGCTGTACTTCGTTCTGCCTGAGCTTAAGCGCCTGTTCGACGTGGCGCAGGAAGACATCATGGGCATGGTCGAGCGCGGTATGCAGCTGGGTCTGCACGCGCCGAAATTCCCTCCCAAGCCCAAGGCTGCTTGAGCCTTACGTTTTGAGGCCAGGTGAGTCTGTTCCCTGGCCGCGCGTTGCTTTAGGGTAACGCCCACTGATCTTCAATCATTCGAATTCAGGACACCCACATGACCACCTTGAACCAAGCCCACTGCGAAGCCTGCCGCGCCGACGCCCCACAGGTCAGCGACGAAGAGTTGCCGGTACTGATCAAGCAGATTCCCGACTGGAACATCGAAGTACGCGACGGCGTGATGCAGCTGGAAAAGGTTTTCCTGTTCAAGAACTTCAAATTCGCCCTGGCCTTTACCAACGCCATGGGTGAAATCTCCGAAGCCGAAGGCCACCACCCAGGCCTGCTCACCGAGTGGGGCAAAGTCACCGTGACCTGGTGGAGCCACTCGATTAAAGGCCTGCACCGCAACGACTTCATCATGGCCGCGCGCACCGACGAAGTGGCCAAGGACGCCGAGGGCCGCAAGTAATGCATTTCGATGCCATTGGCCGCGTGCCCGGCGACCCGATCCTCGGGCTGATGGACCTGTATGCCCAGGACACCAACCCGAACAAATTCGACCTCGGCGTGGGCGTCTATAAGGACGACCAGGGCCTGACGCCGATTCCCCACGCAGTGAAGCTGGCCGAACAGCGCCTGGTCGATACCCAGCCCACCAAGACCTACATCGGCGGCCACGGCAATGTGGCATTCGGTGCATTGATCAGCGAACTGGTGCTGGGCAGCGGTTCAGCGCTGATTCGCGAGCGACGTGCCGGCGCCACCCAAACCCCGGGCGGCACCGGCGCACTGCGCCTGAGTGCCGACTTTATTGCTCAACACTTGCCCGGCCGTGGCGTGTGGCTGAGCAACCCGACCTGGCCGATCCACGAAACCCTCTTCGCCAAGGCCGGGCTCAAAGTCAGCCATTACCCGTACGTGGGGGCTGATAACCGCCTGGACGTGGCCGCAATGCTGGCGACACTCGCCACCGTGCCCAAGGGCGACGTGGTGTTGCTGCACGCCTGCTGCCACAACCCGACCGGTTTTGACCTGGCCCAGGATGACTGGCGCCAGGTGCTGCAGATCGTGCGCGAGCGCCAGTTGCTGCCGCTGATCGACTTCGCCTACCAGGGCTTTGGCGACGGCCTGGAACAGGACGCCTGGGCGGTACGGTTGTTTGCCGCCGAGCTGCCGGAAGTGCTGATCACCAGCTCCTGCTCGAAGAACTTCGGCCTGTACAGCGACCGTGTCGGCGCGTTGATCGTGTGCGCGGCGGATGCCGAGAAGCTCACGGATGTACGCAGCCAGTTGGCCAATACGGCGCGTAATTTGTGGTCGACGCCGCCGGATCATGGCGCGGCCGTGGTGGCAACCATCCTCGGCGATGCCGAGCTCAAGCAGGTATGGAGCGACGAAGTCGAAGCCATGCGCTCGCGGATTGCTCAACTGCGCGCGGGCTTGGTGGAGGCACTGGCGCCCCACGGGCTGGCTGAACGCTTTGCGCATATCGGTGCGCAGCGCGGGATGTTTTCCTATACCGGCTTGAGTGCCGAACAGGTCAAGCAACTGCGCGAGAAGCACAGCGTGTATATGGTCAGTTCGGGCCGGGCCAACGTTGCCGGGTTTGACGCGACGCGCTTGAGCCTGCTGGCCCAAGCCATCGCCGACGTCTGCAACTGAAGAAACCGAATCAAACTGTGGGAGCTGGCTTGCCTGCGATAGCGGTGTATCAGTTAGCCTTTTTTGGCTGACACACCGCCATCGCAGGCAAGCCAGCTCCCACATTTGAACTGAGTAAGGCCTTTAGCTGGCAACCATCTCGGCTTTCAGCTGTGCCTCTTTGGCCTGCGCGTCCGCCAACCGATACAACTCGATATGCCCATCCCAGTGCTCGATCAACGCCGTGCACGACTCCACCCAGTCCCCGCAGTTGAGGTAATCCACCTCGCCCACCTTGCGAATTTCCGCGTGGTGAATATGCCCGCAGACCACGCCATGCAACTCGCGCTTGGTCACTTCATGGGCGATGGCCTCTTCGAAATCGCTGATAAAGCTCACCGCCGTCTTCACCTTGTGCTTCAGGTACGCCGACAACGACCAGTAGCCGTAGCCATAGCGCGCCCGCCAGTGATTGAGCCAGCGGTTCAGCGTGAGGGTGAACTCATAGGCCGAGTCGCCAAGGAACGCCAGCCAACGGTGGTAACGGGTGATCACATCAAACTGGTCGCCGTGAATCACCAGCAAATGGCGGCCATCGGCGGTGACGTGCACGGCTTCGTCCACCAGCTGGATATTGCCCAGGATCAGCTTGGAATAGCGCCGTAGAAACTCGTCGTGGTTGCCGGTGACGTAGATCACCTCGGTGCCGCGCTTGGCCATGGTCAGCAGGCGGCGAATCACGTTGGTATGGGCCTGGGGCCAATACATGCCGCCGCGCATTTTCCAGCCGTCGATAATGTCGCCGACCAGGTACACCTTGTCGGCGTGATAGCCCTTGAGGAACTGCGACAAGTGTTCGGCCTGGCAATCCCGCGTGCCCAAGTGCACGTCGGAAATCCACAGGGTGCGAACCCGTTGTTTACGGCTGGGTTTGGCAAACTCGGCACGGGTCATGGGCTTCCCTCAACGGTGTTTTCGCGAGCTTGCGCCCTGGCGGTTAATAGCCCATGACAGCTGTGCGTCAGTCTGATGACAGCACCTGGCGCCCGTGAAGCGTTGTAGACTGCTGCCTTGCGCCACCAGGAGACCGCGATGAGACCGACCCTCACGCTGCGCCACTACCTCGAAGAGCCCCTCGCCCACAGCCATGACCACGCACAGCTGGTGTTTGGCCTGTCGGGGCATTTGGACCTGGAAGTCGATGGCCGTGGCAGCCAGGTGCACGAAAGCAGCGTGATGGTGCTGCCCTTCTGCGCCCACCATGCCTGCGGCAGTCGCGATGGCAGCCGCTGCCTGGTGCTGGATGTGCCCACCGACCATTGGGTGGTGCAATCGCTGGGCGAGCATGCCGATGCCAGCCGCCGCCTGCTCGACCAATCGGCACACTTGACCCTGGATTCGCGCCAAAGCCAGCTGGTGCAATGGCTCGCGCACAGCCCGGTGGATGACCCGCTGATCGTGCAGCAAGGTGCGGTGCTGTTACTGGCCAGCCTCAATCACCCGCTGGCCCAACCGGCGCCGGGAAAACGCCTGCCGTATACGGCGTTCAATGCGCATATCGAACGCCACGTTAAGCACCCCTTGCAGGTCGCAGACCTGGCGCGCATCGCCGACCTGTCGGTGGCGCGCTTGCATGCGCGCTTGCATGCGCGCTTTATCGCCGAGTGCGGGCAGACGCCGATGGACTACATCCGCAGCCGTCGCCTGCACATGGCCCTGGGCATGTTGCGCGAAACGCCGCTGCCCATCGGCGAGATCGCTGAGCGCGTCGGCTACAGCTCGCAAAGTGCGTTTGCCGCCGCCATGTTGCGCGAGTTTGGCGCCTCCCCAAGCGCCCTGCGACGCTCATCATAGTCTGGCGATAAAAAACGCGAGCCGCGCGACAGACGCCCACGTGTTCAACCCTCTAGACTGCGATGCTGTCACCCCCGTTGGTTCAAGGATCGCAATGACTCCCCGCTCAGCCCTCGGCGCCCTGCATATCGGCGCATTGATGTTTGGCCTCACCGGCGTATTCGGCAAGCTCGCGGCCGCCTCGCCGGCCATTATCGTGTTCGGCCGTGCTGCCTTTGCCGTGGTCGCCCTCGCCGTCTTTGCGCGATTCGCCAGCAACACCGCCTGGAAAAAACTCGAAATGCGCGACTGGCGCCGCCTGCTGGTCAGCGGCGTGCTGCTGGCGGCGCATTGGGTGACCTTCTTTATTGCCGTCAAAACCGCAGGGGTTGCGGTCGCAACGCTCGGGTTCACCGCGTTCCCAGCGTTTACCGTGATCCTTGAAGGGCTGATCTTCCGCGAGCGCATTCGCGCCAATGAAGTGCTGTTGGTGGTGCTGGTCAGCATCGGTTTGATTCTGGTGACGCCAGACTTCAACCTCGCCAGCGCCGCCACAGGCGGCCTGCTGTGGGGCATCGCCTCGGGCCTGCTGTTCTCGCTGCTGTCGCTGAACAACCGCGCCAGCTCCGGGCGCATCCCGGCGGTACAAGCGGCGCTGTGCCAGAACGTGGTGGTCGCGGCCTGCCTGCTGCCGGTGGCGGCACCGGGGCTGGCGGATGTGCGCGCAATCGACTGGCTGTGGATCGGGCTGCTCGGGGTGTTCTGTACCGGCCTGGCCCACAGCCTGTTTGTCGCCAGCCTCGCGGTAATCAAGGCGCGCACCGCCTCGGTGGTGTTCGCCATGGAGCCGGTCTACGGCATTACCGCTGCCTGGCTGCTGTTTGCCGAAACCCCGACCTTGCGCATGTTGCTGGGCGGCGCGCTGATCATTGTCGCGATCGTGCTGTCCGGGCTGATGGGCAGCACCAGCCAAGCCAAGGCACCTGCGGCCGCAACCTGATATTCAGGCGTTGCGGTCGTTGTGGCCCAGATCCCGCTGCGGGTCGATCTGGTCGCGCACGCGCTGCTTGAGTACCTTGGCCTCCGGGAAGCCGCCATCGGCCTTGCGCTCCCAGATTTGCACACCGTCGCAGGTGATGCGAAACGCGCCGCCGGTGGCCGGTTCCAGGGCCACACGCGCCAAATCATCGGCGAACGTACTCAACAGTTCCTGGGCCAGCCAGGCGGCGCGCAGCAGCCATTGGCACTGGGTGCAATAGGTGATGACGATCTCGGGTTTGGTTGCAGACATAATTTGAGAGGTTCCTGGCATAACGAGCTCGGCGGATCGAGTGGCTATAATACCGGCCTTTATCGCCCAGCCTCGAGATTCATGATGCGCCGCCTGCTGTCCTGCCTGTTTCTGTGCCTGTTCCCCCTGCTCGCCGACGCCGTCGAAAGCCCACGCCCGAAAATCGGCCTGGTGCTGTCCGGCGGCGCTGCCCGTGGCCTGGCGCATATTGGTGTACTCAAAGCCCTGGAGGAGCAAGGCATTCAAATCGATGCCATCGCCGGCACCAGCATGGGCGCCGTGATTGGCGGGCTGTACGCCTCGGGCTACAAGATCGATGAGCTGGAAAAGCTCGCGCTGAGTATTGACTGGCAACAGGCGCTGTCCGACGCGCCACCCCGCGAAGACGTGCCGTTTCGACGCAAACAGGATGACCGCGATTTCCTGGTCAAACAGAAGCTCAGCTTTCGCGACGATGGCAGCCTCGGCCTGCCGCTGGGGGTGATCCAGGGCCAGAACCTGGCACTGCTGCTGGAGAGCATGTTCGCCCATAGCAGCAACACGCGTAATTTCGACAAGCTGCCGATTCCCTTTCGCGCGGTGGCCACCGACATCACCACGGGAGAAAAAGTGGTGTTCAACAAAGGCCACTTGCCCCAGGTGATCCGCGCCAGCATGTCGATACCGGCGGTGTTCGCCCCAGTGGAAATAGACGGCCGGCTGCTGGTGGATGGCGGCATGACCGACAACATCCCGTTGGATGTGGCGCGCGAAATGGGCGTCGACATCGCCATAGTGGTCGACATCGGCACCCCGCTGCGTTCGCGCAAACAGCTGGCTACCGTGGTAGACGTGCTCAACCAGTCGATCACGCTGATGACCCGGCGCAACTCCGAGGAACAGCTCAAGGCTCTGCACCCCAAGGATGTGCTGATACAACCGCCGCTGGCGGCCTACGGCGTCACGGACTTCGGCCGCGCCAAGGACATGATCGACGCCGGCTACCGCGCCACCCGCGCCCTCGATGTGCGCTTGGCCCATCTGCGCCCCGCTGAGCCCGTCGATCCGCAACTGATCGCAGCCCGCACACCCGGCGAGCGCACACCCGTGATCACCGCGATCAAGGTGGAGAACGACTCGAAAGTCAGCGATGACGTGATCCGCTACTACATTCGCCAGAACCTGGGCGAGCCGCTGAACCTGGGCCGCCTGCAAACCGACATGGGCACCCTGTACGGCCTGGATTACTTCGAGCAGGTGCAATACCGCGTAGTCAAAAAGGGCCAGGACAACACCCTGGTGATCAGTGCACGCGGCAAACGCAGCGGCACCGACTATTTGCGCCTGGGCCTGAACCTGTCGGATGACATGCGCGGCGACAGCGCCTTCAACCTCGGCGCCAGCTACCGCATGAATGGCATCAATCGCCTCGGCGCCGAATGGCTGACGCGCGTGCAGATTGGCGACCGCCAAGAGCTGTACAGCGAGTTCTACCAGCCACTGGATGTCGGCTCACGCTACTTCGTTGCGCCCTATATCAGTGCCCAGGCGCAGAACGTTGAGGTCATTCTGGACAACGACCCCATCTCCGAATACCGCGTGGAACGCTACGGCTTTGGCTTGAATGTGGGGCGCCAGATCGGCAACAGCGGCGAGATCCGCTTTGGTGTCGGCGAGGCCTGGGGCAAGGCGGACGTGCGCATTGGCGATCACAATGAGCCAAGTCAGAGCTTCAGCGAAGGTTTTTATGAGCTGAAGTACTCGTTCGACTCCCTGGATAACGTGTACTTCCCGCATACCGGCGAAGACATCGGCCTGGCCTTTCGCGAGTTCGAACCCGGCCTGGGCTCGGACCTGCGCTACCGGCAGTGGGAGTTCAAACTGGACAAGGCCATGAGCCATGGCCCGGACACACTCATACTGGGCGGTCGCTACGGGCGCACCCTGGATAAATCCGACGTGGTGACCTCCAGCTTCCTGCTCGGCGGTGCGCGGCAATTGTCGGGCTTTCGCGAAGATGCGATATCGGGGCAGAACATCGCGTTGATGCGTGCGGTGTACTACCGCCGCCTGACACCGCGTTCATACCTGCCGCTGGATTTCCCGCTGTACCTCGGGGCCTCCGTGGAACGCGGCCGGGCATGGAACAACGACAATCAGTTCGACAGTGGCTACATCAATGCCGCGAGTGTGTTCCTGGGCTTTGATACGCCGCTGGGGCCGCTGAATTTCAGCTATGGGTTCAATGATGATAATCAGCAGGCGGTTTATCTGAACCTGGGCCAGACGTTCTAGGCAGTAAAAAAACAACGGTGGGAGCTGGCTTGTGTGGGAGCTGGCTTGCCTGCGATGGCGGTGTATCAGTCGCTGAATAAGCTGACTGAACTACCGCTATCGCAGGCAAGCCAGCTCCCACATTTTTTATCTCTGTGTATCTGAGATCAGGACTTTTCCAGATTCGCCAGAATGTGCCCATGCACCCGCATGCACACGCGCAAATCCTCTTCGTCCACGCCCACAAACAGTTCATGGCGCAACGCCGTGGCGATGGTTTCAATTTGTTCGATCAAAGGGCGGGCGGTGTCGCAGAGCAAAATGCGCTTGGCGCGGCGGTCTTCGAGCACGGCCTGGCGTTGCACCAGGCCCTGGCCTTCGAGACTGTCGAGCAGGCGTGCCAGGGTCGGCCCTTCTACCCCGACACTTTGTGCCAGCTCACGCTGGGTCGGCGCCTCGGTGAAACGGGCCAGGTGCAACAGCACCAGCCAACGTGCCTGGGACAAACCCAGCCCCGCCAAACGGCGGTCCAGCTCGGCGCGCCAACCTCGGGACATTTGCGCCAACTGCATGCCAAAGCGGTGTTGATCGGTTAACGGCATAAAAAACTCGTGGTTTAGACTGAAAATAAAGTGTGGCTAATTATTAGTCAGCTAAGCATGAGCCATGCCAGGAGGCAAGCGTCGCTATGTACTGATTCGTTACATTGGCGCAATTGGCACACTAAATTTCGAATTCAGACTGCAGCGCGGCCCGCACGCAGTACAAAACACCCTCTGGAACGCGCCCGGTAAACAGCGGCGCGATCTCCGTAACCGGTGGCAGTTCGCCTTCTCCGTCGAGGAAGGCGTCCTGGATTTCACCGAGCAGATCTTCCGGCAAATCAAGGGCCTGCTCCAACGACAGCTGCTGCTTGCCGATGGATTCGGCCAGCAAGGTGTAGACGTTCTTTTCCGAACATTGCAGCTGGCCGGCAATCTGCATCGGGGTCATGCCGGCACGCGCCAGGCTGATCAGTTCGTGGCGAATATCGGCGACTTCCTTCGGCGCTTCGGCCTGCCCGCCAAGCACTTCGAGGAAGGCCTGCCCGTAACGCTCCAGCTTGCGTGCACCCACACCGCTGACCCGGCCCATTTCGGCCAGGGTGGTGGGCTGCTCGCGCAGCATCTCCAGCAACGTGGAGTCGGGGAAGATGACGTAAGGCGGCACGCTGTGCTCCTGCGCCAACTTACGCCGCAGGGTGCGCAAGGCTTCCCACTGTTCGCGCTCTTCGCCACGTACCAACTGGCTGGCCGGGCTGGTGCTGCTGCTTTTGGCGGTGGTTTGCGGCTTGAGGTCGCGGCGCAGCTCCAGGCTCACTTCGCCCTTGAGCAATGGCCGGCAACTGTCGTTCAAGCGCAGGCCGCCATAGCCTTCAATGTCAATATCCACGAGGTTGCGTGCAACCATCTGCCGGAACAGAGAGCGCCACTCACCCTCTGCGCGGGCCTTGCCAACGCCATAGACCGAGAGTTTTTCGTGGCCGAAGCTGCGCACTTTTTCGTTGTCCTTGCCCAGCAATACATCCACCAGGTGGCCGACGCCGTAGCGCTGCCCCGTGCGGTAGATGGTCGACAGCGCCTGGCGCGCCGGTTCGGTGGCGTCCCAGGTCTGCACGCCGTCGACGCAGTTGTCGCAGTGGCCGCACGGCTCGGGCATGTCTTCGTCGAAATACGCCAGCAGGGTTTGACGGCGGCAGCGGGTCTCTTCACACAGCGACAGCATGGCGTCGAGCTTGTGTTGCTCCAGGCGCTTGTGGCGCTCGTCGCCTTCGGAGTTCTGCAGCATCTGCTTGAGCATCACCACGTCTTGCAGGCCGTAGACCATCCAGGCATCCGCCGGCAGGCCATCACGGCCGGCGCGACCGGTTTCCTGGTAGTACGCCTCAAGGGACTTGGGCAGGTCCATGTGCGCAACGAAACGCACGTTGGATTTGTCGATGCCCATGCCGAACGCGATGGTCGCCACCATGATCAGGCCTTCCTCGTTGAGGAAGCGTTTCTGGTGCGCAGAGCGCGTTTCATTGGGCAGGCCCGCGTGGTACGGCAGCGCCGGGTAACCTTGCTCGCAGAGGAACGCGGCCACTTCGTCGACCTTCTTGCGTGACAGGCAATAGACGATGCCCGCATCACTGCGCCGCTCGGACAGAAACGCCAGCAACTGCTTGCGTGGCTGCTCCTTGGGCACGATACGGTAGAAAATATTCGGCCGGTCGAAGCTCGACAGGAAACGCTCGGCGTTCTGCAAATGCAGGCGCTCGACGATCTCTTCGCGGGTGCGTTTGTCGGCGGTGGCCGTCAGGGCGATACGCGGGACGTCGGGAAATAATTCCGCCAACTGGCCCAACTGCAAATATTCGCGACGGAAATCGTGGCCCCATTGCGATACGCAGTGGGCTTCGTCGATGGCAAACAGGGCGATTTCCAGGCTCTGCAAAAATGCCAGCATCCGCGGCTGCACCAGGCGCTCAGGCGCCAGGTAGAGCATCTTGACTTCGCCGCGTTTGATTCGCGCGGCCAGGTCGCGCTGCTGCTCGGCGCTGAGGGTGGAGTTCAACGACGCGGCGGCGACGCCGAGTTCTTCGAGGGTGGCAACCTGATCGTCCATCAATGCGATCAGCGGCGACACCACCACGGCCAAGCCATTACGCAACAGCGCCGGCACCTGAAAGCACAACGACTTGCCGCCGCCGGTAGGCATCAATACCAGGGCATCACCGCCACTGGCCACGCGCTCAATGATCGCACCCTGGCGGCCACGAAAGCTGTCGTAGCCGAAGATGTCCTTGAGGACGCGTTGAGCCTGCTCGAGCATGTAAAACTCCAAAATGGTGCCGAAATCCCTCTGTACAGGCTGGCCGAAAAACCCGGGCTTCACGGGAAATAATCCGTAAGCGAAGTTTTCGCGGGTTGGCGCTTGGCCTGCAGGGGCATCACAAAACGCGGCAGTATACCCGAGCGTCGGCCCGCAAAGGGCGCCACTGACGAATAGCGACTGCTATCTAAAACCCGGCAAATATGCCTTGCAGCTGGCCGGGGCGCTCAAGAAAGCCTAGAATTGCGCATCGTTTATTCCCAAGGTATCCCGTAATGTCCTTCGCTGAGCAACTAACCCGCCTGCAAGCCTTCCTCGACGCCGATGAGCTGCATGACGAGGCGCTGGACTACGTGGCCGCCCACGGCTACCTGACCGCCCTGTCGATCTCTTCCGACATCGTGCCGGACCGTGAGTGGATCGACGCCTTGTTTGCCGAAGAGCCGCACTACGCTGATGCCGCCCAGCGCGAAGAAATCGAATCCACCCTGCTGGCCCTCAAGGCCCATATCGGTCGCCAATTGGCTTCCGATGAGGAATTCGAGCTGCCTTGCGAGCTGGACCTGGGCGAAGACCCGGATGACTCCGACCTGCGCGGCTGGTGCATCGGCTTCATGGAAGGCGTGTTCCTGCGCGAAGCCGCCTGGTTTGAAACCGCCGAGGAAGAAGTCAGCGAAATGCTGCTGCCGATCATGGTCGGTTCGGGCCTGTTCGACGACCAGCCGGAGTTCTCCGACATCGCCTCCGACGCCAACCTGATGGACGACATGATCGTACAGATTCCGGAAGCCCTGACCGCGCTGTACCTGCTGTGCAACGCGCCTGACGAAAAACCGGCGATCCTCAAGCCACGTCACCACTGAGTCGTTTGCCCGTGACACCCATGGGCACTCGCTCGCCGCTCCTGCGTTACGCACTGCTGGCCATCGGCTGGCTGAGCGTGGCGCTGGGGGTGATCGGCATCTTCCTGCCGGTGCTGCCAACCACCCCCTTCCTGCTACTCGCCGCCGCCTGCTTCGCTCGAAGCTCCCCGCGTTTCTACCACTGGCTGGTGGAACACCCGCGCCTGGGCCCGTGGATCAAAGATTACCTGGATGGCAATGGCATCCCGCTCAAGGGCAAGGTCTATGCCATCGGCCTGATGTGGCTGAGCATTGGCGTCTCCTGCTACCTGGTGCCGCTGCCGTGGGCACGTGGGTTTATGCTGACCAGTGCGGTGCTCGTGACGATCTATATCCTGCGCCAGAAGACCCTGCCGCCGCGATAACTGTGGGCGCTGGCTTGCGTGGGAGCCGGGCTTGCCCGCGATAGCATCGCCACGGTGCAACTGTCACACCGCGGAGCCTGAATCGCAGGCAAGCCAGCTCCCACAAAAGCCAGTAGCCATACACGCCAGATCCTGCACACGACCTTGGTCGACACTGACTAACCCCAAGCATCATGCGAGACTGTGCCACCGGGCCCGGAATGCCTGGGTGTTCTTATGCTCGGAGTTACCATGACGCTGTCCAGCGGGCTGATCGCCGCCGTTGCCCTGGCCTATATGGCCATTATGTTTGCCATCGCCTTTTACGGGGACCGCCGCCACGCGCCGCTGCCGCCACGGGTGCGTGCGTGGGTGTATAGCCTGTCGCTGGCCGTTTACTGCACCAGCTGGACCTTCTTCGGCGCCGTAGGCCAGGCCGCCGAACAACTGTGGGCCTTTTTACCGATTTACCTCGGACCGGTACTGTTGCTGGTGTTGGCACCTTGGGTGCTGCAGAAGATGATTCTGATCAGCAAGCAGGAAAACATCACCTCTATCGCCGACTTTATCGCCGCGCGCTACGGCAAATCCCAATCCCTGGCAGTGGTGGTGGCGCTGATCTGCCTGGTCGGCGTGCTGCCCTACATCGCCCTGCAACTCAAAGGCATCGTGCTGGGCGTGAACCTGTTGATCGGCTCCGGCCCCGACACCACCGGCACCCGCGCCCAGGACACCGCGCTTATCGTGTCGCTGGTGCTCGCGCTGTTCACCATTGTGTTTGGCACACGCAACCTCGACGCCACTGAACACCACCGTGGCATGGTGCTGGCGATTGCGTTTGAATCGCTGGTCAAGCTGTTCGCCTTTCTCGCCGTCGGTGCGTTCGTGACCTACGGCTTGTACGACGGTTTCGGTGACTTGTTCAGCCAGGCGATGCTGGCGCCGCGCCTTGAGGAATACTGGAAAGAAACCATCAACTGGCCATCGATGGTGGTGCAAACCGGCGTGGCGATGATGGCGATTATCTGCCTGCCCCGGCAGTTCCATGTGACCGTGGTGGAGAACATCGACCCGCAGGATTTGCGCCTGGCCAAGTGGGTGTTCCCGGCCTACTTGATCCTCGCGGCACTGTTTGTGATTCCTATCGCCCTCGGCGGCAAAATGCTTTTGCCAGGCTCCGTATTGCCGGATTCCTACGTGATCAGCCTGCCCATGGCCGAAGCGCATCCGGCCCTCGCGGTGCTGGCGTTTATCGGCGGTGCATCGGCGGCGACTGGCATGGTGATTGTCGCCAGCATTGCCTTGTCGACCATGGTCTCCAACGACATGTTGCTGCCGTGGCTGCTGCGGCGCTCCAGCGCCGAGCGGCCATTCGAAGTGTTCCGCCACTGGATGCTGTCGGTGCGCCGGGTCAGCATCGTGATCATCCTGTTGCTGGCCTACGTGAGTTACCGGCTGCTCGGTTCCACCGCGAGCCTGGCGACCATCGGCCAGATTGCGTTTGCGGCGGTCACCCAACTGGCCCCGGCGATGCTCGGCGCGCTGTACTGGAAGCAGGCTAACAGGCGCGGGGTATTTGCCGGGTTGGCGGCGGGCACATTCTTGTGGTTCTACACCTTGGTCCTACCGGTTACGGCGAAAAGCCTGGGCTGGTCGCTGAGCCTTTTCCCCGGTCTGACGTGGCTGCATTCGCACCCGTTTGGCTTCGCCGTCACCTCGCTGACCCTTGGCACGGTGTTCTCGCTGGCGGGTAACTTCACGCTGTTCGTGTGGGTCTCGATGCTATCGCGCACACGGGTGTCCGAGCACTGGCAGGCCGGACGCTTTATTGGCCAGGAAATCAGCCAACGCGCCAGCGCGCGCTCGATGTTGTCGGTACAGATCAGCGACCTGCTCAGCCTGGCGGCGCGTTTTGTCGGCGAAGAACGTGCCCAGCAGAGCTTTATCCGCTTCGCCTATCGCCAAGGCAAAGGCTTTAACCCCAACCAGAATGCCGATAACGATTGGATCGCCCACACCGAACGCCTGTTGGCCGGCGTGCTCGGCGCTTCTTCGACGCGTGCCGTGGTTAAAGCGGCGATTGAAGGGCGGGAAATGCAGCTGGAGGACGTCGTACGCATCGCCGACGAAGCCTCTGAAGTGCTGCAGTTCAACCGCGCGTTGCTGCAAGGCGCGATCGAAAACATCACCCAGGGCATCAGCGTGGTCGACCAGTCGCTGAAGTTGGTGGCCTGGAACCGGCGTTACCTGGAGCTGTTCAACTACCCCGACGGCTTGATCAGCGTGGGCCGGCCGATTGCCGACATCATTCGCTACAACGCCGAGCGCGGCCTGTGCGGGCCGGGTGAGGCCGAAGTGCACGTGGCGCGACGCCTGCATTGGATGCGTCAGGGCCGCGCGCACACCTCCGAACGGCTGTTTCCAAATGGCCGCGTGATCGAGCTGATCGGCAATCCGATGCCCGGTGGCGGATTTGTCATGAGCTTCACCGACATCACCGCCTTCCGTGAAGCCGAGCAGGCGCTGACTGAGGCCAACGAGGGCCTGGAACAACGGGTGACCGAGCGCACCCATGAACTGTCGCAACTGAATGTGGCGCTCACCGACGCCAAAGGCGTGGCCGAATCCGCCAGCCAGTCGAAGACGCGCTTCCTGGCTGCGGTAAGCCATGACCTGATGCAACCGCTAAACGCGGCGCGGCTGTTCTCAGCGGCCCTCTCCCACCAGAACGACGGCCTGTCCAGCGAAGCCCGGCAGTTGGTGCAGCACCTGGACAGCTCGCTGCGCTCCGCCGAAGACCTGATCAGCGACCTGTTGGATATTTCGCGCCTGGAAAACGGCAAGATCAACCCACAACGCCAGCCTTTCGTCCTCAACGAGCTGTTCGACACCCTCGGCGCCGAATTCAAGGCCCTGGCCCACGAGCAAGGCCTGCGTTTCCGCCTGCGTGGTAGCCGCTTGCGGGTGGACAGTGACATCAAGTTGCTGCGGCGCATCCTGCAGAATTTTCTCACCAACGCCTTCCGCTATGCCGACGGCCCAGTACTGCTTGGCGTACGCCGGCGCCAGGGTGAATTGTGCCTGGAAGTCTGGGACCGTGGCCCGGGCATCCCGCTGGATAAACAGCAGGTGATCTTCGAAGAGTTCAAACGCCTCGACAGCCACCAGACCCGCGCCGAAAAAGGTCTGGGCCTGGGCCTGGCGATCGCCGACGGCTTGTGCCGGGTACTCGGCCACCGCCTGAGCGTGCGTTCGTGGCCGGGCAAAGGCAGCGTGTTCAGCGTGCGCGTGCCTTTGGCGCGTAACCAGGCCAGCCCGAAAGCCAAGCCGACGCCAGACAACGGGCTGGCGTTGAGCGGGGCGCAGGTGCTGTGCGTGGACAATGAAGAAAGCATCCTGATCGGCATGCGCAGCCTGCTCACCCGCTGGGGTTGCGAGGTGTGGACCGCCACCGACCAGGCGCAATGCGCGGCACTGTTGGCCGAGGGCGTGCGCCCGCAACTGGCGCTGGTGGATTACCACCTGGACCATGGCGAAACCGGCACCGAGTTGATGGGCTGGCTGCGCGCGCAATTGGCGGAGCCGATTCCCGGCGTGGTGATCAGCGCCGATGGGCGTCCGGAGATGGTGGCCGAGGTGCATGCGGCAGGGTTGGATTATTTGGCCAAGCCGGTGAAGCCGGCGGCGTTGCGGGCGTTGTTGAGTCGGCATTTGCCACTGTAATTCGGCTGAACTCAGTTAAAAATGTGGGAGCGGGCTTGCTCGCGAAAGCAGTGTGTCAGCCACTAAATACGTCGCCTGACACTGCGCATTCGCGAGCAAGCCCGCTCCCACATTTCGGACTGCGTTTATTCAGGTAGATGCGCCACGCCATCCGAATCGGTCATCGCCCGCTCGAGCAAATCCGCCGGCAGGCTTTTACTCGCACGCGCGCCCAGCAACCTTAACTGCTCGGTACGACTGACCAGGTTTCCACGCCCATCCGTCAGCTTGTTTCGCGCCGCGCTGTAAGCCTTATCCAACTGCTGCAGGCGGTTGCCCACCTCATCCAGGTCCTGGATAAACAGCACGAACTTGTCATAGAGCCAGCCGGCACGCTCGGCAATTTCCCGCGCGTTCTGGCTCTGGCGTTCCTGCTTCCACAGGCTGTCGATAACCCGCAGGGTGGCGAGCAAGGTCGTGGGGCTGACGATGACGATATGGCGGTCGAACGCCTCCTGGAACAGGTTCGGTTCGGCCTGCAACGCGGCGGAAAATGCGGCTTCTATCGGCACGAACAACAACACGAAATCCAGGCTGTGCAGGCCTTCCAGGCGCTTGTAGTCCTTGCCGGCCAGACCTTTGACATGATTACGCAAGGACAGCACGTGCTGCTTCAGGGCAGCCTGGCCAATCACGTCATCGTCTGCCGCCACGTATTGCTGATAGGCCGTCAGGCTGACCTTGGAGTCGACCACCACCTGTTTGTCGCCGGGCAACATGATCAGCACGTCCGGCTGGAAGCGCTCGCCGTCCGGGCCTTTGAGGCTGACTTGAGTCTGGTACTCGCGGCCCTTCTCCAGCCCGGCATGTTCCAGTACACGTTCAAGGATCAACTCGCCCCAGTTACCCTGGGTTTTCTGGCCCTTGAGCGCACGGGTGAGGTTGGTGGCTTCGTCCGACAGACGCAGGTTCAGTTGCTGCAGGCGTTCAAGCTCCTTGGCCAGGGAAAAGCGCTCACGCGCTTCATTCTGGTAGCTTTCTTCCACGCGCTTTTCGAAGGACTGGATACGTTCCTTGAGTGGGTCGAGCAACTGGCCGAGGCGTTCCTGGCTGGTTTCGGCAAAGCGCTGTTCACGTTCGTCGAAAATCTTCCCTGCCAGCTCGGCGAATTGCGCGCGCAGCTCGTCCCGCGAGCCTTGCAGGTCGGCAAGGCGCTGTTGATGGCTGTCCTGTTGCTCGCGCAGTTCAGCGCGCAGTGCAGCCGACAGCGCGTCGAGACGGCGTAGCTCGGTGTCCTTGGCGCTGCGGTCTAGGTTCCAGGCATGGGCGGCGTCGCGGGCGTTATCGCGGTCGATCTGCAGCAGTTCGACTTCACGGCGCACGGCCGCCAAGTCAGCTTGTTTGGCGGCGTTGGCCTGGCTTAGGTCGCTGATCTCGTCGCGGCTGGCGTCGAGTTGCGCGGCCAGCCCTTCCTGGGCCAGCTGCGCGGTGGCCAGGCGCTCTTCGAGCAGCTCCCAGCCGGTCATGCGCGCGCTCAACCGCCGTTGAATCTGCCAGCACACGGCCAATAAAGGCACTGCAGCGCCAGCGACGCCCAAGGCAATACTGGTCCAGTCAAAAGCCATCGCCATTTCTGCCATCACCGAAAAAGACCAAGGTTAACCAAGCACAGGGCTGGAGGACAGCTCAGTCTTCGACCTGGCCCAGTTCGCGTTGGGCGCGGCGGTCGCCGGCACGCGCGGCCAGACGCAGCAGGTCATGGCCGATGCGACGGTCGCGGGCATTGCCGCACTCACGGCACATTAACTGGCCCAGGCGGCTCTGCGCAGCCACCACACCTTCACGAGCCGGCTGCTTGAGCAAGCGCCCGGCGAAGTGCTTGACGTTGGTGCTGTGCCCCAGGCGCGGGCTGTCGAGCAGCCACAAGGCAACTTTCAAGGAAAAACGCTTGGGTGCGGTAACAGTCTGAGGGGTGTCGGTAACAGAAGGTGATACTGAGCGAAACTTCATAAAGCACTGCGGGACAGAACGGAAGGCGCGCCACTCTACTCTTTTTTTCCTACAGGTAAAGCTGAAAAATCCGTGCACGCCCGTTCTAGAGCAAGCGCTTGGGACAATCCACAGAAGCTGTGGATAACTCAGTGGACAACCCGCCTTTAACTCGCGCAAAGGCCCATGGAACGGGGGCCGCAGTCAAACTGACGATTTTTTCACCAATAAAAAAAAGCGATATTTTTCATTGACTTAAATTTTCATTACAGGCAAACGGCGCTGCTTCCGGGCCGGGATCAGAGTGGTTACACACCTCGCAACTAATGTGCACAAGTACCCATCCGCTGGTTATATCGCCGAGATTTTTTGCGCCTACACGTCTGAAAAATGTTACCGGAGGTCCAGGCCGGGGACTTTTCAACTCAGCCCCGGCTCGCCACACTGCCCTACCTCCACGCAACCTCGAAAGGCTCGATGAAAGGAATCCTCTTATTCGCCGTGTTGTTGCTGGCTATCTGCGCGACCTCGCTGGGTATCAATGCAGCGCTGCCCTCGCCCGACGGTGCTTTGTTTGCCATCGCCATCCTGCTGTCGGCAGCGTTTACCGCCGTGAGCCTGTGCATCGAACTGGGTGAAGGTCGGATCAATGACATGCGCGACGTGATCAAAGTGATCGAGACCGGCCGCTCCTTGCGCCTCACCCTGGCGGCCTACGGGCTGGGTTGCTCACTGGCGGCGGCGGTTACAGTGCTGGTCTATCGCGGGTTGCTGGGCGCCTGATCAAGGTTTTTTGGCTATCACACTTCCCTTCCGTGTTTCAATCCGTTACTATCCGCGGCGTTAGTACCAAGCTGAAAGTCAATTCTGGTCGAACAACTCCCCTGAACAACACGGGATCGACCACCTCGATGGTTTCCAGGTATTCCTTGTGACGACACTGCCTTTGAACAAGCAAAGGGTGTCGCGAAGTTTAAATACTCTGACCGAACCAACCTGCAAATTGATCAGGATCTTCACCCCGGGCCCAGAACCTTTGCCCTTGTCGTGTTGCCTGCCCTCCTAAGTACCTACCTGCCAGCCCAAGCGCGCCTAACTTATTAGCGCTTCAAACTGGCTGCTTTGTTCCAGTCGGGTTCTTCGTTTGATCAATGGTGATCAACGTTACTGGAACGTTTTAACGTTGCACGGTTCTTATCCGTGTCATTTGTAGGAACACCAATAATATGTCCACTCAAATCCACACTCAGGATGCCATTCGCACCCTCACCAACGCTTTTGCACCAATGAACTGCCTGATCATGGCCGCTCGCAAAGGCTGCTTCAGCTTCACCCTGGTCAACGAACACGGCATCGCGCGTCACAGCGAACGCCTGTACCCCGATCAATACTCCAGCGCAGAGCCGCTGCAGGCCGTGATCGAGCGTACCCGTCAGGCATTGATTGCCTGATCGACCCGAGTCGCTGAAACACAAAAAACCCTGCTTAAAACGCAGGGTTTTTTATTGCCTGGCGTTTAAGCACAGGCAATGACTTAAGGTCAAAACGATATAAACGTTATAACTAAATGAAGAAGATGTTTTAAAAACAATCCTTTACATCGTAAATATGACACTACACTTCAACTCAAGCGGCATGATCCGCTTGCGACGAGCCTGAGATCCGATTCACAGCTGCCAAGCCCCCTCTCAGGCATCGTCGACCACTTTCATGGATCGAGGCTTGTATGGGTATCGCCGCCAGTGAATTGTGTCGTTATGTGATCAGGCCGACGCTGATATACCTCGGCCGCCATAACCCGACAGCCGAAGCCCTGCTGCTGGGCATTGCCGCCAGCCAGTCGGAACTCGGCTCGGCCCTGCATGACCGGCGCGGCCACGGCCTCTACAGCATCACCGAACCTCGTCACCGCGCCCTGTGGGACGGCTACCTCGCACAAGACCCCGAACGCGCCAGCCTGGTACGTGGCCTGGCCAGCCAGCATGCATTCCTCAGCGCGCCGCAGCTGGAACTGACCGTGAACCTGCGTTACGCCACCGCCATCGCCTGGCTACTGGTAGAACAACACCGCCCTGCCCTGCCGCCAGCGGGTGATGTGCTGGCCATGGCGCGTATCTGGAAAGAAATATTTCACCCTCAAGGTCGGCTCCGGGACTTCACCCAAGCGTGGCAAACCTGTGTTTCACCCATGAATCAGGTCACTTGTTGATCAGGCGTTTTGCAAGATTCGGCAAAAAACCGCGAATCTGGTCGGATTGTCCTACAAAACCGCTCTATCTCCTGCATTACGCCCTATAGCGCTAACTTAAATTTATTGTTACTTTCCGCAGCGGTGATCACCACGGAGTTCTAATAATGAAAAAAGTAATGCTCAAGACCACACTTAGCCTCGCCGTTACCATGGCCTCCTCCCAACTGTTTGCAAGCGGCTTCGCCTTGAACGAACAAGACGTCGCGGGCATGGGTACGGGTTTCGCAGGCCGTTCTTCTTCTGCCGATAACGCCAGCACTGTGTACGGTAACCCTGCCGGTATGGCTCGCCTCGAAGGCCAGCAGATTACCGGTGGTGTAGCCGCTATCGATGCCTCGACTGACATCAAAAACGCCAGCGGCCGTTCTTTCGGCAGTAACAAAGGCGACATGGTGCCCTTCACAGCGGTCCCGTTTGGTTTCTACACCAACAAACTCAATGATCAGTGGGCCGTCGGCGTTGGTGTTTATGCACCTTTCGGCCTGGTTACCGATTATGAGAGGGGCTTCCAGGGTCGCTCGTTCGGCAGCTACAGCAAAGTGTCGGTCATCACCTTGCAGCCAACCGTCAGCTACGCCTTCAACGATCGGGTTTCCATCGGTTTTGGCCCGACCATCAACCGTATTTCCGGCAAGCTGGAATCTGAGTTGGCTCTGTCGACAAACCCGGCTGTCCCGAATACCAACGTCACGATCAAAGGTGACGATACGGCTGTTGGCTTCAACGTCGGCGTGCTGGTACAAGCCACCGATACCACGCGCGTGGGCCTGACTTACCACTCCAAAGTCAGCTACAAGCTTGAAGGCCACACCCAAGTAACGGCACCGAACCTGACGGCTCCACTGCTGGCAAGCGGCCGCTACGATGCGTCGTTGAGCATTGATACGCCTGAGTCTTACGACCTGTCCGTGACACAGGACCTGAGCGATGCCTGGAAACTCTACGCCGGTTCCACCTGGACTCGCTGGAGCCGCCTGAAAGACATCACCGTCGAAAACCAGGGCGTTACCCGAGCTGGCGGCCTTGCCGCTCCGCAGATCGTGGGTACCATCAGCGAGCCACAGAACTGGCATGACACCTGGGCGTATGCCTTGGGTACTTCGTACCAAGTCACCAAACAAGTGGTACTGCGTACCGGCCTGACTTTCGACCAGTCGCCAACCAACAACACCGACCGTTCGCCACGCATCCCTACCGGTGACCGGACCATTTTCAGTGTTGGCCTGGGCTACGAAGTAATGCCGAACATGATCGTCGACGTGGCTTACTCCTACCTTAAGGAAGAGCCAGTCAAGGTCAACAAGGTCAACGCGCTGGGCTCGTCCTACAGCGCCAAGTACGAAAACAGCGCCAACGGCTTCGGCCTGGGTGTGACGTACAAGTTCTGATCCAACGCGTATAAAAAAAGCCCCCGCTCTCCAAAAAAGGAGGCGGGGCTTTTTAATGGCCGGCGTTCAGGGCTTCGAAGCTAGCGCCGCCTCCACCGCCTCGATCAAATCCGGGCTATCGGGCTTGGTCAAACTCGAGAAATTGGCAATCACCTTGCCCTGGCGATCCACCACGTACTTATAGAAATTCCACTTCGGCGCACTGGTCTGCTGCGCCAGGATCTTGAACAGATGCACCGCATCCGGCCCCTTTACCGTCTGCGGCTCGGTCATCGTAAAGGTCACGCCGTAATTCACGTAACAGACCTTGGCAGTCTCTTCACCGGTCTTGGCTTCCTGCTTGAAGTCATCGGACGGCACGCCGATCACTTCCAGCCCTTGCCCCTTGTAGCGCTGATACAAGGCTTCAAGACCTTTGAACTGCGGCGCAAAGCCACAGAAGCTGGCGGTATTGACGATCACCAGCGGCTTGCCAGCAAAGCGCTGACACAAATCGATGGATTCCTTGGCCCGCAACTTGGGCAATTGGCCCTCCAGCAACGGCGGGCAATTGGCGGCCATGGCCACGCTGCCAACAGCCATCAGGACGGGTACAGCGAGCCAGCGCATCAGCATCTTGGATGTCCTTGAGTCAGTTCAGACACAGAACTTAACAGATCGACATACCCAGTTGCATCAACGCCAGCCCGCCATGCTGCCAGCCCCACCAGGCCAGCAACAACAAAACCACGCCCGCCGAAAGGGCCAGCCAGCGCACCGTCACACTCATGCCGCCTCCATTTGCGTCTGCAAACGCGCCACCGGCCGCTCGCGCACCGGCCAATTCAGCGCGGCAGCGAGCAGGCTCAGCAGAATAGCCACCTGCCAGATCAAATCGTAGTTACCGGTTCGATCATAAACCACCCCACCCAACCAGCCGCCGAGGAACGAACCGAGCTGGTGGAACAGGAACACAATACCGCCGAGCATCGACAGGTTGCGCACGCCAAACAAGGTGGCGACGGTGCCGTTGGTCAGCGGCACGGTGGACAGCCACAAAAAGCCCATGGCCATGCCAAACAGGTAGGCCGTGACTTCGGTCACCGGCGCCCACAGGAACAACACGATCACCACCGCGCGCAGCAGGTACAAGCCGGTGAGCAAACGCGGCTTGGACATGCGCCCGCCGAGCCATCCCGCCGTGTACGTACCAAACACATTAAACAGGCCGATCAACGCCAGCACCGTGGTGCCGACCGTGGCCGGCAGATGCTGGTCCACCAGATACGCCGGCAGGTGCACACCAATAAACACCACCTGGAACCCGCATACGAAAAAGCCGAACGCCAGCAACCAGAACCCGGAATGGGAGCAGGCCTCTTTCAGCGCTTCACGCAGCGTTTGCTGGCCGACCATCACGGGCAGCGGTTTGTCCTTGAGCATCGCCACCAGCGGCAGGATCAGCGCCACCATCAAACCCAGTGCGAGCAAGGCGGCCGACCAGCCCAACCAGCTGATCAGGCCCAAGGTGCCCGGCACCATGGCAAATTGGCCGAAAGAACCTGCTGCGCTGGCGATGCCCATGGCCATGCTGCGCTTTTCCGGCGGCACGGCGCGGCCGACAACACCGAGAATGACCGAGAACGACGTGCCCGACAGGCCGATGCCAATCAGTAACCCTGCGCTAAGCGACAACGACCACGCCGAGTCGGACATGCCCATCAACACCAGGCCCACGGCGTAAAGTACCCCGCCGACAAATACCGCCTTGGTGGCGCCGAAACGGTCGGCCAGGGCGCCGGTAAACGGCTGTGCCAGGCCCCAGATCAGGTTTTGCAGGGCGATGGCGAAGGCAAAGGTCTCACGGCCCCAGCCGAACTCCATGCTCATCGGCGCCAGGAACAAGCCGAAGCCATGCCGCACGCCCAACGACAACGCCAGGATCAGCGCACTCCCCACAAGAACCCAGCCACTGGTGCGCCACATCGAGGTCATTTCTTATTCTCCGCTCGCGGGTATATACCCGCTTGTAGTCGAACAAACCCGCTTTCAGGCGAGTTCGTCCAGCAAGGCCAACAGGGTTTCGCGCTTTTCGGCGCCTAACCGGTCAATTAATTTCTGCTGCGCCGCTTCCCACGCCGGCAAGGCGGCAGCCAGGCGTTCTTCGCCGGCCGCCGTCAACAGCACCAGGCGGTTGCGCAGGTCGTCACCCTCAACCAACTGCACCAGGCCTTCGCCTTCCAACACCCGCAGGTTGCGCCCTAACGTGCTGCGATCCAGGCCCATGGCTTCGGCCAGGCTGGAAATGCTCGGTTGGTCGAGGCGCTGCAGGTTACACAGCAAAGAATACTGGGCGACGTTGATCCCGAAGCCGTCGAGAGCGCCGTCGTAATGCCTGCTGACGCCACGGGCGGCACGTCGCAGGTTGGTGCATAAACATTGGGAGGCAAGCATGGAACGTGTATATACCCGCGATTATGGAAATGCAAGAAAGTGTTACAGCGCCAAGCCGACCAACACCGCGACTTCCAGCAGCTCCAGCAGGGCTCCTGCGGTGTCGCCAGTGGTGCCGCCGAGCCGATTGACCATCAACTGACGCAGCCCGATAAAGCACAGGGCCGCGAGCAAAACGGCAACCCCGCCACTGAAACCGCCGATCAGGATGCAGGCCAGGCCACTGAGGATCAGCACTTGCTGGCCGACAACCCTCGGCAGATGATCCGCCAGCGCCTGCCCCAATCCGCCTGCACGCACATAGCGTGTGGTGAGGAACAGCGCCAGCATCGAAGCCCGCCCGATCAGCGGCGCTAGAATCAGCGCCGCGCCGTTGTGCTGCTCGATCAAGGCCACCAGCGCGGTGAACTTGAGCAGCAATACCAAGCCCAGGGTGACCACGGCAATCGGCCCGCTGCGCGGGTCTTTCATGATGGTCAGCGTGCGCTCGCGGTCGCCAAAGCCGCCGAGCCAGGCATCGGCGCTGTCCGCCAGGCCGTCCAGGTGCAGACCGCCACTGAGCAGCACCCAGGCCGTCAGCAACAACGCGGCGTGCAGCAACAACGGCGCGCCCATCAGTGCTGTATTCAGCGCCCATAACAGCAACCCGAACAACAACCCCACCAGCGGATAAAACAGCAGCGAACGCCCCAACTCCTGAGGCTGCGGCATGCCCGGCAGACGAATCGGCAGGCTGCTGAGAAATTGCAGGGCGATCCAGAACGGCAACATTGTCAGATTCCTTCCTTTAACACGCCGTCGACTGTCACCTGCAGGCTGAACAGCCCGCCGTGGCCGACTTCGACATTCAGCAGTTGCGCCCGAGGCAAGCCGCGCGCCTGCGCCAGCAGCAGGCGCATTACGCCACCGTGGCTGATCAACAACACACGCTCACCGGCATAGGCCTGATGCAGACGTGAAACGGCGCCGAGAACACGCTCGGAAAAGTCGCTGACGCGCTCGCCCTCAGGCGGCGTAAAAGCGTACGGATCGGCCCAGAACCGGCCCAGCCCTTCAGCGTCGGTCTCCATCAGCGCTGCGGCGCTCTGCCCTTCCCATGCACCGAAGTGCAGCTCCTGCAGATCCTTTTCCAGGCTCACCGGCAGATTCAGCCGCGCGCCCAGCTCATGGGCAAACAGCGCGCAGCGTTGCAGCGGCGAACTGATCAACCGGTCCCACGGCCCCTGTTCCAGCACGGCGGCGCGCATCTGCGCCCAGCCCCTGGCCGTCAACGCATCGTCGAGGCTGCCGCGCAGGCCACCGCCCAGCTCGGTTTCGCCGTGGCGCAGCAGGTCCAGGTGCAAGGTCATGCCGGGCGATCTGCCACGGCCGCTTCGGCGAACGTCGCCATCTGCCCGTGCAGCGCACACGCCAGGCGCAACATCGGCACGGCCAGCGCCGCGCCGCTGCCTTCACCCAGGCGCAGACCCAGCTCCAGCAACGGTTGCGCGTCGAGGCTTTGCAGCACATGACGATGGCCTGGTTCGGCGCCACGATGACCAAACACCAGCCACTCACGGCATGCCGGGTTCAGGCGCGTGGCAACCAAGGCGGCGACCGTGCAGATAAACCCGTCCACCAGCACCACGATGCCTTCCTGGGCGCAGGCCAGATACGCCCCCACCAGCGCGGCAATTTCAAAACCGCCGAGGTTGAACAGCGTGTGCAGCGCGTTACCCCGTTGCCCGGCATGCAGCGCCAGCGCGCGTTCGATGACGGCCACCTTGTGGCTGACGCCCTGGGCATTCAAACCGGTGCCCGGACCGGTCAGGTCACTCACCGCGCAATCGAGCAACGCGCACGCCAAGGCGCTGGCGGCGGCGGTGTTGCCGATGCCCATCTCGCCACCGATAAACAGCTGGGCGCCGTTATCCAGTGCACGGCGTGCGCTGTCGCGACCGGCTTGCAGGGCCAACCGCCCCTGGGCCTCAGTCATGGCCGGGCCGTTGACGAAGTTGGCCGTGCCCGCGCCGATGTTCAGGTGACGCACACCGGGCAGATTCAGCGACGGCGTGACCGTGCCAAGGTCGACGACTTCCAGCTGCGCATTCAACTGCCGCGCCAACACACTGATGGCCGCGCCACCACTGACAAAGTTGTGCAGCATCTGCCCGGTCACTTCCTGGGGAAATGCCGACACGCCTTCTGCGACCACGCCGTGGTCACCGGCGAAAATGGCGATCCATACGTGATCCACCAGCGGCTTGACCTGGCCTTGCAGCCCGGCCAGCTGCACCGCCACGGCCTCCAACTGGCCGAGGGAGCCGGCCGGTTTGGTCAGTTGCTGCTGGCGAGCCAGCGCTTGTGCATGTGCCGAAGCATCGACGGCTTTACAGGGGTTGAGCCACCAGGTGTCAGTCATAACGCAGTACCTTTCAAAGTCAAGGGCAGGCCGGCGACGGTCAGGACAACGCGCTGACACCGCTCGGCCAAGGCTTGATGCAGCCAACCGGCTTCATCCACATAGCGGCGAGTCAATTCGCCCAGCGGCACGACACCCAGACCGGTCTCGTTGCTGACAAACATGATTTCCCCTGGCAACGAAGCCAGGGTTTCCAGCAGTTGATCACGCTCAAACGCCAGGCGCGCCGGGTCTTCGAGCATCAGCAGATTGGTCAGCCACAGCGTCAGGCAATCCACCAGCAAGCAGCGCTCGGCGGATGCGTTTTCGCGCAACACGCGCGCGAGCTCGACCGGCTCTTCGACCAGCCCCCAGTGCTCGGGACGGCGCTGACGATGCAGCGCGACGCGCTCGGTCACCTCGCCGTCCAGCGGTTGGCTGGTGGCAATGTAGATGACATCCAGGCCGCTCTCACTGGCGAGCCGTTCGGCGAGGCGGCTCTTGCCGGAACGGGCACCGCCGAGGATCAGTTGATACATGGGAAGGCACCTTTGTCGGCCGGCCAAGAATTTGAGGCGAACACAGTCAAATGTGGGAGCGGGCTTGCTCGCGAATGCGGTGGGTCAGTTACAAATGAGCTGACTGAACCACCGCCTTCGCGAGCAAGTCGAATCGTCGCACCGCCGCTCCCACATTCAGGACGTGGTGTATCAGTTGAATAGTGGTTGGCTGGCAGGCCGCCATCGCAGGCAAGCCAGCTCCCACAGAAAAGCAGATTGGCTTTTGATCTGGCTGTAGATTTGGCTGTAGATCTGGCTTTTGATTTTGATCTCAAGCGCCCCGTTAAACCACGCTGGCCGAACGCAGGCTTGAATCCGTGGGTAACCCGGCAGGACGCCGGGTTAGCCGCGCTGGGCCAAGGATGGCCCATCGCGGCGGCCCACGGATTCACGCCTTCGTTCGGGCACACCGAGCCTGAGCGAGGTGCCGAGTGGTGGGGCGAGGACTTTTTGCTTACTTTTTGGTCCCTCAAAAAGTGAGCCGCTGTAAGAGCGGAACCGTAAGAGGCCGTTACCAAAGGAATGGATATGTACACCGACCCACCGCATTCGCGAGCAAGTCGAATCGTCGCACCGCCGCTCCCACATTCAGGGCGTGGTGCATCAGATGAATAGCGGTTGGCTGGCAGGCCGCCATCGCAGGCAAGCCAGCCCCCACACAAAACCCTTGTATACACCGTCAGATCCCGCACAGCTTACGCAGCAAATCGGTGTCCAGATGGTTCTCCACAAGGTCCGCCAACCGCTCTATATCGCGCTCGCGCAGGGCGTGGTAATCCACCTCTTGCACCTCCTGCAGCCCAGCCCAGCGCAGCAGTGCACTGCACGCCGCCGGCGTTTCAAACAAGCCATGCAGATACGTGCCAAGAATCTGGCCGTCTTCACTCTGGGCGCCGTCAGTACGGCCGTCATCGAGCAGCACGGCGGCGCGCGACAAGGCATTGCCGGCGGTCACACCCGCATGGATTTCATAGCCGCTGACCTCCGCGTCCTCCAGCAACAAGCGCCCACGCACATTGCGCAACTGCTTTTCTTCTTCCAGCGTCGTACTGAATGCCAGCAAGCCCAAGCCTTCACTCGACCCGGCAGGCCCTTCCAGCCCAAGCGGGTCGTGCACGTGTTCACCGAGCATCTGCAACCCGCCGCAAATCCCCAGTACCTTGCCGCCATAGCGCAAGTGCCGGGCCACTGCCGTGTCCCAGCCGTTGGCGCGCAGGTAGGCCAAATCACTGCGTACACTTTTCGAGCCCGGCAGAATCATCAGGTCAGCGGCCGGAATCGCCTGGCCGGGCCCGACAAACTGCAGGTCGACCTGCGGATGCAGGCGCAGCGGGTCGAAATCCGTGTGGTTGCTGATGCGCGGCAACACCGGCACCACCACCTTGAGCACTTGCGCGGCCTTGTCGATCTGGCGCTGGTCGATGCCGTCTTCGGCCTCCAGGTGCAGGTCCATCACATAGGGCAACACGCCGACCACCGGTTTGCCGGTGCGCGCTTCCAGCCAATCGAGCCCTGGCTGCAACAAGGCGATATCGCCGCGAAACCGGTTGATGATGAAACCCTTGACCCGCGCCTGCTCCGTAGGCGACAGCAATTCGAGGGTGCCGACCAGATGGGCAAACACACCCCCACGATTGATATCGGCGATCAGCAGCACCGGGCAATCCACCGCCTCGGCGAAGCCCATATTGGCGATGTCGTTGGCGCGCAGGTTGATCTCCGCCGGGGAGCCCGCACCTTCCACCATCACCACCGGGTAGGCCGCGCTCAGACGCGCGTGGGAGGCCAGCACCGCTTGCATCGCGATGGCTTTGTAGTCGTGATAGGCCACGGCGTTCATGCTGGTGACGGCGCGGCCGTGGATGATCACCTGGGAACCGGTGTCACTGTTGGGCTTGAGCAGCACCGGGTTCATGTCGGTGTGCGGCGCCAGGTTGGCGGCCTGGGCCTGCACCGCCTGGGCGCGGCCGATCTCGCCGCCTTCAGCGGTGACGGCGCTGTTGAGCGCCATGTTCTGCGGTTTGAATGGCACTACGGCGATGCCCTGGCGCACCAGCCAGCGGCACAACGCAGTCACCAGGGTGCTTTTGCCCGCATCGGAGGTGGTGCCTTGCACCATCAGCGTACTCATGCAGCTTCCTTGTAGGCGGCCAGGGCTTGATCGAGGCGCAACCAATCCGCCTCCGTGTCGGGCAGGCCAAAGCGCAGGCTGCTGTCGTGAATAAACAGGCGCAGCAGGATGCCGCGCTGGGCCATGAATTCGTGCATGCGCTCGGCGTGCGGCGTGATCAGCCACTGGAACAACGCGCAGCCACCGTGAGGCTGAAAACCATGGCGCTCAAGCAGGTCAAACAAGCGCTGGCCGGCTTCGATACAACGCTCTCGTTGTTGCACATGCCCCGCCGTATCGCGCAGGCACACTTGGCCAAGCACCCGCGTCGGCCCACTGACCGCCCAAGGGCCGAGCTGTTCGGCGAGCAACTTGAGCAGCTTGCGCTCCGCCAGCACAAAGCCCAGGCGCACGCCGGCCAGGCCAAAGAATTTGCCGAACGAGCGCAACACAATCAGGCCGACTTGATGGGCCTGGCTGGCCAGGCTCAACTGCGGCGTCACGTCCATAAACGCTTCGTCCACCACCAGCCAGCCGCCGCGCTGGGCCAGCCGCGCGTGCCAGTCCAGCAGGCGTTGCGGGCTCAGGCTGAGGCCGGTGGGGTTGTTTGGATTGACCACCACCAGCACATCGAGGCCGTCGAGAAAGAAGTCGACTTCCTGCTCCTGCACTTCGCGCACCACGTAACCGGCGCGGCGCCAGGCTTCGGCGTGTTCGGCATAACACGGCGACAACACGCCGACCTTGCCGGAGCGGCGCAGACGCGGCAGCAATTGAATTGCCGCCTGGGAACCCGCCACCGGCAATACGTGGGCGGCGCCGTAGTACTCGCTGGCGGCCTTTTCCAGGCCGTCATCGGTTTCCGGCAACCGCGCCCAGGCCCGCAGCGGGATCTCGGGGATCGGCCACGGCCAGGGCGCGAGGCCACTGGACAAATCAAGCCAGTCCGCCTCGGCAATCCCGTACTGAATCACGGCCTTACGCAGCCGGCCACCGTGTTCAAGCATAAAATTGCGCCCCCGCGCAGAGGATCAACAGCCACAACCATACGCCGCGCTGCACCAGTTGCCAGCCACGGTCGATGGCGTCGGCGTCTGCCGCCGGGCCTTCGCCCAGTTGCGGACGCTGATGCAGCTCACCGTGATAAATCGCCGCGCCGCCCAGTTCAACCCCCAATGCGCCCGCACCCGCCGCCATGACCGGCCCGGCGTTGGGGCTGTCCCATGTCGGGCCCTGGGTGCGCCAGCATTTAAGCGCCAGGCGAGTTTTGCCGAGCACGGCGTAGGTCAATGCCACCAGACGCGCAGGAATGTAGTTGAGTACATCGTCGATTTTTGCCGCCGCCCAGCCAAAGCGCTCGAAGCGCTCGTTGCGATAGCCCCACATGGCGTCGAGGGTGTTGCTCAGGCGATAAAGCACCACGCCCGGCACACCGGCGACGACAAACCAGAAAATGGCGGCAAATACAGCGTCGCTGCCATTCTCCAATACCGACTCGGTCGCCGCGCGCGCGACTTCGGTGCGGTCCAGCTCGCTGGTCTGGCGGCTGACCAGATAACTCACGCGCTTGCGTGCCTCATCCAGATCATCGCCACGCAGGGCTTGGGCGACCGGAATCACATGCTCGCCGAGACTGCGCATGCCCAACGCCAGGTACAGCGCCAGAATCTCCAGCACCCAGCCGATATACGGCGCCCATGACAGTGCAGTCGCCAGCAGGGTCAGCGGCACCACCGCGATAAACCACGCGGTCACGCCGTGGCTGCGCCAACCGCGCCCGCCCGTGTTGAAGCGTTGCTCGATACGCCCGGCAAAATTGCCGAACGCCACCAGCGGATGCCAGCGCCTGGGCTCGCCCAGCAGCGCATCCAGCGCCACCGCAGCGACACACAGCAAGGCCACACTCATTGACTCACTCCCCACACATTCTCATACAACATGTCACTCAGCGGCCGTGGTTCGGTCCAGCCTTCGAGTTGCAACATCGGTGCCGAGTAGAACTCCGCCACCGGCCCGAGGCATAACACCGCCAGGGGTTTTGCGCCGGGCGGCAAGCCCAGCAGGTCGGCCAGGGCTTGCGGTTCGAACAGCGACACCCAGCCCATCCCAACGCCCTCGACGCGGGCGGCCAGCCACAGATTCTGGATCGCACAGGACAGCGACGCCATGTCCATTTCCGGCAAGGTGCGGCGGCCAAAAATATGGCGCTCGCGATCATCCATCAGCGCGGCGACCAGCACCTCGGCGCAGTCGTGGATGCCTTCGACCTTGAGCTTCATGAACTCATCGGAGCGCTCGCCCAGGGCTTCGGCGGTGCGTACGCGCTCTTCTTCCACTAATTGCTGGATTTGGCCGCGCAGGTTTCGGTCGCTGATGCGGATGAATCGCCAGGGCTGCATCAAGCCGACGCTGGGTGCCTGGTGTGCGGCCTGGAGCAGGCGTTGCAGCAACTCGGGGGCCACGCTGCCGCCGGTGAAGTGGCGCATGTCGCGGCGTTCGGCGATGGCGCGGTAGACGGCCTGGCGTTCGGCTTCGGGGAAGGCGTTGTCTGTCATGGCTTGTTGGCGGGCAAGTCGAATCGTCGCACCGCCGCTCCCACATTTTGATTTGCGAACGCTGTCGATCTGGGAGCTGGCTTGCCTGCGATAGCACTCTCAAGGCTCGGCGCAAACAAAGCAGCCACCGCCGTAGGGTTGGAGGGAAAGTAAAAGTGCACGTAGGAGGCCGTCATCCGCCCCTGCCGGTATACCGCCTCGGCACCGCGCCCGCCATTCGGGCTCAGGCCACGGGCAATCGGCTGCCACTCGGTGCTGGTCAGGGAATGGTGATAGGTGTGCCCGCGCAGCACGCCTTCCGGCAACTCGACACTTTGCAGGGCCAGCGCCGCGAGTTTCTTTTGCATTACCGCATCGCCCTGCAGCAGGCCGACCAGCTCGGCGCGGGTGCCGTCGACATCGGTCAGCGAGTCCAGCAGGTAGAGCATGCCGCCACACTCGGCGAGCAGCGGTTTACCGGTGGCGTGGTGCGCGCGGATAGCGTTGAGCATCGGGGTATTTTCCGACAGCGCCTGGTGATGCAGTTCCGGGTAACCTCCGGGCAAATAGAGGCTGTCGGCGCCAGGCAATTCGCGATCGTGGATCGGCGAGAAGAAGTGTAACTCGGCGCCCATCGCCCGCAGCAGGTCGAGGCTGGCGCCATAGGTGAAGGCGAAGGCTTCGTCGCGGGCCACGGCAATGCGCACGCCTGCCAACAACGGCTCGGCTTCGATCACTTCCGGCGCGGCGAAGGTTACCGGCGGCGGCAAGGCGACTTCGCAACTGCTGCCCAAGGCTTGGGCGGCGGCATCCAGACGCACGTCGAGGTCATTCAATTCGCTGGCTTGTACCAGGCCGAGGTGGCGGCTGGGCAGCTCGATCCCGGTTTCACGCGACAGCGCGCCGTACCAGCGCAGGCCTTCGGTGAGGCTGCCTTCCAGCAGTTGCGCATGGCGCAGGGTGCCGACGCGGTTGGCCAGCACGCCGGCGAACGGCAGGTCCGGCTGGTAACGCGCCAGGCCCAACGCCAGCGCACCAAAGGTCTGGGCCATGGCGGTGCCGTCGATGACGCCGAGTACCGGCACGCCGAAGTGCCGCGCCAGGTCGGCACTGGAGGGCGTGCCGTCGAACAGACCCATCACGCCCTCGATCAGGATCAGGTCGGCCTCGCCCGCCGCTTCCCAGAGCAAACGCCGACTCTCCTGCTCGCCAACCATCCACATGTCCAACTGATACACCGGCGCACCGCTGGCGCGCTCGTGAATCATCGGGTCGAGGAAGTCCGGCCCGCATTTGAACACGCGCACCTTGCGCCCCAGGTTGCGGTGCAGACGCGCCAACGCGGCGGTGACGGTGGTTTTGCCCTGACCGGACGCCGGAGCGGCGATCAGTACGGCCGGGCAATGACGGGGCTGATTCAAAGTTCGACGCCCTTCTGTGCCTTGATACCGGCCTGGAATGCGTGCTTGAGCATACCCATTTCGGTGACGGTGTCGCCCATTTCGATCAGCTCGGGCTTGGCGCCACGGCCGGTGACCACCACGTGCTGCATCGGCGGGCGGGCTTGCAGGTCGCTGAGTACTTGGTCGAGGTCGAGGTAACCGTGCTTGAGGGCGATGTTCAGCTCATCCAGGACCACCAGGCCGATGGAGGGGTCTTGCAGCAGCTCGCGGGACACCGCCCAGGCGGCTTCGGCGGCGGCGATGTCGCGCTGGCGGTCCTGGGTTTCCCAGGTGAACCCTTCGCCCATCACATGGAAGCGCACTTGCTCGGGAAAGCGGCGGAAGAACAATTCCTCGCCGGTGCTGTTACGCCCCTTGATGAACTGCACCACGCCGCATTGCATGCCGTGGCCCATGGCGCGGGCAAGCATGCCAAACGCCGAGCTGCTTTTGCCTTTGCCGTTGCCGGTCAATACCAGCAGCAAGCCGCATTCGTTCGGGGAGTTGGCGATGCGCTCGTCGATCACGGCTTTTTTGCGCAGCATGCGCGCCAGATGGCGTTCGTCGCGGTCGGGGGAATCAGTCATGGCAGCTCTCCGTTGGGGCTGGACAAAAACGGCGGGCAGGAAAAAGAAAAAACAGACAGCCAAGCATCGCCCACCGTGATGCTGTTGGATGATCCAGGCCGGTCTCCGGACTCATGAGTGGCGTTCTCTTCATCGAAAACAGGCCGACGGCGCGCCTTCCCATATCACCTGGATACAGTGGCAAAAGGCACCGTCTTGACTCATTTACCGTTGCGGGGGCAGCGCCGGAATCGCGGCAGCACTGTGTACAAGTGCGCTCGCTCACCGGCTTCCCTGTTTCACTCTGTCGGCACACGGCCACAGAGCACCTGGAACAAGCCGCGAAGGTTAGTGGGTTGGGGGTGGAGCGTCAATTAAAGCTGGCCTTGCACTTGAACCATCCGACTGCCGCGCTTCTCTACCCTTACAGGTATTAAGGAGAAAACCATGCACAAAACCAGACTCGCCTTACTGATCATGCTCGCCGGCACCCTCGCCGCCTGCGGCGAAAGCTCTACCTTGCAGGTCTCCGACGGCACAGGGCCTTCGCCCAAACTGCCGGAGCCGAACAAAACCCTGATCCCCACTGTGAACATCGCCCCGGCGATTGGCTGGCCTGACGGCGCGAAGCCGACAGCGGCCTCCGGCACCCAGGTCGCGGCGTTTGCTGAAGGCCTGGACCACCCGCGCTGGCTGTATGTATTGCCCAACGGCGATGTGCTGGTGGCGGAAACCAACGCGCCGCCCAAGCCGGATGATTCCAAGGGCATTCGTGGCTGGGTCATGGAGAAAGTCATGGGCCGCGCCGGCGCCGGCGTGCCGAGCCCGAACCGTATCACCCTGTTGCGCGATGCCGACCACGATGGTGTAGCCGAAACCCGCACCGTGTTCCTGGAGAACCTCAACTCGCCGTTCGGCATGACGCTGGTCGGCAATGACCTGTATGTGGCGGATTCGGACAAGCTGTTGCGCTTCCCTTATCAGCCGGGCGAAACCGCGATCAAGGCAGCCGGCACCACGGTGGTCGACTTGCCGGGCGGCAGCATCAACCACCACTGGACCAAAAACGTGGTGGCCAGCAAGGACGGCAGCAAGTTGTATGTGAGCGTCGGTTCCAACAGCAACGTCGGCGAGAACGGCCTGGCGGCGGAAGAAGGTCGCGCGGCGATCTGGGAAGTCGACCGCGCCACTGGCCAGCACCGCATTTTCGCCTCTGGCCTGCGCAACCCGAACGGCATGGCCTGGGAACCGCAGAGTGGCAAGCTGTGGACGGCGGTGAATGAACGCGACGAGATCGGCAGCGACCTGGTGCCGGACTACATCACCTCGGTCAAGGATGGGGCCTTCTATGGCTGGCCGTTCAGTTACTACGGGCAGCACGTGGATGTACGCGTTTCCCCGCAGAACCCGGACCTGGTCGCCAAGGCCATCGCTCCGGACTACGCGGTGGGGCCACACACGGCATCACTGGGCCTGACCTTTGCCGAAGGCAGCAAACTCCCGGCGCAGTTCAGCAACGGCGCATTTATCGGCCAGCACGGTTCGTGGAACCGCAAGCCGCACAGTGGCTACAAGGTGATCTTCGTGCCGTTCGAGGGGGGCCAACCTAAAGGCCAGCCGGTGGATGTGCTGACCGGGTTCCTCGACAAAGACGAGAAAGCCATGGGCCGGCCAGTGGGCGTGGTGATTGATCAGCAGGGGGATTTGCTGGTGGCCGATGATGTGGGGAATAAGGTGTGGCGGGTGTCGGCCGCCAAATAGCCGATCTCGAATACACCACAAACCAATGTGGGAGCTGGCTGTTGTGGGAGCTGGCTTGCCTGCGATTGCATCACCTCGGTCCAATTTGAAGACCGAGGTGCCTGCATCGCGGGCAAGCCCGGCTCCCACAAAGGCCAAGCTCCCACATTTTTATTCTGCTGAGCCTTAAGGGTTGCGCGCCAGATTCGCTGGCAGCACGCGCTTGGCGCTCAAGTAGGCATTCTGCCAATAGGCCTTGGACAGCGTATCCAGCTTCACGGTGCCGCCGGTTTGCGGCGCATGCACAAAGCGGCCTTCACCGACGTAGATCCCTGCGTGGCTGACCTGAGAACCGCCGCCGGTGGCGAAGAACAGCAAGTCACCCGTCTGCAGGTTCGCTTCGCTGACGTCCTGGGCACGCATCACGATCAGTTCACGGGTGGTGCGCGGCAAAGAGATGCCCGCCGCGTCACGGTAGACAAAACCAATCAAACCACTGCAGTCAAAGCCCGAGTCCGGCGTGTTGCCGCCCCACCGATAAGGCGTGCCGACCAGGCCCAGCGCACGGAATAGCACGTCTTCGGCCGCAGGCGAGAAACTTTGGGTGGAATAATTGAACACCGGCTTAGGCTTGACGGCGACGGGCGCAGGCGGCGGTGGACGGCTTGCGCAGGCACTGAGGAGCGCGGCGCAAACAAGCAGAATGAGGCGGGCTGACGTCGACATGGGCAGAACAATCCTGGTCTGGATGCGGCTTTCGCTGCCGAACGCTGAAAACCAGAACGCGCAAGCAAAGCTCGCGCGAACGGATTACAACAATGTCCAGGGATTCTAGCGCTTACACGTCAAACTTCAAGTATCACTTTAACTTTACTTGCTGGCGGTAACCGTAGTCGGGGCCATGGCGAGTGCGCGCTTGGCTTCGATGAAGGTTTTGCTCCAGTAGCTGTCGCCCAGGTTGTCGACTCGAACACCACCACTGCGGCGGCTGCTGGAGTGGATAAACTGGTTATCGCCCAAGTAGATACCGGCGTGGCTTACGCGACCACGGCCAGCCGTACTAAAGAAAAGCAGATCACCGGGCTTGAGGTTGTTGCGTGCGACCAACGGTGCATCCACGTTGATCATTTCGCGGGTCGAGCGAGGCAAATTCATGCCGGCTTCTTCGCGAAACAGGTAGCCGATGAAGCCGCTGCAGTCGAAACCGGCTTCAGAGGTGCCGCCAAAACGGTAACGAGTACCGATCAGGGACATGCCGCGTTCGAGGATGCTGTCGGCCAGAACTGGAAGCTGGTAAGGCTTGCTGCCGGCGAAGTCGGCCAGTTCCGTCTCGGTTGCCACCTCTTCCTCATAAACAGTGGAAGACTGTGATGCAACGAATTTTGCCTGGGACTGTTGTGCTGGTTTTTGCTGCTCAGCCACGTTTTGAGTGTGGGTGGCGCAACCAAACAACAGGGTAACGAGTGCGAGAGGCACGAGGGGTGCGAAGCGATTTAGCATGGGCACGACCGTGGCTGATATGTAAAGAAGTCGAGACTATGCCCACTATCACATCGATTTGCAAATTCAATCGTGATCTATGTGACTTCTTGTTTGAACGATGACATCTAAGCCCTTAACACCCAATACCTGCCCGTTGCGTGGCCAAACCGGCCCAAACGCAGGTTTTCTGGCGCCTGAAATTTGCCGAAAGCCACGCAATACAAGGCCTGGCTACCAGCCGAGGGTTTCCTTGAGAAACGGGATGGTCAGCTTGCGCTGAGCCTGCAACGAGGCCTGATCGAGCTGTTCGAGCAAATCGAACAACGCGCTCATGCTGCGGGTGCCACGGGTGAGAATAAAGTGCCCGACTTCATCGGTGAGGTGCAGGCCGCGACGGGATGCACGCAGTTGCAGGGCGCGCAGTTTGTCTTCATCGGACAATGGGCGCATCTGGAAGATCAGCGCCAGGGTCAGGCGCGACTTGAGGTCGGCCAGCTTCACCGGCAACTCACGCGGCGAGGTCGATGCGGCTATCAGCAAGCGCCGGCCGCTGTCGCGCAGACGGTTGAACAGGTGAAACAGCGCCTCTTCCCAATCAGCCTTGCCGGCAATTGCCTGCAGATCGTCCAGGCAGACCAGCTCGTATTGCTCAAGGTGGTCGAAGATGCCGATGCCACGGTCCATCAATTCAGCCAGCGGCAGGTAAACCGCCGGTTCACCCATCTGTTCGAAGCGCAGGCACGCGGCCTGCAACAGGTGGGTGCGCCCCACGCCGTGCTTGCCCCACAGATAGATCAGGCTTTCAGTCCACCCGGCGTCGGCTTCGCAGAGCCGCTCGACATAGCCGAGTGCAGCGGCATTGGCGCCTGGGTAGTAATTGATAAAGGTGGCGTCGTCACGCAGACGCACACCCAAGGGCAGCTGAATCGGTTTCATGCTGACTGAACGGCTCCAAACGAACCGTTAGTGGCCTCTGTGTAAAGTTTGCAAAGTTTATACCCGTGACGCCGGGCGCACAATGCAGCAGACCACAAGCAAAATCAAAGGTTTGCGTTAACTCGGGTCGATTTACGCAAATTGTTTGACACCACTCCCCCAGAAACAACAAACCCGGCCAGGGCCGGGTTTGTGACGGAGCGGTTACAAGTCGGGGTCTTCAACCCCGGTATACACATCCGAATCCTTGTACAGATCGTGCACATGGCGCACCAGCACCATGATCACCGCCGCTACCGGCAGGGCCAGCAGGATGCCCGTAAAACCAAACAGCTCGCCGCCTGCCAGGATCGCAAAGATTACCGCGACCGGGTGCAGACCAATCCGGTCTCCCACCAGCAACGGCGTCAGCACCATGCCTTCCAGGGCCTGGCCAACCATAAACACCGCAACAATTCCCAGCATCGGGTACAGATCGCCACCGAACTGGAACAGCCCGGCGACCAGTGCGGCACCAATCCCGATCACGAAGCCCATGTACGGCACGATTGCGGCC
This sequence comes from Pseudomonas sp. R76, assembly GCF_009834565.1. Taxonomy (GTDB): domain Bacteria; phylum Pseudomonadota; class Gammaproteobacteria; order Pseudomonadales; family Pseudomonadaceae; genus Aquipseudomonas. The sequence continues at coordinate 4,908,216 of NZ_CP019428.1, forward strand.
AGACCGGCGATCAAACCGATCAACAGGCCCAGTTCCAGGCCGATAGCCATCAGGCCGGCCGCGTAGATGATCCCCAGCGCCAACATCACCAGCAGCTGACCGCGAACAAACGCGCCGAGCACCTCATGGCACTCTTCCGCCAGGGAGACGATGCGCTCCTCACTGTTACGCGGCAGCAGGCTACGGATCTTGGCCATCATGATGTCCCAGTCACGCAGCAGGTAGAACGCCACCACCGGGATCAGCACCAGATTGGTCAACCAGCCGATCAGCGCCAGGCTGGAGGCCGTGGCCTGGCTGAGCACAACACCGACGATATCGGTGGTTTGCCCCATATGCTCACTGATGGCCGCCTTGACCTTGTCGAACTTCCAGAAACCGTCCGCCAGCCCCAACTTGGCCTGGGCCCACGGCATTGCCGTGTGCTGCAACCAGTCAAGCATCTGCGGCGCCAGCTCATACAAGCGAACCAACTGCTTGGCGAGCATCGGCACCAACACCAGCACCAGCGCGGTGATGATCAACGTGAACAGCGCAAACACCGCCACCACGCCCAGGGTGCGCGACAGGCCAGCTTTCTCCAGGCGATCCACCACGGGATCGAACAGATAGGCCAGCAGTAACGCAACCAGGAACGGCGTGAGGATCGAATGCAGCAAGAACACAAAAACGCACAGCAGGACAATCCCGCCAAGCCACACCCAACGACGCGTATCCGCCATAAACCTCTCCATTATTTGCTTCTATCTATATAGGAAGAACTTTTACCAACGAAAACGCAGTTGCGCCTGCGGCTCAGGTGCAGCGGCCGGCTGCGTACCGTCCACCACTGGCTGCTGGACAGGTGCTTCACCTGCCGGCACTTCCTGCAACTTGGCCAGGCTCAACTGGGTACGCAACTGATCGGCACTGCCGTTGACGCGATACACAATGCGGTTGCCATCCACAAGCTGCGGCTGGCCACCAAACGGTTCGAGCAAATGACCCAGCGCGGCATAGCGCTCCAGGGTCATGCCCTGCACTTCAAGCAATTGCTCGCTGCTCACGCCCGGCTTGACGGCGAAGCGTGGCGCCAGCTTTTGGCTGACGGCCAGCAACACGGCATCGGCCACGGCGGCGGTGTCGGCACCTTGGGCAGTGCCCTGCTCACTTTTGTCGCCCAACCACAGGCGCCATTTTGCCTGCCATTGATTCCCTTCCTGGCGCGCGTGTACGGCGAGCAACGCGTCGGCGCCGTAGCGCTCGGAGGCCGCGCGCAGTGGCGTGGCGTCGGCACTTTCGAGATTCGGTGCAGTGGCGACAACTTGCTCATCCAGGTCGCCCAGCGGCAAGCGCAATGGCAAGCCACGGTGTTGCGCCGCGCGGCGCAGGGCACCGGCAATCGCCTGACCATCACCGACCAGGCTGCTGCCTTCGGTGGAGTCGTTCAGCCACCAGCCGAGAATCGACGGCCGATTGCTGCCCCAGATCGACAGGCCCGCGTCACGCAGGGCGCGATCGGTGCTGACCGGGTCGAAGTCCACTTGCAGGCTTTCCGGCGGGCCGGCGTCGTAGCCGTACTGGCTGATGATTTGCTGCGGGTCTTTGCGAATCGCCGCCAGGCCCGGGCCGTCGGCGGCCTTGGCGTCGTCGGTAAGGCGAATCACCAGGGTTTGCACCGCGCGCTGGGTGGCCTGGTCGCGCTCCTGGGGCGACTGGCTGCTGACCGGTTCAAGCACTTGATAGAGGCCATTGAGGGTTTCGGCATGACTCGCCAGGCTGACCAACGACAAGCAGCCTACAAAGAAGAATTTACACAGACGCATGAAAGATTCCCGAACGACAAATTTAGCGGCTGGAACAGACCGCGTGAACTCGGCTTGGCATGGCTGTGACCACAGCAGCCAGTAAAACATTCACGGGTCTCGGCAAGTTTTTGTACTGTCATAACGATAGCGGGTTAAAGGCTATACCTTAATACGCACCAAGGCAGAGCCGATTAGCATTTTTTTAACCGGCTTTTTTAACCTATATAGCCCTGCCCGTCGGCCCGAGGATGGCCGCTGCCTCTCAAGCCTGATAAAATCGCGCGCCTTCGCAGACCGTCAACGGCTGGGCCTTTTATCCAAAGCGCCTGCCGCTCGGTCGTTACCCAGAAATCCCCCCTAAAGGCCTGGATCATGAGCAAGCAACCCTCCCTGAGCTACAAGGACGCCGGTGTAGACATCGACGCCGGTGAAGCATTGGTCGAACGCATCAAGAGCGTCGCCAAGCGCACTGCGCGCCCCGAAGTCATGGGCGGCCTGGGCGGTTTTGGCGCCCTCTGCGAAATCCCGGCCGGCTACAAACAGCCTGTGCTGGTTTCCGGCACCGACGGCGTGGGCACCAAGCTGCGCCTGGCCTTGAACCTGAACAAGCACGACAGCATCGGCATCGACCTGGTTGCCATGTGCGTCAATGACCTGGTGGTGTGCGGTGCCGAGCCGCTGTTCTTCCTCGACTACTACGCCACCGGCAAGCTCAACGTCGAGACCGCGACCCAAGTCGTGACCGGCATTGGCGCCGGCTGCGAACTGTCGGGTTGCTCCCTGGTCGGCGGCGAAACCGCTGAAATGCCAGGCATGTACGAAGGCGAAGACTACGACCTGGCCGGCTTCTGCGTCGGTGTTGTCGAAAAATCCGAAATCATCGACGGCTCCAAAGTCGCTGCCGGTGACGCCCTGCTCGCCCTGCCATCGTCCGGCCCGCACTCCAACGGTTACTCGCTGATCCGCAAGATCATCGAAGTGTCCGGCGCCGACATCGAGAACACCCAGCTCGACGGCAAGCCGCTGACCGACCTGCTGATGGCCCCGACGCGCATCTACGTCAAGCCACTGCTCAAGCTGATCAAAGACACCGGCGCCGTCAAAGCCATGGCCCACATCACTGGCGGCGGCCTGCTGGACAACATCCCGCGCGTGCTGCCTAAAGGCGCCCAGGCGATTGTCGACGTGGCCAGCTGGACTCGCCCTGCCGTGTTCGATTGGCTGCAAGAGAAAGGCAACGTCAACGAGACCGAAATGCACCGCGTGCTGAACTGCGGCGTGGGCATGGTCATCTGCGTGGCGCAAGAGCACGTTGAAACTGCGCTGAACGTACTGCGTGAAGCCGGCGAGCAGCCTTGGGTCATCGGCCAGATCGCCACCGCTCCAGAAGGCGCGGCTCAGGTTGAACTGAAGAACCTCAAGGCTCACTGATGCCTCAGACCTGTGATGTCGTGGTGCTGCTCTCCGGCACCGGCAGTAACTTGCAGGCCCTGATCGACAGCACGCGTACCGGCGACAGCCCGGTGCGCATCGCTGCGGTGATCTCCAACCGCAGCGACGCCTACGGCCTGCAACGCGCCAGGGACGCAGGTATCGATACCCGCTCCCTGGATCACAAGGCTTTCGAGGGCCGCGAGGCCTTCGATAGCGCCTTGATCGAACTGATCGACGCCTTCAACCCAAAACTCGTGGTCCTTGCCGGTTTCATGCGCATTCTCAGCGCTGATTTTGTTCGGCATTACCAAGGGCGCCTGCTCAATATCCACCCTTCCCTGCTGCCAAAATACAAAGGGTTACATACGCACCAACGCGCCCTCGAGGCCGGCGACACAGAGCACGGCTGCAGTGTGCACTTCGTCACCGAGGAACTCGATGGCGGGCCTCTGGTCGTACAGGCAGTAGTTCCGGTAGAGTCTGCGGACTCAGCGCAGACGCTTGCGCAACGGGTTCATACCCAGGAACACAAGATTTACCCGCTGGCTGTTCGCTGGTTTGCCGAGGGGCGATTGATTCTTGGTGAACAGGGTGCATTATTGGACGGTCAGTTACTCGCGGCCAGCGGCCACTTGATTCGAACCTAGGAGATTTTATGCGTCGCGCCTTGCTCTTCGCTTTTGCGCTGTTCGCCTTGCCAGCCGTGCAAGCAGCAGACCTTCACCCTTTCTCCGCCAGCTACACCGCCGACTGGAAACAGTTGCCCATGAGTGGTTCGGCCGAGCGCAGCCTGACCAAGAATGACAATGGCTCCTGGACCTTGAATTTCAAGGCTTCCATGATGATCGCCAGCCTCACCGAAACCAGCGTGATCAGTTTCGACAAGGACGCCCTGCAACCGAAAAGCTACACCTTCGAGCGCGGCGGCCTGGGCAAGGCGAAGAAGATCAACCTCGATTTCGACCATGCGACCAACAAGGTCACCGGCTTCGAAAACAAGGACCCGGTCAACGTTACCCTTGAAAGCGGCATGCTCGACAAGTCGACTTACCAGCTTGCCCTGCAGCGCGACGTCGCCGCCGGCAAGAAAAGCATGAGCTACCGCGTAGTCGAAGGCACCGACGTCGACACCTACGATTTCCGCGTGATCGGCCCGGAAAAGGTCCAGACCAAAGCCGGCACCATTGACGCGATCAAGGTTGAGCGCGTGCGCGACCCGTCGCAGAGCAAGCGCATCACCCAGATGTGGTTTGCCAAGGACTGGGGCGGCATCCTGGTTGCCCTGCGCCAGGTAGAAACCGACGGCAAGGAATACAACATCATGCTGCTGGACGGCACCGTTGACGGCAAGGCGGTCAAAGGTAGCTGACAGGCTGATGGGCACAAAAGGAGCCTCGCTGAATGCGGGGCTTTTTTTCGCCTGCTGTTTTTGATGTGAAGCCCCTGGCGCCTTCGCGAGCAAGCCCGCTCCCACACTTGACCGAGTTCCAACATGAGTATGCGGTCGAATGTGGGAGCGGGCTTGCTCGCGAAGGCGCCAGCAGGGTCAACACAAGGTAAATGCCCTCCTCCAACATGAAACTTTTGTCATAAAACTCAGCACCCTGCGACGCAATGTCGCGGTTTACGTGGCCTGCAGCAATGTTGCGTTTTGCGCAATGAATTGTTGCGTGCAAAACCAGTTTACTTAGCAAGCTAACAAAACATATAAAAGAGGCCTGCGACGACTTGCCGCAGATCAACCAGAGATTGGAGCAAGCAGATGACTGTAAAAGTAACTGAACGCGACGATGCACACATGTCTCACGAAGCACTGGGCCATGGGATTCACATCTGGGATGTCCATCAACAAGACCAACTGGTCGGCATGTTTCACGACGAGAGCGAAGCCCACAATTATAAAAACGAGCTCGAATCTCTAGAGATGAAACGCCAGGCACAAAGCTCCTGAAACTCTGATATCGCGTAGACGCCCGGCCCCACGCAGCCGGGCCGCCTACACAAAAAACCCGCCCATTGAGCGGGTTTTTTGCGTTTCATCAGCAGCGATTGTCCTCTGCATTTGCGCCCTCGTAGCAAAGAAGACACATCTTACAAAGCACCCGTCCGCGTACTACAAGCCATTCCCAGCCCCCTGAACTAGCCTGTTCCAGACGCTTCCAGGCCATGTCTGCGCGTCTGATTGATCACATTATTCGTACGTAGTCACGCCTTCCACCTCGCCCGAAGAACCGTTTATGCAAAAAGCGTAACAACAAATAGACATTTGGTAATAGTTCTCGATACCATTCGCGCGCCTTCCACCCAGGACCACGGATAAGGAATTCGACTTGATGCATGGACACAACAGCACGCCGGAAAAATCACTGCTTGAGCGCTGGGGTGAAGCACTTGCCACTCCGCAATTTGTGGCCAATCACATCCCCCTTGATTCACTGATCAACACCCTGGCGCCCGCCGCCGAGCGCAGTTTCCAACGCCTGATCCAGGCACTGTTTCGTGAAGGCCTGCTGAACCCCAACACGCGCACCTATGACGAACGCGGCCACTGCTGGCTGGCGCTGCCTGACCACACCCGCCTGCGCTTCGATCACTTGCGCCCCGGCCGTATGGCCAGTTGGGACCTGCGTGGCCAGGTCATGCTGGTGCGTGATGGCCAGCCCGAGCAGAAGATTCAATTCCCATCGCAACTGCTGACCTTGCTTAACAGCAGCCTCGAATCATCGGCCGACCTTGAGGTGCTGAGCCGCCTCAACACCGAAATCGATGACAGCTTCGTCAACGACACGCTTTGCCTGGCCTTTCACGAGCAGTGGACGCTCAAGCTGCACGCGGCCATGGACCCGGCCCACCAGCACAATCTGCTGAGCCATCTCAAGCACGATGCAAGCGTGACCAACGCCACGTCCGTCCTTGAACAATGGGGCACGCTGGGCCACCCATGGCACCCCAACTACAAAACCAAGCTGGGCTTGGCCACCGACCAGGTGATCGACTTTTCACCGGAGTTCGAAGCACGCATCCCGGTATTGCTTTGCGCGCTGCATCGCCAATACGCGCATGTCGAAGTATTGGCCGATACCGCGGATTACTGGCAGTGGTGGCAACAGCACTTTCCACAGGCCGCCCGGCAATTGACTGCAACGCTTGCAGCACAGGGTCTTGAGGCGGGTGACTACCTGCCGCTGCCAGCGCACCCTTGGCAGGCCCGTCAGGAATTACCCCAACTGTTCGCCAACGAAATCGGTGACAAGCTGCTGGTGCTGACCGATATCGTCGCATTTACCGCCCACCCGACCATGTCGTTCAGGACTGTCCTGCCTGAAGGCAGTTGCGACGCGCCGATGGTCAAACTCCCGGTCTCACTGCGCTTGACCAGTGTGCAGCGCACGGTTTCGCCGCGCTCGGCGCGCATGGGCCCGCGGATCAGCCACTTGCTGCTGACGATCCTTGAGCGCGAGCCTGCCATTGCGCAGATCCTCAGCATCGTCCCCGAGCGGATCGGCGTGCACTTCAAGCCTCAACCGGCCAACGATGAACACGCCCGCCACTTGGCGGTTCTCTACCGCGACAATCCCCAGAGCCTGCTCCAACCGGGCGAAATGGCGGTGCCCGTCGGCAGTCTGTTTGCAATCGACCAGCACGGTCAGCCGCTGCTGAGGCAATGGGTGCGCCTGAGCAAAGGCCAGGACGACGCCGATGCCATGCTGGCGTTCTTTCGCGACTATGCCGCGATCGCCGTTCCGGCACTGTTGGGCATGTACCTGCGCTATGGCGTTGCCTTCGAGGCCCACCAGCAGAACTCCTTCATGGTCATGGCCGCAGACGGGCAACTGAGCCGCCTGTTATTGCGTGACTTCGGTGATATCCGCATCGACCGCAAAACCTTGCACGCCCACGGCCTGGACATCGAACTGCACGACCCCAGGATGACCCTGTACGACGACGCGGGCTTTGTACGTGACAAGCTGCTGCACACGGTATTCATGTGCCACCTGGGCGAACTGGTATTGCTCAGTGCCCGCCACTTCGACATCCCCCAGGCGTTGCTTTGGGATGAACTGTCGGCCCAGGTCAGCCAGTGTTTCGACGACTTGCGCACCCAGGTCGAACCCCAGCGTTGGGCAACCGAGCGCGAAGCGCTGCTGGAGCAGGACTGGCCCGCCAAGTCGTTCATGCGCATGCGCCTGCTGGAAAGCCATGCCGATATCGTCGGGCGCCTGCCCAACCCGCTGAGTGCCGCCGCCGATGGCAGCTAACCCCACCGCGCTGCGGCTGCTGGTGGTGATTCAACTGGTGTCGATGGGGGCCATGGAAATGAGCGGCCCCTTCTGGCCGTTGCAGATCCAGAAGTTGCTTGGCGTGGCCAACGCCCAGTACACCGGCCTGCTGTCTTCGCTGGTGTACGCCGGGCCGATGATGGCAGCGATGATCCTGACGCCAATGTGGGGGCGCCTGGGCGACCGTACCGGTCACAAGCCGATGATTATTCGCGCGCTGCTGGCGTTGGCGGTATGCCAGGCGCTGGCCGCTGTCACCTTCGATCCGTGGCTGCTGGTGGTGATCCGAGTGGCGCAAGGTGCGCTGGCCGGCTTTATCGCGGCGGCCCAAGCCTATGCGCTGGCCTGCTGTGGTGATGGCGGGCGCGGACATATTCTGGCTCGGCTGCAATCGGCAACCGCCGTGGGGTCACTGGCGGGGCCGGTGTTGGGCGGCTGGCTGATGGATGTCTCGGGCTTCGCCCTGCTGTGCTACAGCGCCACCGCCGTGTGCCTGGGCTGCGCAGTGCTCAGTGTGTTCCTGCCCAGCGATGCACCGCGCTCGCGGCCAACCCGCACCTGCGCGCCTGCCGCACTGCCCAAAGGCTGGCTTGGCGCAATGCTGGGGATCATCGTATTGATTCAGGCCGCCAAGATGATGCCCCAGCCGTTTTACGCCTTGTACGTCGCCGATGTGCTACAGGCACCCGCCTGGTTGATCGGCGCCAGCTATGCCGCCAGCGCACTCACGCTGGCACTGTCCGCGCCGCTTTGGGGCCGGCTGTTTGACCGACATCAACCGGCTCACACGCTGCGCATCATCGAATGGGTCACGTGGGCCTGCGCCTTGACGCTTGCGTTCACGGCGATGGCCAACGAATGGCTGGGCTTCCTTGCCAGCCGGTTGCTGTGGGGCGTGTGGCAAGGCGCTTTGCTGCCCGTCGCCTACACGTTGATCGCCAATACCGTTGCGCCCAGCCAGCAGGGTTTTGCCCTCGGCATGGGCAACAGCGCCGCAAAAGCCGGCGCGCTGTGCGGCGCCTTGATGGGCGGTATCGGCATGGCAATGGTGGGCCTGGCGCACAGCTTCTGGCTGGTGGCACTCACGTATGCCTTGGCCGCCGTGGGTATCCGCGCCATCCGTTCGTTCACCCGAACACCCGAGACATCCGGTTTTTCTGTCAATACTTCTAATAACTGAAAGGCAAGGTCATGAACAAATCGCAACTGGCAGTCCTGCTGCCCCTGCTCGGATCCATGAGCGGCCCAGCCTGGGCCGATCAGGCTGAAGAAACCCAGGCAGCGCCCAACAACCTGCAACTGCAGGCGACCGTGGTCTCGGCCACGCGCAATGAAACCAGCATTGCGGGGATTCCAGGCTCCGTGCAGGTCATCAGCGAAGACCAGATCCGCCAGCAGGCAGGCGCGGGACGCCGGGTTGCGGATATCCTCGGGCAATTGGTGCCGGGTATTGCGCCCTCCAGTGGTGGCATGAGCAACTTCGGCCAGACGCTTCGCGGGCGCAACACGTTGATCCTGATCGATGGCGTGTCCCAGAACGCCACGCGCGATAACTTCCGCCAGCTCAACAGCGTGGCACCGGAAAGCATCGAGCGTATCGAGGTTATCTCCGGCGCGAGCAGTGTCTACGGTGCAGGTGCGTCAGGCGGCATCATCAACATCATCACCAAGCGCAACAAAGGTGAAGACCTGGCCTTCAGCAGTAAAATCGGCATGACCGCCGGCAACAATTTCAGCCACAAAGGGTTCTCCTACGAGGGCTTCCAGAGCGCAACGGGCCGCCAAGGCCCTGTGGACTGGTACCTTTCGGGCAACTACGTGCAACGCAACGATCAGTTCGACGGCAACGGAAAACGCATACCCCAGGACACGTCCCAGGGCAGCAACATGGACACCGACACCTATGACCTGCAAGGTCGCTTCGGCTACGAGCTGGATGACGACAAGAAGATCAGCCTGTCGCTGCAAGACTACAAAGACGAACAAGACACGCGTTACACCAAGAACCCACGTAACGCCGGTACCGCCGTCGCAGTCAAAGGCCTGGACCTGGACGACCAACCCTTCACCCACAACCAGGCGGTCAACCTTAACTACACCGACAAGGATTTCTACGGCCAGGGCCTGCAGGTGGAAAGTTACTGGCGGCGTGCCGACGCGTTGTTCTTCCCGGACCTGTCGCGTGGCCGCGCCGGGATATCCGACAACAACAGCGTGCAGGATGTCTACGGCCTGCGCGCGGCGATCGATACGCAAATGCCGGACATCGGCCCGGCCACCGGCAACCTGGTCTGGGGTGCCGACTATGACCATGAAACCTCACGCCAGCGCGGCGACCAATACCGCGTCAACGGCCTGACCTACACCAAGACCGGCACCACGTTCGAAATGGGCCCGGACATCGCCACCGCCACCAAGGCCATCTTTGGTCAACTGTCCTACGACATTGGTGACTGGACCCTGCGTGGCGGCGTACGCCGCGAGTGGATCGAGAGCGAGGTTTCCGACAGCATCGCGTATGGCGAGATCGTCCAGACCGGCAATCGCGCGACACTGCCGGGCGGCACGCTCAAGTACGATGACACCCTCTATAACCTCGGTGCCGTGTACCACCTGAGCGAAAATCAGGATGTGTTCGTCAACTTCAGCCAGGGCTTTTCCCTGCCGGATATCCAGCGCTTCCTGCGTGACGTGAACAGCAAGTACGACATTCAAAACCTGAATGCCCAGGCGCTGAAGGTCGACAGTTACGAGCTGGGCTGGCGTGGCAATTGGGACAAGTGGCTGGCCAACGTCACGGCGTATGAAAACACCTCGGACGTTACCCAGTTCTATGACGCCAATGACCGGGTACTGCGCCTGATCAATCAGAAAGAGCGTGTGCGCGGCATTGAAACCAGCCTGACGTACAACTTCACCGATCAATGGTCGATAGGCGGTACTTACGCGTACGCCAAAGGCGAGACCCAGCAGAACGGCAAATGGATCGACCTGCCGGCCACACGTATTTCGCCTGCCAAGACCACCGCCTTTGTCGGCTACGACCGTGGCGACTACAGCCTGCGCCTGCAAGGCATGCGCCTGGCCGACTATGACGCCGCGTTCAAAGACAACAACGGCCGCGACATCAAAGGCTACACGCTGGCCGACCTGTTGGGTTCGGTAAGGTTGCCGGTAGGTCGCCTCGAAGGTGCGGTGTACAACCTCACCAACCGCAACTACCAGAACATGTTCGCCCAGGCCAACGCCCGTGCGCCGTACCCGAATGCCGAAGGTCGTACCTTCAGCCTGAGTTACGCAGTGGATTGGTGATCGGCTGACGCTACTGGTTAAAACACAAACCCCGCCTTTTGAGCGGGGTTTGTTGTTTTTTGGGGGGGCTTCGCCCCCCAACGCAGGGCAAGCCTGCTCGCCACAACAAGCCTGCTCGCTACAGCAAGCCTGCTTGGCACGACGAGACAGCTTGCCTCGCTACTGTTTCTACGGCCTTACCACATCAGATCATCCGGGATCTGGTAGGCGGCGTATGGATCATCTTCATCCGGCACTTGGCTTTCGGTGAGGATGTTGAGCTGCACGATACGCTCCGGCGCACGCTTCTGAATCTTCAGCGCCGCTTCACGCGGGATGACTTCGTAGCTGCCACCGTGATGCACGATCGCCAGGGAGCCGTTGCTCAGTTTGTTGCGCATCAAGGTGTTGACCGACAGGCGCTTGACCTTCTTGTCGTCGACAAAGTTGTAGTAGTCCTCGGTCGTCAGCTTGGGCAGGCGCGAGGTCTCGATCAATTGTTTGACCTGGGCCGTACGGGCCTTGGCCTCGGCTTTTTCCTGCTGCTGGCGGTTCAGCTCCTGATCGCGCTTGACCTTCTCGGCGTGCGCCTCGGCAGCCAAACGCGCCTGGGTGTCATCAACTTCGGCCTGGCCTTTATGGACCAGGCGCTGCTGCTTCTGCTTCTCTTTGCCGACCTGCTTGGCCTGCTTTTGGTTAACCAGACCTGCTTTGAGCAACTGGTCGCGAAGGGAAAGGCTCATGGTGCTTACTCACTTAGGCAACTGCTCAACCGCAGCTGGACACATTCTTTTCCTGACGTTTGGCTTCGCCCCACAGGGCGTCCAACGTTTCGAGGGTGCAATCTTCTATGGATTGGTGCGTGTCGCGCAATGCCTGTTCGATAAATCGGAAACGTCGTTCGAACTTGGCATTGGCGCCACGCAGCGCGGCTTCCGGGTCAACCTTGAGATGACGGGCCAGGTTGACCGCCGCAAACAGCAGGTCACCGACTTCATCGGCGATGGCCACCGAGTCGTTATCGGCCATGGCTTCGAGCACTTCATCCAGCTCTTCGCGCACGTTATCCACTACCGGCAAGGCGGCCGGCCAGTCGAAGCCGACCTGGCTGGCGCGCTTTTGCAATTTGGCGGCGCGCGACAGCGATGGCAAGGCCATGGGCACATCATCCAGCAGGGATAATTGCTGCGGCGCCTCGGACTTCTCCGCGCGCTCTTCAGCCTTGATCTGCTCCCAACGCGCCTTGACCTGCTCTTCGCTCAACTGCGGGATATCCAGCGGCGCGTAAAGATCGCCGGTCGGGAACACGTGGGGATGGCGACGAATCAGCTTGCGGGTGATGCTGTCGACCACCCCGGCAAATTCGAAGCGCCCTTCTTCCCGCGCCAGCTGGCTGTAATACACCACCTGAAACAGCAGGTCGCCGAGCTCACCTTGCAGGTGATCGAAGTCACCGCGCTCGATGGCGTCGGCGACTTCGTAGGCTTCTTCCAGGGTGTGCGGGACGATGGTGGCGTAGGTTTGCTTGATGTCCCACGGGCACCCGTATTGGGGATCGCGCAGGCGGTTCATCAGGTGCAGCAGGTCTTCAAGTGAATACATCAGTCTCTTCCGCTGAAGTGGGAACACTGAGGATCAAATGTGGGAGCGGGCTTGCTCGCGAATGCGGTGTATCAGTCAGTACATAGTTAACTGAACCACCGCTTTCGCGAGCAAGCCCGCTCCCACATTTTCAGTCCGCGTTCATCCAGCTACTCATGGGGTGCGATTACGCCGCGTCTCAATGATGTTCGGCAACTGGGAAATGCGCCCCAGCAACCGCCCCAGTGCGTCCAACCCCGGAATCTCGATGGTCAGGGACATCAACGCGGTGTTGTCCTCTTTGTTCGAGCGGGTGTTGACCGCCAGCACGTTGATCCGCTCATTGAGCAGCACTTGCGACACGTCACGCAGCAAACCGGAACGGTCGTAGGCGCGGATGATGATGTCCACCGGGTAGGTGAGCACCGGCACCGGGCCCCAACTGACCTGGATGATGCGCTCCGGCTCGCGCCCGCCCAGTTGCAGCACCGAGGCGCAATCCTGGCGGTGAATGCTCACGCCACGGCCTTGAGTGATGTAACCGACGATGGCATCCCCCGGCAACGGCTGGCAGCAACCGGCCATTTGCGTCATCAGGTTGCCCACACCCTGGATCTGGATATCGCCACGCTTGCCCGGTTTGTAGCCGGTGGCTTTGCGTGGGATCAGCTCCAGCTGCTCGCTGCCGCGCTCCGGCTCGACCAACTGCTGCGCCAGGTTGACCAGCTGCGCCAGGCGCAAATCGCCGGCGCCGAGGGCGGCGAACATGTCTTCGGCGATCTTCATGTTGGCCTTTTCGGCCAGCTTGTCGAAGTCCACCTGTGGCAAGCCCAGGCGCGCCAATTCACGTTCGAGCAGGGTTTTACCGGCGGCAACGTTCTGGTCGCGCGCCTGCAATTTGAACCAGTGGACGATCTTCGCCCGTGCCCGCGACGTGGTGATGTAGCCCAGGTTCGGGTTCAGCCAGTCGCGGCTCGGCGTGCCGTGTTTACTGGTGATGATCTCGACCTGTTCACCGGTCTGCAGGCTGTAGTTGAGCGGCACGATGCGCCCGTTGATCTTGGCGCCCCGGCAGTTGTGGCCGATTTCGGTGTGCACGCGGTAGGCAAAATCCAGCGGCGTAGCGCCCTTGGGCAAGTCGATGGCGTGCCCGTCGGGGGTGAAGATATAGACGCGATCCGGCTCGATATCCACCCGCAGCTGTTCGGCCAGGCCGCCGATGTCGCCGAGTTCTTCGTGCCATTCCAGCACTTGGCGCAGCCAGGAGATTTTCTCTTCGTACTGGTTGGACCCGGCCTTGACGTCGGTGCCCTTGTAGCGCCAGTGCGCGCACACCCCAAGCTCGGCCTCTTCGTGCATGGCGTGGGTGCGAATCTGCACTTCCAGCACCTTGCCCTCGGGGCCGATCACCGCGGTGTGCAGCGAGCGATAGCCGTTTTCCTTGGGGTTGGCGATGTAGTCGTCGAACTCCTTGGGAATGTGCCGCCACAAGGTGTGCACGATACCCAGCGCGGTGTAGCAGTCGCGCATTTCCGGCACCAGCACGCGCACGGCGCGCACGTCGTAGATCTGGCTGAACGCCAGGCCCTTGCGCTGCATTTTGCGCCAGATCGAATAGATGTGTTTGGCCCGGCCGCTGATGTCGGCGTCGACGCCGGTGGCCTGCAACTCGGAACGCAGCTGGCCCATCACGTCGGTGATAAAGCGCTCACGGTCGAGCCGCCGCTCGTGCAGCAGCGTGGCAATCTGTTTGTATTGATCGGGTTCGAGGTAACGGAAGGACAAGTCCTCCAGCTCCCACTTGATATGGCCGATGCCCAGGCGGTGCGCCAGCGGCGCGTAGATATCGAAGACTTCGCGGGCGACACGGTTGCGCTTTTCGTCGTCGGCGGTCTTGACCGCACGGATCGCACAGGTGCGCTCGGCCAGCTTGATCAGCGCGACGCGCACGTCATCGACCATGGCCACGAGCATTTTGCGCAGGTTCTCGACCTGGCCCTGGGTGCCCAGCACCATGGATTGGCGCGGGCTGAGGCTGGCGCTGATGGCGGCCATGCGCAGCACGCCGTCGATCAGCTTGGCGACCACGGCGCCGAAGCGCTGGCTGACCAGCGGCAACGCAATATGCCCTTCGCGTACGCCGCGATAGAGCACGGCGGCGATCAGCGAATCCTGGTCCAGCTTGAGATCGGCGAGGATCTCGGCGATTTCCAACCCGGTGCGAAAGCTTGAGGTGCCTTCCGCCCACAGGTTCTTGGCCGCATTGTTCTGTTGCTCGGACTCACGAGCGAACTCGCAAGCGGCCTTCAAGGCTTCACGGTCCAGTGCCGGGTCGACACTGACGGCATGATCCAGCCATGCCTCGAGATTGATACTGCCGTCGGTGTTGATCGGCTGGTGTGCTCTCACCTGTACCATCTTGCTTACCTTCCCTACGACGCACCTTTGATGCGCCAAAAATCATCGCTGACCTGCTTCATAACCTTAGGCTACGTACAACTCCCTGACAGGTCACGGCCCAGGAGACTACAGGCCAGTCGGATTAAACGGGCATCCTAGCCCGCTTCAAATAACGCCATGGCCTCGACATGAGCTGTCTGTGGAAACATGTCGAGGATCCCGGCACGTTTTAGCCGGTAGCCTTGCTTGACCAACTCAACCGTGTCCCGCGCCAGCGTGGCCGGGTTGCAGGACACATACACCAAGCGCTTCGCGCCCAGGGTGGCGAGCTTGCGCACAACCTCCAGGGCACCATCGCGGGGTGGGTCCAAGAGTACCGCAGAAAAGCCCTGTTTGGCCCATTCCGCGTCGGTCAAAGGCTGGGACAAATCGGCCTGAAAAAACTGCACGTTATGCAAATCGTTGCTGACGGCGTTCTGCGCCGCCCGGTCCACCATGGTCTGCACGCCTTCTACCGCGACCACTTCGCGCACCTGCTTGGCCAGCGGCAGGGCAAAATTACCCAGCCCGCAAAACAGGTCCAGCACCCGCTCGTCTGGTTGTGGCGCCAGCCATTCCAGGGCTTGGGCAACCATCGCCGCATTGACGCCGGCGTTGACCTGCACAAAATCGCCCGGCCGATAAGCCAGTTCCAAATCCCAGTACGCCAACCGATAACCCAAGGTCAAATCCGCGTCGACCGGCTCCGGCTGGCCCTCGCCATGCAGCCACAACTGGGCTTCATGGAAGGTGCAAAATTCTTTCAATACCTGCAGGTCCGCCTCGGACAACGGCGCCATATGCCGCAGCAACACCGCAATCGACGAGCCGCTGAACAGCTCCACGTGCCCCAGTGCCTGAGGTTTGCTCAGGCGGCGCAACATGTTCGGCAAACGCTGCATGATCGGTTGCAAGGCCTGTACCAGCACGGGGCAATCATCGATGGCGACGATGTCCTGACTGGCCACGGCGCGAAAACCGACCTCAAGTTTTTTCGCTTTGGCATCCCAGCGCACGGCCACGCGGGCGCGGCGTCGGTAAGCGAACTGCGGACCACTCAAAGGTGCAGCCCACTCTTGCGGTTCGACACCGGCCACACGCGACAGTTGCTCGGCGAGCATGCGCTGTTTCAGGGCAAGTTGTTCGTCATGGGGCAAGTGCTGCACGCTGCAACCGCCGCAGCGGCCAAAGTGGGCACAGGGTGCCGGGCGGCGCAGTTCGCTGGCCTTGAACACACGCTCGGTGCGTGCCTCGACCACTTTGCCGTGGGCACCCAATACCCGCGCTTCGACCTCTTCGCCGGCCAGCGCGCCATTCACAAACCAGGTGCGGCCTTCGAAGAACACAATGCCACGACCGTCGTTGGCCAGGCGCTCAATGGTCAGGCGTTGTTTCTTGCCGACCGGAATCTGTGGGGCCCGGCTGCCGCCCGTCGGTTGGAAGCGCAGGCCTCTCTCGTGCTTGGCCATCAGTTGGGTTCGTCGAAGATGCCGGTCGACAGGTAACGGTCGCCTCGGTCACAGATGATCGCGACGATCACCGCGTTTTCAACTTCTTTGGACAAACGCAACATACCGGCCACGGCGCCACCGGAGGACACGCCACAGAAGATGCCTTCTTCACGCGCCAGACGGCGGGTGGTGTCTTCGGCTTCACGTTGGGCCATGTCGATGATGCGGTCCACGCGCGTCGCGTTGTAGATCTTCGGCAAATACTCTTCGGGCCAGCGGCGAATGCCGGGGATAGCCGCGCCTTCCATCGGTTGCAGGCCGACGATCTGGATCGCCGGGTTCTGCTCCTTGAGGTAGCGCGAGTTGCCCATGATGGTGCCGGTGGTGCCCATCGAGCTGACGAAATGGGTGATGGTGCCGTGGGTCTGGCGCCAGATCTCCGGGCCGGTGCTGGTGTAGTGCGCTTCGGGGTTGTCGCCGTTGGCGAACTGGTCCAGCACCACGCCACGGCCTTCGGCCGCCATGCGCTCGGCGAGGTCGCGGGCGCCTTCCATGCCTTCTTCCTGGGTGACCAGGATCAGCTGGGCGCCATAGGCGGTCATTGCCGCCTTGCGTTCGGCGCTGCCGTTGTCGGGCATGATCAACACCATCTTGTAACCCTTGATCGCCGCGGCCATGGCCAGGGCGATGCCGGTATTACCCGAGGTGGCTTCGATCAGGGTGTCGCCGGGCTTGATCTGCCCGCGCAGTTCGGCGCGGGTGATCATCGACAGCGCCGGGCGGTCCTTGACGGAGCCGGCCGGGTTGTTGCCTTCGAGCTTGAGCAACAGGGTATTGCTGGTTTCACCCGCCATGCGTTGCAAGCGGACCAGGGGCGTGTTGCCGACGCAATCGGCGATTGTAGGGTACTGCAAGGTCATGGCGTATTCGCAATCCAGACTGCGGGGGCGAACATCATACCGGGAAAGGCTGGCGGGCCATATCACGCATAGTGTGGTGCTTATGGCTTAAAGGCATAAGCAGCCAGTCAGCTGTTCACGAAAGCCATCCATTCGTTGCGGGTCAACTCATGCACCAGACCGGTCTTGGCGTTGTTCATAGGCACAGCCAGGGTCTCGATATAGTTTTTGTATTCGGCTTCGTTCATTTCGCCTTTCCCCACTTTGGCCGTGGCCAGTTCCAGCGCGCGATGGAATTGCTTGAGCGCTGCCTCAAAGCGCTGCGAATACTTGCGCTCCAGGAACGCCACCCAATATTCCTCATCCTCAAGTTTTGCCGGCCAGTTGAACTGCGATTCATCACGCAGAATACGTCGACGTAATTCATTCACGGAATCGGCGTCTGGCACGGCAGTGGCTGTGGCAAATCGCCCGGGCAGCGCAAGGGGCAAGTCGAGGCTGGCGGCCAGGGCAAGTCGATAGACCAGAATGTGCACACAGATTTCGCGATCGGTCGGCAGGTCCAACGCACCCTGCACGTAATAGCGGATGGAGGCCAAGCGCCGCAGCGCCCGGTAATAATTAATGAAGTCAGGGCCCGCATTGGCTACGTTTCCCGAGAGCATCTGCACCGGCAACATCGCCAGTTCGAGGTCATTGAGGCTCAACAGCCACCCATCGATCCCTCCGCTCATATCACCCAGGCGCTCCTCAAAAAGGATTCGGCGCAGCCGGCCATTATGATTGGCCGCCTCAATCAGATTCCAGACGCGCTGTGTAAGGTTCTGGCGCAAGGCTTGATGCTCCGGGGCAATCAACGGGGGATAAGAGGACAGGTGCCATAACAGGTTGAAAAACCGATCGGCCATTCTCTCGCCCGCCAACAGCTGCCATTCAGCGCGCCATTGCGCCATTTCATTGAGCGGGACCGCCACCAGCCAACGCTCAACCGAAGGAAGCGGGAATTCGCCATTGCCCCACAAGCCAAAATAGATGTCTTGATAACCCGGTCGTCTACGGTAACTGCTGAGCCGTTGCAACGTTCCCGGGGAAAGATCGTTGCCCCGAAGATTCATGGCGCGGTGCACTGTTTCATGCAAGAAGAGATCGATCTGCGTAAGCACCTTGATAGCGTTGTCGCGCAAATCGAAGGTGCGAAGATTTTCCAGCGTCACCGCGCCCAGCGGCAAAACATTGATTTGTGTATTCCGCAGTTTGATGACCCGCAATTGCTCCAGGCCATACAGGTTCAATCGTTGCCCCCGCCCCAAAGGGTTATTGGACAGGTCCAGTTTGATCAGGCGCGTCATGCTCTGCAGGTTACTGACATCCCAAAGATTTGGCCGAATCAGGTTGTTCGATAGATACAGCCGCTTCAAATACCAAAGCTGCGACACCTCGTGAGGGATGTGGACCAGACGATTACCGTCGAGATAAAGCGTGCGCAGCGCGGGAAAGCGTCGGAGGAAATGCCTCGGCAATGCTTGCAGTTGGTTATTGCTGAGGCTCAGTTGCATCACATGACCAAAGTGGGCATTTATCTCAGGCAACTCATTCAGGTTCAGGTCATCCAGAGACAGCTCGAACACCACGCCTCGCGTGGAATCCTCTTTGCGCCAGCAAGCCTGAATTCGCTCAGCGGCCTCGCGCCGCGCGGCCTGCTGAGCAGCCTCCGGTGCCTGCGCAGACCAACGTTCAAGCGCGCCCTTCAAAGCCGCTCGCTCCTGGAAAAGTGTATCAATGGCCGTGTCGCGCTCGCTCACGGAATCACTCAGGTTTTCCAGTATCTTAAACACTTCCTCATCAGTTTTAGACGGAAACAACTCACGCATACGCGCCACTTGCTGGCGATCCACCGGGCCCCATCCATCACCACCGCTCAACGGATAACCCATCCGCCCGTCAGCCATACGACGCGGCGGGTTGTACCAGGCGGGCCAGCCTATCCCCAGCAGCGCGTCGACCGACTCCCCTTTAGGTTCCTGACGATGACCGATCTCCTGCAGCAACTCTTCGACTCCGCCCACGTGGGTGTAGCCCAACGCCTGGCGTTCCCGAGGCGGCAGCGCGGCTAACAAAACAGGCAGGAAAGCCCCAGGGCTTCCCACCGATTGCCGAGTGCCGTCCGTTTGAGGGGCGTACGCCTGATAATGACCGGCCACCGGCTCCAGCACGCGCTTGAGCGCTGCATCGACGGGGCCGATGCTGTCGAGCAGTCGCGCCTGCGCCCGCACTTCAACCCGCAAGTGCCGTGGCCAGCCGTCGATATCCGGCAAGGTGTGCAGGATCAACTTCGCACTGTCGTGACTTGCTGCTGCGGGAAGGAACAGCCCCTCTAAAGCCCGGGCCCTGCGCAACTGCTTGAGCCACCAACGGATATAAGGGGTGAGGGTCAAGGGCACGCGGCCAGCCTCCAGGCTCTGCACCTCATCCGCCGAGGCCTGACGTACCAGGCTCTCGGCCACCGTCGCCGTCAAGCCGATAAAGTGATGCTGCAGCCGCTGCGCCAGTGGGTCTGAAGAAGGTTTATGACACAGCGCGTCGAAAAAATTCCGTTCCATCTGCGGCGGGTCTATTTCGACCTTGGACTCCAGCACCGTGACCTGATCGACGCGCGACGCTCCCGCCACCCCGACCAGCGCGTCGGCGGCCTCAGGCCCAAGCTCACCCAGCAGCTCAGCGTAAAAACCCTGCCCTCGCGCCACGCCCGCCTTGACCCGCTGCTGAATCGTGAACCGCTCAATCGTCTCTAACAGCAGCACGGGGGGGCGCTCATTACGCACATGCACCCGTCGCAGGATGCCCGGCGTCACCGCGCTGATGGTTTGGATCTGCTCAATGGCATCCGGCGACAACGAGCGCGTCACCGGCCCGAGGCGCCAAAACGGTTTCTGCCCATCCCACGTCAGCGGGTTTTCCCACTCGTGGCGCCAGGCGCCGGCGCCGTTGCTGACCAATACCGGTGCGTAAGCATCTTCCAAAGAGGGGTGAAGAATTCGCCACGGCTCAAGTGTGCCCGCGCGGTCGACTTTGAAATACTGGCCCTCGAGGGCCAGGTAGCGATCCGGCCCAAGGCTGTAGAGGCCCAGAGCGTCTGGTTCGGGTAGCCTGCTCGGCATATCGGCGGTGCTCGCGTACTGCGCAATTTCGCGCTGGCGAGGATGAAACGAGCCATCAGGCGCGCGATTACGCAACAGGGCCTGGGCCACCTGGTAGCGGAACTCGGTGATTGCCTGTTGCTGATTCCACCCCAGTACAGACAGACCCAGTTCGGAGATCTGGCTGACGATCGCCGCGTAAAAACTGTCGGCGCCGGTCACTGTGGCACCCACCCGGCGCTCTGTGGGGTCGTAAGGTGCAAATTGACCTTGATCCTGATCGATGACCACCAGCGTCCGGTCCTTTGGCCCCCGCAAACTATAAGGCACAGCTTGTCCCTTGGGGCTGACAACCAACGCCTGGCCGGTAAAGCCGCGCAATACGCCAGCGGCGAACTCTGCGGCCCAGTGCTGCGTCTGTCGGTCGAACCGCCGCGGATGGAGGAGCCCATCGACGATGGCCTCGCGGCGCCCCACTTGATGGGCGGCACGCAATGCGCTGTAAAGTGCTTCGGGTTGCAGTTGCGAATGCAACAGTTGGGTTTGCTGGTGCGCCGACAGCGGGTGTTCACGCAACACCTCCAGTAACCGCGCCAGGCTCAATTGCGGGTGCAAAGCCTGTAGCTGTGTAATCACGGCGGGGGCGGGATGCGCTTGGCCGATACGGTCAGGCAACAGGTTGCGCACTGACGCGCCGGCGCCACTCGGCATTGCCCGGCTGGCATCGGCAAAGCGAGTAAGTGCGTCGAACAAATCGAATTTCAAGGTGTTGGCCAATGCCGCGAGCTGCTGACGAATCGGTTGTTCGCCTGCGGGAAAAATAGCCGGCAACATGTCCACTATCGCCTGGGGTAAGTGTAGCGCAATGCGGCGTGGCGTGGCGTAGGCAAATTGATAGTTTTCCAACTGAGTCACGGTCACCACCTGCGTCGTTGGGCGAGTGGCGTCTTTGCTATAGCGTCGAATCTCCTGGCCTTGGTGGTTTTCAATGCTCAAGGCGGTGCCCACGGGCCAGGCCTCCAACTGGGTCAGCAAAGGTGCCAGGACCTGAACGGCACCGACGGGGCCGGGACCACGGGCATCCTCCCCCTCAATCACCCAGTCGATAAGCCTGTCGGCGTTGAACCGGTGCACGGCCTCGACCAGCGACGCTGACGGCGGCGCGCCTTCCCAGACCTGCTGCAAGGCGTCCCGCGACGTGCCGCTCGCATCAAGCACCGCCTGCATATCCCGCGCCGCGGCGTGCTGGCTGCCAAGCATTCTTTCGAGCAGTTGAGGGTTCGTCAGCTGCTGGGCATCCGGGGCGGCATGACGCCGCTGGGACAGTTGGCGGTACAACCGTTGGTGGCGACGCTGCACGCTCATAGCCAGGCGGGTATGCAGGCGCGCACTGATGAGTAAATCGGCCAGGTCGACAACCCCCTGGAGCAACTCATCTGGCTGACCTTGCAGCGCCTGGTGCCCACCGTCGATCAAGGCGCGCTCCATCGCCACAAACAGCGCGAACGCACGTACCCGCCCCAAGCCTTTCAACGCCCCAGGCACCGGGGTCAAGAGCAGCGTGATAATTTCACTGATCAGCGTCTGGGCAAGCTCAATCATGGTCGGCATGAAACCGGGTGTTTCGTTGGCCAGCTCTTTGAGGTTGTCTGCACAGCGCTGGACGTAGAAGTTGCTCAAACTGACCAGGGGCACCTGTTGTACCGTTACACGCGCATAACCGATTTTCTGGACTGTGCCGAGCGTGGGAATGGCTTGAGCCAACCGATAGAGCAGTTTGGCGAATCCCTCTGTAGCGCCTGTGAAGTCAGGCGGCGGCCCGACCTTGACGATATTGATCAGCCGCGCGCTGTCACGCAGCGACATGGCTTGATAAAGCCAGTCGACCTTGCCCTTGCGATAAAAGCCGTGGAACGCAACGTAAAACTCTTCGCAAGCATCACGGTGACTGTCATGGTGGCGCAGAGAGCCGCCGGGGCGGTTGGGGAAAAAACTGAAGGCTCCCGGGCAATCACTGACGGCAAAAACCAGGTGCGGGATGCTCAGGCAATCACCCGCTGGCTCACTCGCGTATTGACCGGTCAGGCCAATGTGTTGAGGTATCCAGCTGGTGTTATCCACCCCATGGGGGATGAACAGCCGCATTTCCTCCACTCTCCCCCAGCGCACCTCCCCCGCTAACGCGCGCTTCACTTGCTGATACTGGTGCCGGTCGACCCGACTGGCCGCCGTATCTCTAAGCGCTTCGATCAAGGCAAATTCGAGCTCGGCCGTCGCCAACGCCATGATGCCGCGCCCCAACGAACCGTTGGCCTGCAGTGCTCGTTGCAGTTGCGTATTGAGCTGCGCGCCAATATCGAGCCTGCGCACCATTGCGATGAACTGGCCGGCAGTGGCGCTGACTCCGTCGTCCAGATAACTGGCACCGGCAAGGCCTGTGCGGCCAGGAAAGGTCCAACCGGTCAGGCCGTCGTAGTTCAAGCAGGCCGCATCCCACAAGGTCAGGCTGGCGACCTTTATCGCCCCCTCAGCAGCGCCGCGCTGTTCGCCGCCCGATGCTTTATAACGGGTGTAAATGCGCGTGACGGTGGGGTCAATATCCTGACCGGTCAGCTTCTTCAACTCAGCGCGCAGTTCGCTCCCTGCGTGTTGCTCAAATGCCTCGGTCAGTTGCTGGACAGCCTTCTCCAGGGTGTGCTGGGCATCGACCCAAGCCTTCTGCAGGCGCACGTACTCGAATGTTTCCTGTTCATTGAGCACGCCAAAAAAACTGCCGAACTTTTCCCGCATGGCGTCCAGGCCTTGCAAAGCCGACCATTCGGGGGCAGCCATCAACACGGTTTGTTGCGCCGCTATGTATTCGCGCAGCGAGTCCTGTGGCGTACTGCTGGTAATCGGCTCGACCATTTCTGTGTTCCTGAAAAGGTCAGCCTATCGCGCGCCCTGCGTCTATTCGGGTAGTTATGTAGCGCTCGGCATCAGCCATGGTTTTTGTCGAAAACCGCAGGCCCCATTGCCGCTATCTGGCCTTCGATCAACGCGTCGAAAGGCTTGAGCAATGGCTCGAATGAAGCCGGTGCTTCCAGCACTTGCAATGCTTGCGCGATAGCCTCCACGGTGGACAAGGCACCGGGCCCTGGCGCCTTGCGCAGTCGATAGCGCGACACGCTGTCGCCCGCCAGCGTCACCCGTGGCAATGCAGCCAGTAAAGGATTGAGGTGCAGCAATTTGCGCGCCTTGCGCCAGGTGCCATCAGGCACGACCAACAACAGCGGCGCGTCGTCAGGCGCATAGGCTTGCAGAGGCTGGGCGTCGTCAGCAGGAAACAGCAGGCGCGCCTGATAACCAGGCGGGTTCAATAACGTCGCCAGGTCGTCGAACACCTCGCCCACCACCAACTGCGCATTGTTCAACCCCAACGCCGCCAACCGCGCGGTGTTGAGCGCGTGGCTGACCTCACTCGGGTGCTGCAACAGCAACACGCGAGTGCGGCTGTCGAGGCTGGGAATCAACGCGCACAGGCAGTGAGTGGCAGGCCTGAGGCAACGGGAACACTGGGGTCTGGACATGGTTTTTCAGGCCTGATTGAGCTGGGCTTTGAGTAAGTCGCGAAAGGTTTGGATCAGCGGTTCACGGCTACGGCCACGGCGCATGATCATCGAGAACGGCGCCTGATAGCCGAAGGTTGCCGGCAGCAGCACACGCAGGTCGCCCTTGTCGGCCCACGCCTGGGCGTAGTGCTCGGGCAGGTAGCCGATATAGGCGCCGGACAGCACCAGAATCAGCTGCGCCTCCATACTTTCCACGGTTGCCGCGCTGTGTTTGAAGCCGTGGCGCGCCAGCTCGGCCTGGCTCCAGTAGCCGCGCCCGACCATGCGTTGCTGGGTGATCACTTGTTCGGGAATACGCCGTTCGCTGAACAACGGGTGCCGGGTGCTGCAATACAGCCAGTGCTGCTCACGGTACAGCGGCATGTAGATCAACCCGCTCATGCGGTTGGAAAAAGCGCCGATGGCCAAATCCAGGCGGTTGTCCTGCACGCCCAGTTGCAGCTCATAAGGGCTCATCACCGACAAATTCAAGTGCACCGCCGGGTGTTCCAGGCTGTAGGCGCCGATCACCTCGGCAAAGGGCAGCGCCTTGTCGCTGACGGTGGAGTCGAGCACGCCGAGCTTAAGGGTGCCGCGCAACTCGCCTTTCAGCGCGGCGGCGTATTGCTCGAAACCTTCCAGCTCGCCCAGCAGGCGCAAAGTTTCCTGATGGAACAGCTCGCCTTTGCTGGTCAGGCTGAACCCGCCACGCCCGCGATGGCACAACACCAGGCCCAAGGCCGATTCGAGCTGGCTCATGTAGGTGCTGATCGCCGAGGTCGACAGGTTGAGTTCATGCTGGGCGTTGGCGAACCCCTGATGCCGCACGACGCTGACGAAGATGCGCAGGAGTTTCAGGTCGGGCAAGGCGTTGGCCATGGGGTCTCCAGATTCAGCTAATGCGCCGCGATCCCATTGTGGGAGCTGGCTTGCCTGCGATGGCGGCGTATCAAACAAAGCTATGTGGCTGACCCACCGCTATCGCAGGCAAGCCAGCTCCCACCGTTGGACGGTGCTCGACAGAAGGATCGGTCAACCCCAACACAGACGAGCGAGTTTACCTCAGCCATTAGTTTAGAAAAATCTGAACTAAGTATTTGCCTCTGCCGATTCTTCCCGCCCCGGGCTTTTCGCAGAATCGGCCCCTAATAAACAAAACAACGATGAGGCAATCCCGTGGACAAGATTTTTCACCAACCACTGGGCGGCAACGAAATGCCGCGCTTCGCCGGCATCGCCACCATGATGCGACTTCCCCACTTGCAGTCGGCCAAGGGCCTGGACGCCGCCTTTGTCGGCGTGCCCCTGGACATCGGCACCTCGCTGCGCGCCGGCACCCGCTTCGGGCCGCGTGAAATCCGCGCCGAATCGGTGATGATCCGCCCCTACAACATGGCCACCGGCGCCGCGCCGTTTGACTCGTTGTCGGTTGCCGACATCGGCGATGTGGCGATCAACACCTTCAACCTGCTCGACGCCGTGCGCATCATCGAAGAAGCCTACGATGAGATCCTCGAGCACAATGTGATCCCGATGACCCTGGGTGGCGACCACACCATCACCCTGCCGATCCTGCGGGCGATCCACAAGAAACACGGCAAGGTCGGGCTGGTGCACATCGACGCGCACGCCGACGTCAACGACCATATGTTCGGCGAGAAAATCGCCCACGGCACCACCTTCCGCCGCGCGGTGGAAGAAGGCTTGCTCGATTGCGACCGCGTGGTTCAAATCGGCCTGCGCGCCCAGGGCTACACCGCCGAAGACTTCAACTGGAGCCGCAAACAGGGGTTCCGTGTGGTCCAGGCCGAAGAATGCTGGCACCACTCTCTCGCGCCACTGATGGCCGAAGTGCGGGAGAAAGTCGGCGGCGGCCCGGTGTACCTGAGCTTTGATATCGACGGTATCGACCCGGCCTGGGCACCCGGCACCGGCACGCCGGAAATCGGCGGGCTGACCACCATCCAGGCCATCGAAATCATCCGTGGTTGCCAGGGCCTCGACCTGATTGGTTGCGATCTGGTAGAAGTTTCGCCGCCGTACGACACCACCGGCAACACCTCGCTGCTCGGCGCCAACCTGCTGTACGAGATGCTCTGCGTACTGCCCGGCGTGGCGCACCGCTGATGAGCGCGCACGAGGTGCTGCAAGCCGCGGCCGACCTGGTCTCGGCCTTCGCCCGCAATGACCGCGCCGCCTACTTCGGCGCGTTCACGGCGGATGCCAGCTTCGTGTTCTACACCCTCCCCCAGCCGCTGCTCAGCCGCGATGCCTACCAGGCAGTGTGGGACAGCTGGCGCCGGGACGAGGGGTTTGAGGTGCTGTCGTGCACCTCAAGCAACGCCGTTGTCAGCCTGCAAGGTGACGTGGCGATTTTTATTCATGACGTGGCCACCGAGCTGCGCATGAACGGGGAGCAATTTTTTAGCCAGGAGCGCGAGACCATTGTCTTTAAACGGCAAGGGGCAGACGCACAACAAGAACAAGGCCTGTGGCTGGCCTGTCACGAACATTTGTCCGCTATGCCGGAAGGGCTGCCGCCCCATTAGCCAATGTGATCGGAGCTGATCATGAATAATAAAAACAACGATAAAAGTATTCGAAAGATAGAAACCAACGGGGTCGAACAGATCCCGGACCACGAACGTACCGCCGGGCCCAAGGATCTGTTTCGTCTGATCTTCGGCGGTGCCAATACCTTTGCCACCGCCGTGCTGGGCTCATTCCCCGTGCTGTTCGGCTTGTCGTTCCAGGCCGGTGTCTGGGCGATTGTGCTGGGCGTGCTGGTGGGCGCGGTGATCCTGGCGCCGATGGGCCTGTTCGGGCCGATCAATGGCACGAACAACGCCGTGTCTTCCGGTGCGCACTTTGGTGTCCACGGGCGGATTGTCGGCTCGTTTCTGTCGCTGCTGACGGCGATTGCCTTCTTCTCACTGTCGGTGTGGAGTTCAGGTGATGCACTGGTCGGCGGTGCGAAACGGCTGATCGGCCTGCCGGAAACAGACCTGACCCTGGGCCTGGCCTACGGTCTGTTCGCCCTGCTGGTGCTGACCGTGTGCATCTATGGTTTTCGCTTCATGCTGTGGGTCAACCGTATCGCGGTGTGGGCAGCGAGCCTGCTGTTCCTGCTGGGTATCTTCGCCTTTGCACCGGCCTTCGACAGCCACTTCGCTGGCACTGTCGCGCTTGGCCAGACCGGCTTCTGGGCTGCCTTCATTGGCGCTGCGCTGGTGGCCATGAGCAACCCGATTTCCTTTGGGGCATTTCTCGGTGACTGGTCGCGCTACATCCCGCGTGAGACGCCGAAAATGCGCATCATGCTGGCCGTCGTCCTGGCCCAGATCGCCACCTTGATTCCGTTTCTGTTCGGCTTGGCCACCGCGACCATCGTGGCGATCAAGGCACCGGACTACATCGCCGCGAACAACTACGTCGGCGGCTTGCTGGCCGTGGCACCGAGCTGGTTCTTCCTGCCGGTGTGCCTGATTGCGGTGATCGGCGGCATGTCAACCGGCACCACCTCGCTGTATGGCACGGGGCTGGACATGTCCAGCGTGTTCCCGCGCCTGCTGTCGCGGGTCAAGGCCACGCTGCTGATCGGGGTGATGTCGATTGCCTTCATCTTTATCGGACGTTTCGCCGCCAACCTGGTGCAGAGCGTGTCGACCTTCGCCGTGCTGATCATCACCTGCACCACGCCGTGGATGGTGATGATGATCATCGGCCTGATCGTGCGCCGCGGCTTCTATTGCCCGGATGACTTGCAGGTGTTCACCCGCGGTGAAACCGGTGGGCGCTACTGGTTCAGCCATGGCTGGAACTGGCGCGGGCTGGGGGCCTGGATCCCGAGTGCGTTGGTGGGCCTGTGCTTCGTCAACCTGCCGGGGCAGTTTGTCGGGCCGCTGGGCAACCTGGCCGATGGCATCGATATCAGCTTGCCGGTAACGCTGGGGCTGGCGTCGGTGGTGTACCTGAGTTTGCTTCGCCTGTTCCCGGAACCAGCGGCTGTTTATGGCCCCACCGCCCCTCGCAGCCAGCGCACGGATGCGCGCGTTAAATCGGCACTGCAACAAGCCGCCTGATCGCCCATAAAAACGATAATCGGAGACCCGCCGTCATGGCTTTGGATTTATTCGTCGTACTCATCTACGCCGCCGGCATGCTCGTGCTCGGCTATTACGGCATGCGCCGCGCCAAGACCCACGAAGACTACCTCGTCGCCGGTCGTAACCTGGGTCCGTCGCTGTACATGGGCACCATGGCTGCCACCGTGCTGGGCGGTGCGTCCACCGTCGGCACCGTGCGCCTGGGCTATGTCCACGGTATTTCCGGCTTCTGGCTGTGCGCCGCACTGGGTGCCGGGATCATCGCGCTGAACCTGTTCCTGGCCAAGCCGCTGCTGAAGCTGAAGATCTTCACCGTCACCCAAGTCCTGGAAAAACGCTACAACCCCATGGCCCGTCAAGCGAGCGCAGTGATCATGCTGGCCTACGCGCTGATGATCGGCGTGACCTCGATCCTGGCCATCGGCACCGTGCTGCAAGTGCTGTTCGGCCTGCCGTTCTGGGTCTCGGTGTTGCTGGGCGGTGGCGTGGTGGTGGTGTATTCAACCATCGGCGGCATGTGGTCGCTGACGCTGACCGACATCGTGCAGTTCGTGATCAAGACCGTCGGCCTGATGTTTATCCTGCTGCCGATCTGCCTGTACCGCGTCGGCGGCTGGGACCAACTGGTGGCCAAGCTGCCGGCGTCGAATTTCAGCTTCACCGAAATCGGCTGGGACACGATCATCACCTACTTCATGATCTACTTTTTCGGCATCCTGATCGGCCAGGACATCTGGCAACGGGTGTTCACCGCCCGTGACGAAAAGGTCGCCCAGTACGCAGGCACGTTCGCCGGTTTCTACTGCATCCTCTACGGCCTGGCCTGCGCGTTGATCGGCATGGCGGCGCACGTACTGCTGCCGAACCTGGACAACGTCAACAACGCCTTCGCCGCCATCGTCAAAGCCTCGCTGCCGGACGGCATTCGCGGCCTGGTGATTGCCGCTGCCCTGGCAGCGATGATGTCCACCGCCAGCGCCGGTTTGCTCGCCGCCTCCACCGTATTGACCGAAGACCTGCTGCCGCGTCTGCGTGGCGGCAAGCAATCGAGCCTGAACATCAACCGCCTGTTTACCCTGCTGACCGGCTTTGCCGTGCTGGGTATCGCGCTGGTGGTGAATGATGTGATCAGCGCCCTGACCCTGGCCTACAACCTGTTGGTGGGCGGCATGCTGATCCCATTGATGGGCGCGATTTTCTGGAAGCGCGCGACCACATCGGGGGCGATTGCGTCCATGACCTTGGGCTTCGTAACCGCGCTGGTGTTTATGTTCAAGGATGGTTTGGACGCGAACACGCCGATCTACTACAGCCTGGCGGTCGGGCTGGTGAGTTTTGTACTGGTGAGTATGGTGTCGCGCCGGCCGGAGGCAGTGGTGGCGCGAGCGATTTGAGCTATAAAAGAAGTTAAAGCGGTTTCTTCAGCGGGTGCGACGTCGGATGTCGCGCCCGTTTTTTTTGCCCTACACAAAGCAAAAGTGGGAGCGGTCTTGCTCCCACATTTAAACTGTGGCCGGCCGAACGATTAGCGCCGACGTGGACGACGCTGCTCATCATCTGTGCGAATCGGCACAGGTTGCAGCGGTGGCTCGATCAAACCGAGCGCGACGCCAACGTCGTGGAGCCAGTTTTGAATTTTCTCTTTCATGGTTGTCCCCTTTGCGGGTAATGCGAGTCGGCGAGAGTTTTTCGCCTTTTCCTACAGTGATAGTAGCCCTAAGCCCTACGTAATGCTTGAACGAAAACACAACGAACTATTACTGAATTGATCCAAATCCAGACGGATCGTTCAAGCAATCGCGCGGGCGTCCTGCAAGAAATTGGCTTTACCTTCCTGCTGCAGGTCGATCCATGCGTTGAGGTTAGCGCCGAGCATACCCTTTCGCCACATCAGCCAGGTCGTTGCAGTAGCAAAAGGCCCTGTCAGGGGATGAACGGACACACTGCCCTTGCCTGGCAAGCTGTCGAGCATCGATTCGGACATCAATGCCACGCCGGATCCGGCAATGACGCAGGCAAGCATGCCCTGATAGGACTCAATCTCAATTGCTCGGCCCATGGCCACCCGCTCGTGAGAAAACCAAGTCTCCAACCGTTCGCGGTAGGCGCAACTGCGGCGAAAAGTGAAGACCGAGCGACCGGCAACATCCTGCGGCCCACGCACAGGCGGGTGATCAGCCTCGCAAATCAGCACCAGGCGTTCTTCGCACAGCGGCACGCCGTCCAATGTGGCGATGGTCAGCGGGCCGTCCACCAGCGCCGCGTCCAAACGACCGGTGATCAGCCCTTCCAGCAGTTCACCGCTGGGCGCCGACTGCACCTGCAGGTTCACCATCGGATAGGCCTTGTGATAACGCGCCAGCAGTTGGGGCAAATGAATCGCGGCGGTGCTGTACATGCTGCCAAGCACAAAGTCACCGGCCGGCTGCCCACCCTGCACGGCGCCGTGGGCTTCGTCGTGCAGTGCGATCAGACGCGTGCTGTAGTCCAGCAACACTTTGCCCGCAGGAGAAAGCTGCAAACGCTGGCGCTCGCGAACGAACAGCTCGACACCGAGCTGCTCTTCCATTTGCTTGAGCCGGGTCGACAAGTTCGACGGCACGCGGTGCAGGCGCTCGGCAGCACGGGTGATGGAGCCCTCTTCCGCCACAGCCTGGAAGATCCGCAATTGACTGAACTCCATACCTTTCTCCAAAACTGAACAAGTTACTCACTATTATTCATTTTTACAGAAAGTCAATTCACTTTAGCCTAAAGGTCTTCGCTTCCTTGCAGGAAACCTGAACATGTCACCGCTGATTCGCTTACTCGCCAGCTTTATCGCGCTAATGATGGCCATGGGCATAGGCCGCTTCGCCCTCACCCCGCAAATGCCGCATTTGCTCAGCGAGGGGCAGATCGACCTGACCGGCGCCGGGCTGATCGCCGCCGCCAACTACCTCGGTTACTTCGTCGGTGCAGTGGATTCGATTTTTGCGCGCAGCCACCACCACGTGCGGGGGCGCCTGTATGGCGGGTTATGGCTGTGCGTACTGCTGACTCTGGCGTCGTATTGGGCGCATGGGTTCTGGCCGCATTTGCTGTTGCGCTTTGGAACCGGCGTCGCGAGTGCCTGGGCACTGGTGATGATCACCAGTTTGAGCCAGCCGCTGGCAATCGCTGCCGGGCGCCCGCGCTTGGGCGCGTTGGTGTTTGCCGGCCCGGGGCTGGGGATTCTGTTGACTGGCTTGCTGGCGCTGGGCTCCAACCTGCTGGGCCAGGACTCTGCCACCTTGTGGCTAATATATGGCGTGGTGGCGCTGGTGATGCTGCTGGCGATCCTGCCGTTTTTACCGAAACCGACCGCCACGGTTACCCACACCACCAGTGCGGGCAGCAACGGCAGCATTGCGCACCTGTGCTGGATTTACTTTCTGTATGGCCTGGGCTACATCATCCCGGCGACCTTTTTGTCGCAGATGGCCAGTGCGCAATTCAAGGGTGCCTGGCAGGCCGACCTGTTCTGGCCCTGCTTTGGGCTCGCCGCCGCACTGGGCGTGGTGGTGGCGAGCCTGCGCCGCAAAGACCCGAACACCACTCGCCGCTGGCTGATGACAACCTTGTGGCTGCAAGCGGGCGGAGTATTTGCCTGCCTGCTGGGCAATGGCTGGGGCCTGGCGCTGGGCGTGTTGCTGTGCGGCGCGCCATTCCTGGCCTGCATGCAACTGGTGATGGCGCGCTTGCGTGAGGTGGCGCCCCACGGCTACCAGCGCAGTACCGGCTTGCTGACCGCCAGCTTTGCCATCGGCCAATTGAGCGGCCCGCTGCTGGCGTCGGTGAGCAGCCATCTCAGCGGTGACCTGCAACCGGCACTGATAGTCGCAGGTGCCGGCTTGTTACTCGCAGGTGCAGTGTTGCTCAACCGGCAACCATCGGCGTCGGGATGCGAACCTGCTCTCGCCGCGCCAGGACCAGGAAAAACAGCCCACCCAGGAAGCAGCCGGTAAACCAGGCAAAGTTGGCCATGCCCTGCAATGCCGGCGTGAAGGTGATCGCAACGCCCACCAGCGTCGCCGGCACCAAGGCTTTGACGGCCGTCCAGTTCACGCCGCCGTCGAAGTAATAGCGCCCGCTCGGGCTGTCATCGAACAGGGCATCCACGTCGATTTTCTGTTTTTTGATCAGGTAGAAGTCCACCAACAGGATCCCGAACAGCGGCCCGATAAAGGCGGCGAGAATATCCAGGGTGTAGTGAATCATCAGCGGATTGTTGAACAGGTTCCATGGGGTAATGAAGATCGACGCGACTGCCGCGATCATCCCACCGGCACGCCAGCTGATTTTGCTCGGCGCGACGTTGGCGAAGTCAAACGCAGGGGATACGAAGTTGGCGACAATGTTGATGCCGATGGTAGCCGTCACGAAGGCAAAGGCGCCAAGCAATACGGCCATGCTGTTGTCGATACGCGAAACGGTGGCAATCGGGTCGTGCAGCATTTCGCCAAACACCGGCAAGGTGCCCGACACGATGACGACGGTCACCAGCGAGAACGCCAGGAAATTCACCGGCAGCCCCCAGAAATTGCCGCGACGCACGTCGCGCATGCTGCGGCAGTAGCGGCTGAAATCGCCGAAATTCAGCGTCGGCCCGGAGAAATACGACACCACCAGCGCCGTTGCCACAATCACCTGACCAACAGCCTGCCAGCCCGACAAGGACTTTTCTGCCAGGGTGAAGCTGATATTGGCCCAGCCGGCCTTCCACACAATCCAGCCTGCCAGGGCGAACATCACCGCGTAGACCACCGGACCCGCCCAGTCGATAAAGCGTCGGATGGATTCCATACCGGCCCAGAACACCGCAGCTTGCAACACCCACAAGCTAAGGAAACCAAACCAGCCCAAGTAAGACAGGCCGGCAAAATGCGGTTCTGCATATACCGCCATTTGTGGGAAAAAGCGCAGCACCACGATGATCAAGGCACTCGAGGCCAGGTACGTCTGAATCCCATACCAGGCCACCGCGATCAAGCCGCGTATCACTGCCGGAATATTCGCCCCGAATACGCCAAAGGCCAGCCGGCAGATAACCGGATACGGCACCGCCGCTTGCTGACTCGGTTTGGCCACCAGATTGGCGATCAATTGCACGATGCAAATGCCCGCGAGCAACGCGATCAGCACCTGCCAGCTGGCCAGCCCGAGCGCAAACAGGCTGGCGGCGAAGACGTAACCGCCGACGCTGTGCACGTCGCTCATCCAGAAGGCGAAGATGTTGTACCAGGTCCACTTTTGCGGCAGTGGGCCCAGGTCCTGGTTGTACAGGCGCGGGCTGTAGCCTTTGGGCAATTGTTCGGTCATCGCTTGGCTCCTCGAAATACCGGCCTGCGCTGCCGTAACAGAATGCATACGGGAGGCGGCATGGTTTGTATACGAGGTATTCAGCAGAATAAGTGCCAATGGCACACAATCCCTCTGGAACGGCGATCCAAAGGGATTGATAAGGGCTTAAGGCCGGGTGCTACGCTCAGCAACGGTGCACATTAATCCTGTACACAATCAGCGTTGCACCCGATGTGCACACAGATAACCGACGGTACAACACGCGGCCGTCAGGAACGTGCCCCAGGCCATGTCCATGACCGCCAAGCCAGCAGACCAGCCTTGCAGCGTGGCCCAGTTGCTCAAGTCATAGGTGCCATAGGCCACCAAGCCAAGCAGCGCACCCAGGCGCGCGGCCCGTTGCCAACTGCCGCTTGGCAGGACCACGAACACCACACAACCGATGACATACAAAAGGTAGAACAGCACGGCAGGCAGCAGCCGAGGCTGATCAAGCATCAGCGAGCCGAGCAGGGATTTGTAGGTCGGCCCCATGAGGACGCCGAGCCAGAGGCCGTCGAGCACCAAAAAAGCGAGCAAGGTGCCGAGGTAAGCGAACAGTGTTTTTTTGGTCATTCACGCAGCCTCTGCAGGAGCCCAATTGCTCCTACAGAAGAGCAAATCGCACTCAGCTTAGTTCAATGCGATCAGCGTGAATCACAATCTGACCTTGCTTGTAGAGCGCACCAATGGCCTTTTTGAAGTTGCCTTTGCTGACGCCGAACAAGTTGCTGATCACCGCCGGGTCGCTTTTATCGCTGACGGGCAGGCTGCCGTTGTTTTCGCGCAACTTGGCGAGGATCTTCGAGTTCAGGCTGGAGGCCGCTTCCTGGCCGACCGGCTGCAGGCTCAGGCTGATGTTGCCATCGGCGCGGATCTCTTTGATGAAGCCTTTCTCTTCCTTGCCCGGGCGCAGGAACTTGAACACTTCGTTCTTGTGGATCAGGCCCCAATGCTTGTTGTTGATGATCGCCTTGAAGCCCATGTCCGTGGCTTCGGCCACCAGCAGGTCGACTTCCTGGCCCACCTGGTAGTTGGCAGGCGTCTTGTCCAGGTAGCGGTCCAGCCGCGCGGTGGCGGTGATGCGCTTGGTGTGCTTGTCGAGATAGACGTGCACCACGCAGTATTCACCGGCGGTCAGCTGACGTTTTTCTTCCGAATACGGCAGCAATAAATCCTTTGGCAGACCCCAGTCGAGGAACACGCCAATGCTGTTAACCTCAACGACTTTCAAACTGGCGAATTCGCCGACTTGAACTTTCGGCTTTTCAGTCGTTGCGATAAGTTTGTCATCGCTGTCCAAGTAAATGAACACGTTCAGCCAGTCTTCATCTTCACTGGGAATATCTTTGGGGATATACCGATTCGGCAAGAGGATTTCGCCATCTTGCGCACCGTCCAGGTACAAACCAAAGTTAGTGTGTTTAACCACTTGCAAGCTGTTGTAGCGCCCGACTAAAGCCATTTCCAAATACCCTCGTTACGTGGGGCGCATTCTACCCGAGTTGCGCCGCGCACGCGCGCGCGCCTGAAAAATCGTGGCGTGGCGTGGCGATCCAATGGCACCGCCCCGCTCGTCTGATCAGAGCACTGAATTTTTCCCGAGGAGGCTGGCCGTTTACTCAAACGCTTTCGAGTTAAAACAGTAAGTTAGGGCGTTATTTCACTGACAAACTTTGGCTGATTCGAGCGCGCTCAATTATTCCTGAGGGATATTTGCCAAGCAATTGTCAAGTATTTCCTGTACGATGCCTGGCCAAGTTAATTTTCTACAGGTTAGTGGCCGCCATGCGCGTAAAAGCATCCAACAGCAAAGCAAAGCCAGCTCCAGCCGTTGAAACCAGCGAATCGATCAACAGCCAGATTGCTGCTTTCCTCAAGTCCGGCGGCGAAATCCAGCAAATTGCCAAGGGCGTGAGCGGCCAGACTTTCGGCCCGTCCAAGCAGATCAGCCTGGGCAAAAAGTAAAACTCGCGCAGTACATCTGGTCCCTAAGCGTCTTGTCCTCAAGGCGCTAGGACTAGAGACCAACCCTCCCTCTGCATCATCCAGTAGTGTGCTAATCGACGAACGGGCCTCACCTCCAGGCTTACGCCGGTATGCTTGCACACGTCTAGCACGGGCATCTGCCCGATTCTTCCTGTTACTGCTCCTCGCTTTTCATGGAGTGAAGCATGCTCAAGCCCTGCTTTTTTCTCATAGCTGCCCTTGCGGCAAGCCCCGTTGCCGAAGCGCAGATTTTTCAGCGTGAGCTGGGCGATTTCGACCTGAAGTTGGGCACCACACCAAGCCGCAGCATGGCCCAGGGCCTGGTAAAGCCCACGTCCCCCGGCAGCGATTCGTTCCACGGTGGCCTGGACCTGAGCCATGACAGCGGCCTGTATTTCGGCCAGTTCTCACCGAACATGGGGTTATCCTCTGCCAATAACCTCGAAGTCGACTCCTATATGGGCTTCAAGCGCCCTTTCGACCAGACCTTGGGCTATGAAGTCGGATTGATCCACTACAGCTATCCCAAGCTCAGCCCGCTGGACAGCCAGGAGTTCTACGGCGGCTTGAACCTGTTGGGCAATCGCTTCGGCGTCTCTTTCAGCAACGACCCCGACCGCCACGACAGCACCCTGTTCGCCGACCTTGGCGGCACGCAGCCTTTTGGCATCGGCGTCAGCATGAAGTACACCACCCACCAATTGGGCACCCCGGCCTCCGTAGAGGGCGGCGCCATCAGCACGTTCAGTGACTGGTCGGTACAATTCTCCCGCGCATGGAAGGGCATCGACCTGGACCTGATCTACAGCGACTCCAGCCTCAGCGGCGGCGACTGCTCGGCCTACTCCGGACACAACTCGCAATGCGATGGCCTGTTGACGTTGAAGGCCGCTCGGTCGTTTTATTGACGGGCTGAACTGTCGCACCCCGCGCAGGCTCACATGCATTAACCCCCTCTGCGCAAGGAATCGCCCATGCTGCGTCGGCTCAAACTAATGGTGGTATTGCTGACCCTGAGCCTGGTGCTCGCCGGCTGCAATCGTGTGGGCCTGGCCTACCGCAATCTGGATGTCATTATCCCCTGGACACTCAACGACTACCTGGACATGAACGCCGGGCAGAAGAGCTGGTTCAACGACACACTCAAGGAGCACCTGGCCTGGCACTGCACCACGCAATTGCCGGGCTACCTCGATTGGCTTGATCGCCTGCAACAGATGGTCGACAACAATCAGGTCACGGACGCCGCGTTGCAGGCCCGTACCGTCGAAGCCAAGCAAGCAATTGCCGAGATGGCCCGCGAGATCACACCATCGGCCATTCAATTGCTGCAAGGTTTGGACGATCAGCAGGTCAAGGAAATGAGCGACGCTCTGGCCAAGGACTTACGCAAGCGTCAGGACGAATACCTCAAGCCGCCTCTGGAGCAGCAGATCAAGGAACGTGCCCAGCGCATGAGCAAACGCCTGGACGCCTGGATCGGCCCGCTCAGTGCCAGCCAGCAAAACCGCGTCACCGCCTGGTCTATTGCCCTGGGTGAACAAAACGAGCAGTGGATCGGCAACCGTGCCCGCTGGCAGACGCAGTTCATCGCCGCAGTGCAGCAGCGCAAAAACGCCGACTTCCCGCAAAAAATCCAACAATTGCTGGTAGACCGTGAAAGCCTATGGACGCCGGATTACAAGGTTGCCTATGCCCAGACGGAAGCGGCGGCACGCAGCCTGATTGTCGATCTGATGGCGGAAAGTACCGTGCAACAACGGCTAAAGCTGACTCAGAAAATCGACAGCGTGCGCAGCGATTTCAAGGCGCTCAAATGCCTGAAGGCCGCCACCCAATAAAATGTGGGAGCGGGCTTGCTCGCGAATGCAGTGAATCAGTCACAAGATGTATCGACTGAAACTCCGCATTCGCGAGCAAGCCCGCTCCCACATGAGGTCTGTGGTCTATCTTTTAGGCAATTTGCGCCTTCGAGGCCACTTCATCAAACGTCGCCGGCTCCAGCGCGTCCGCCTGGTCATCCAGCACCTGGCGCGGGTGATCATCGCCCGGAATGGAGCTATCAATCAGCGCCAGCAGTTGTGCGCCGCGAGCGGTCAGGATGAAATTCTCACCATTACCGCCCTCTTCTTCCGGGCGCGATTCAATAAACCCACGCTTGAACAGTAGCGCCTCGTAATCCGCAGCGGTCTTTTTCAGCGTATCCAGGTTACCGGTGGATTCACCCGCCGTGGCCTTCTCAGCCGCCTCCTGCTCAGCGTATTTACGCGGGGCAAAGCTGCCTTCGCCGTTCTGCACTTCATGCAGCAGCCGTTCGATCAAATCCCAGTTGTAAGTCGTCATCCTGATTCCTCCTGCAGGCCGGTGGAAAGTAGCCCGTCTAAAGGTGTGACATGCCTCGTCACTGGCCGTTCAGCTGAATAGACGGGCGTCATTTCTCTGAACTTTCCAGACGTTCGCCACCTCAATTGAACACTACTGCCAAGGAGGTCCGACCATGAAAACCCTGATAAACCTGGCCATCGCCGCCACGCTGCTGACTGCCCTGCCAGCCTGGGCGTGTACGCCTGAAGAAGCCACGGCGAAACGCGAACAACTGGCTCAGGAAGTGACCAAGCTCACTAAGCAGAACCCGAACAAGGCCAAAGAAATGAATGCAGAACTGCAGAAAATGGACATGGACACGACGGCTGCGGACTTGCCTGACAAATGCCAATTGATCGATCAGCGCCTGAAAGACCTCGAAAAAGCCGCCGCCGAAAGCAAAAACTGAAGGCATAAAAAAACCGGACATTGTCCGGTTTTTTCACATCGCCCTGCCTTACTCGGCAGCCGGAGCTTCTGGCTTGCGGCGCTTGAGCGGCGCCATGCCATCCTTGCTGACGAGCGACAGGTTGTCGGTCTTCGGCCGGTTGGCGATCTTGCGCTTGGTCGGCGACTTGGCACCGGCCTTTTTCTTGTCGCCCTTGGCGTCGACCTTTTTCTTCTTCACGCCAACTGCCTTGCCCGACGCCTTGACCTTCTTCGGCCCGGTGTAGGTGCCTTTGACTTCCTTGATGGTGCGGCGCTCGAACGACTGCTTGAGGTAGCGCTCGATGCTCGACATCAGGTTCCAGTCGCCGTGGCAGATCAGCGAGATCGCCAGGCCATCGTTGCCGGCACGCCCGGTACGGCCGATACGGTGCACGTATTCGTCGCCGCTGCGTGGCATGTCGAAGTTGATGACCATGTCCAGGCCATCCACGTCCAGGCCGCGCGCGGCGACGTCGGTGGCCACCAGGATCTTCACGCCGCCAGCCTTGAGGCGGTCGATGGCCAGTTTGCGGTCCTTCTGGTCTTTCTCACCGTGCAGGACGAATGCTTTGTAGTCCTGCGCCACCAGGCGGCCGTAAATACGGTCAGCCGCCGCGCGGGTGTTGGTGAACACGATGGCCTTCTGATAGGTCTCGTTGGCCAACAGCCAGTTGAGGATCTGCTCTTTGTGCACATTGTGGTCGGCGGTGACGATCTGCTGACGCGTGGTCGCGTTCAGGTCACTGACGTTGTTGACCTGCAAGTGCTCAGGGTTGTTCAGGACCTTGGCAACCATGTCGCGCAACGTCGACCCACCGGTGGTGGCGGAGAACAGCATGGTTTGCTGGCGATTTACGCATTCAGCCACCAGGCGCTGCACGTCATCGGCAAAGCCCATGTCGAGCATGCGGTCGGCTTCGTCGAGCACCAGCACTTCGACTTCCTTGAGGTCGAGGTTGCCGGCGTTGAGTTGTTCGATCATGCGCCCTGGCGTGCCGATCAGAATATCCGGCACCTTGCGCAGCATGGCGGCCTGGACTTTGAAGTCTTCACCGCCGGTGATCAGGCCGGACTTGATGAAGGTGAACTGCGAAAAGCGCTCCACTTCTTTCAAAGTCTGCTGGGCCAGCTCGCGAGTCGGCAGCAGGATCAGGGTTTTGATGCTGACGCGGACTTTGGCCGGGCCGATCAGGCGGTGCAAAATCGGCAGGACGAAAGCGGCGGTCTTGCCACTCCCGGTTTGAGCCGTCACCCGCAGGTCACGCCCTTCGAGCGCGAGCGGGATGGCCGCTGCTTGCACAGGCGTAGGCTCGACAAATTTTAGCTCGGCCACGGCTTTGAGCAGGCGTTCGTGCAGGGCGAATTGGGAAAACACGGGTGCTACCTCGAAGAAATACAAAATATCAGCTGCATAGGGTAACGGTTTCGGGCGTCCAAACCGAGTTTCTTTACGCGAACAGGGCGAATCAGCTGCTTTTTTGTCAGGATATTTGTCTACAACGTCAACTTTGACGCACTTAAATGCTCTAATCGCCCCGTGTTGTCTTACAGAAGAATCGGTTTCACCCATGGATATCAAACAGTTCTGGCTCAACGTCCAAGACCTTTGGGGCGCCCTCGATCAACACCCGATGCTGCATGCGAGCTTGGGTTTGCTGGTGTTGCTGGTGGTGGCCCTGCTCGTTGGGCGGGTGGCGCGCTACCTCATCCTTCACGCCGTCAAATTGCTCGGCCGGCAACCGGCGCTGCACTGGCTCAATGACCTGCGGCACAACAAAGTCTTCCACCGCCTGGCGCAGATGACGCCGTCACTGGTAATCCAGTTTGGCCTGTACCTGGTGCCGGACCTGAGCAAGACCGCCACCTTGTTTATCGGCAATGTGGCCCTGGCGTTCACCATCCTGTTCATGACACTGGCTGTGAGCGCCCTGCTCAACGCCCTGCTGGATATCTACGCGCGTACCGAACATGCGCGCACCCGCTCGATCAAGGGCTACGTGCAACTGGCCAAGATGGTGCTGTTCGTGTTTGCCGCGATCATTATCGTCGCCACCCTGATCGACCGTTCGCCACTGTTGCTGCTCTCCGGCTTGGGTGCAATGTCGGCCGTGATCCTGTTGGTCTACAAGGACACGCTGCTGTCGTTCGTCGCCAGCGTGCAGCTGACCAGCAACGACATGCTGCGGGTCGGTGACTGGATCGAAATGCCCCAGGTCGGCGCCGACGGCGATGTGGTCGACATCACCTTGCACACGGTCAAGGTGCAGAACTTCGACAAGACCATCGTCTCCATTCCGACCTGGCGCCTGATGTCCGAGTCGTTCAAGAACTGGCGCGGCATGCAGGCCTCCGGTGGGCGTCGCATAAAGCGCAGCCTGTATATCGACGCCAGCGGCGTGCGCTTCCTGCGCGACGATGAAGAGGTGCGCATGACCCAGGTGCACCTGCTCACCGACTACATCAGCCGCAAGCAAGCCGAACTCAAGGCCTGGAACGAAGCCCAGGGTAACAGTGCGCAGCTGTCGGCCAACCGCCGCCGCATGACCAACCTCGGCACGTTCCGCGCCTACGCCCTGGCCTACCTGAAAAGCCACCCGGACATCCAGCCGAACATGACCTGCATGGTGCGCCAGATGCAAACCACCGCCCAAGGCGTGCCGCTGGAAATCTACTGCTTCACCCGCACCACGGCGTGGGCGGATTACGAGCGCATTCAGGGCGATATCTTTGATTATTTGCTGGCGGTGTTGCCGGAGTTCGGCTTGAGCCTGTATCAGCAGCCGAGTGGCAATGACTTGCGCGCGGGGATGGTGCCGGCGGTGTTGGGTGCCAGTCACCTGCCGACGTTGGAACACACCTCTGCATAACACCGCCATTCCCCTTGTGGGAGCGGGCTTGCCCGCGAAAGCGGAGTATCAGTCAACCCATCAATGACTGACCCACCGCTTTCGCGAGCAAGCCCGCTCCCACATAGGTTCAGCGGTGGATCGCCTCCTTGCGCACACCCAACCGGCTGATCCACACCGCCCCCAGAATCACCAACCCACCCCACGCCAGCCTCCCCAGCGGCTCATGCTGATTCCAGATCAGCAAGTTCAGCAACAGCCCCACCGGCACATGCAGGTTGTTCATCACCGCAAGGGTGCCGCCGTTCACCAGGCACGCACCCTTGTTCCACCAATACATGCCGAGCGCGGTGCTGACCAACCCGAGGAACACCAGCACGCCCCATTGCAACGGTGCGTCGGGCAGGTAATTGGCCTTGCCGAACAGCAGGAATGCCGGCAGCACCACGATCAAGGCGCCCAGGTAGAAGTAGCCGAAGCGCCGGTAGTGCGGCAAATCACTCGGATAACGCGCCACCAGATGCTTGTACATCACCTGCCCGGCGGCGTAGGTGAAGTTGGCCAGTTGCAGCAGCAAAAAGCCGCCGAGGAAGTGCGGGGTGATCTGGTCGAAGCGGATCACTGCCGCGCCGCCCACCGCCACCAGCGCAGCAATCAGCGCCCAAGGGTTGAAGCGCCGGTTGAGGGCGTCTTCGATCAGGGTCACATGTAGCGGTGTAAGGATGGTGAATAGCAGCACTTCCGGCACGGTGAGTACACGAAAGCTCAGGTACAGGCATACGTAGGTCACACCAAACTGCAGCGCGCCGATCGCCAGCATGCCGCGCATAAACCTTGGTTCTACCGAACGCCAGCGGGTCAGCGGGATAAATACCAGGCCAGCCAACACGACGCGCACCAGCACGGCGAAGTAGCTGTCGACGTGGCCGGCGAGGTATTCGCCGATCAAGCTGAAGGAAAATGCCTGAATCAGGGTGACAACCAGTAAATAGCCCATGCGCGCCTCGTTTCGAATGGGCGCGACTTTAAGGGTTTTCGGCGTTTACTGAAACTCGGGGCAAAAAAAACCCGACCTCGCTATAGCGGCAGTCGGGCAGGAGCACTCAGGAGCAACAAGTGCAAAGGGAGGTTCGATACGCGTACTTGAAGGGTTTGCGTGGGGCGATATAAACACCACGCGATTATGTGACGATTAAACGATCACGCGACCTGTGCCAGCAGTGCTTTGGCGTGGTTGATGCCCTTCTCCTGGAAGTCGCCGCTCAGGTTCACGCCTTCGGCGTGAATGAAGGTGACATCGTGAATGCCGATAAAGGCCATGACCTGACGCAGGTACGGTTCCTGGTGATCGGAGCTGGCGCCTGTGTGAATACCGCCGCGAGCGGTCAGCACAATGGCGCGCTTGCCGGTCAACAACCCCTGAGGGCCGGTGGCGGTGTACTTGAAGGTCACACCAGCACGCAACACGTGATCCAGCCAGGCTTTGAGGGTGCTGGGGATGGCGAAGTTGTACATCGGTGCGGCCATCACCAGCACGTCGGCAGCGAGTAACTCTTCGGTCAATTCGTTGGAGCGGTCCAGGGACGCCTGTTCGATGTCGCTGCGCTGGTCGGCGGGCTTCATCCAGCCGCCGAGCAGGTTGGCGTCCAAGTGCGGGACCGGGTTAAGGGCCACGTCGCGCACGGTGATCTGATCCGCCGGATGAGCGACCTGCCATTGGCCGATGAACTGTTGGGTCAGCTGGCGGGAGATTGAATCCTGCTGGCGGGCGCTGCTTTCGATGATCAGAACATTGGACATGGCTAGGTAGGCTCCATCTGTAAATGCTGTAAGGCGATGGAGTGAAGATTAAACAGAGCCAATTCGATAAAAAAGCGCAAAAAACTGCTACAACCCATCTAGAAATTTGTTTATAAGCGGAGTATTGCTGTGGGCATGCTCCGCTGTCGGCTTATTTTGGGGTGCAGGTCAGTGCGATACGCATTTTGATAATGGCGCGGCTGAAATTGACCGTGGTGTTGGTGGTTTTCCCCGCCGCAACCGTGACTTTGCGAGTGCGCGGGGCTTCCGGGCCGTTGGTAAAGCGCACCTTGCACTCCGCATCATTGGAGCCGTAGTTGGTCAGTTGGATCGAACTGATATTGCTGTCGACGTCCGACGCGCTGTAATCGATCTTCACGCCCTGAATGTCTTTCGTCACATCGGTGCTGAATGCAAACGCGCTCATCGGCAGCAGCGCCAGCAATACACAACAGAATTTTCTCATTCGGCAGTCTCCAATAAGGACCGCCAGCTTAGGACAAGAGGAGCTCATCTTGAAAGCGCCCCGCGTTACCCTCGATCAATGGCGCACTCTGCAAGCCGTGGTCGACCATGGCGGCTTCGCCCAGGCGGCTGAAGCGCTGCACCGCTCGCAATCCTCGGTGAGTTACACCGTGGCGCGCATGCAAGACCAGCTCGGCGTGCCGCTGCTGCGCATCGACGGGCGCAAAGCGGTACTCACCGAAGCCGGTGAAGTGCTGCTGCGCCGCTCGCGCCAACTGGTGAAAAACGCCAGCCAACTGGAAGACCTTGCCCACCACATGGAACAGGGCTGGGAGGCCGAAGTACGCCTGGTGGTGGATGCCGCTTACCCGAATGCACGCCTGGTGCGTGCCCTCACCGCCTTTATGCCGCAAAGCCGAGGCTGCCGCGTGCGCCTGCGCGAAGAAGTATTGTCGGGCGTGGAAGAGTTGTTGATGGACGGCATGGCTGACCTCGCGATCAGCGGGTTCATCATCCCTGGCTACCTGGGGACGGAAATGAGCGATGTGGAATTTATCGCCGTGGCCCACCCCGATCACTCGTTGCATCGCCTGAACCGCGAGTTGAGTTTCCAGGACCTGGAGAGTCAGATGCAGGTGGTGATTCGCGACTCCGGCCGCCAGCAGCCACGGGACGTGGGCTGGCTCGGGGCCGAACAGCGCTGGACCGTCGGCAGCCTGGCCACCGCCGCCACCTTCGTCAGCAGCGGCCTGGGCTTTGCCTGGTTGCCCCGGCACATGATCGAGCGTGAGCTCAACGAAGGCCTGCTCAAGCAGCTACCCTTGGAAAAGGGCGGCAGCCGCAACCCGACGTTTTACCTGTACGCGAACAAGGACAAACCCCTGGGCCCAGCCACGCAGATTCTCGTGGAATTGCTGCGCACCTTCGACACCGCTCCCCTGGACGCGCCTTTTGCCGCGCCTGAGCAAGCCTGAAACGGAGTTCACCCATGGCCTGGTTCGACCATGAAGGCTGCAATCTGCATTACGAGGAATACGGCCACGGCAGCCCACTGATC
The DNA here is from genome assembly GCF_009834565.1 of Pseudomonas sp. R76. Lineage (GTDB taxonomy): Bacteria > Pseudomonadota > Gammaproteobacteria > Pseudomonadales > Pseudomonadaceae > Aquipseudomonas. Next base: position 4,952,522 of record NZ_CP019428.1, read on the forward strand.
CTGATCCACGGCCTGGGCTCCAGCTGCCAGGATTGGGAGTTGCAGATTCCCGTGCTGGCACGCCACTACCGCCTGATTGTGGTGGATGTGCGCGGTCATGGTCGCTCCGACAAACCGCGAGAACGCTACAGCATCAAGGGTTTCACCTTTGACCTGCTCGCTTTGATCGAACACCTGAACCTGCCGCCCGCCCATGTGGTGGGCTTGTCCATGGGCGGCATGATCGCCTTCCAATTGGCGGTGGACGAACCTCAACTGCTCAAGAGCCTGTGCATCGTCAACAGCGCGCCCGAGGTCAAGGTGCGCAGCGCCGATGACTATTGGCAGTGGGCCAAGCGCTGGAGCCTGGCGCGCGTACTCAGCATGGCCACCATCGGCAAGGCGCTCGGCGACCGACTGTTCCCCAAACCGCACCAGGCCGCCCTGCGCCGCAAAATGGCCGAACGCTGGGCAAAAAACGACAAACGTGCTTATCTCGCCAGCTTCGACGCGATTGTGGGCTGGGGCGTACAGGAACAACTTTCGAAGATTTCCTGTCCAACCCTGGTCATTAGCGCCGACCATGACTACACGCCCGTGGCGCAGAAAGAAATCTATGTAAAACTGCTGCCCGATGCGCGGCTGGTGGTGATCGAAGATTCCCGCCACGCCACACCCTTGGATCAACCCGAAGTCTTTAACGCTACCTTGCTCGATTTTCTAAAGACAGTCGAAACCACTACCCAGGATCACTGACCCATGCTGAAAAAAATCGCCTTCTTTGCCGGTTCCGTACTGTTCGCCGCCAACCTGATGGCTGCCGAGCCCGCCAAGGCACCCCACGTTCTGATCACCACCACCAACGGCGACATTGAAATCGAACTGGACCCGGTCAAGGCACCGATCAGCACCAAGAACTTTCTGGCCTACGTCGACAAGGGCTTCTACACCAACACCATTTTTCACCGCGTGATCCCGGGCTTCATGGTCCAGGGCGGCGGGTTCACCGCGCAAATGTCGCAAAAGCCAACCGAAGCGCCGATCAAGAACGAAGCCAGCAACGGCCTGCATAACGTGCGCGGCACCCTGTCGATGGCACGCACCAATGACCCGAACTCGGCGACCAGCCAATTCTTCATCAACGTGGCCGACAATGCGTTCCTCGACCCAGGCCGCGACGCCGGTTACGCCGTGTTCGCCAAAGTGGTCAAAGGCATGGATGTGGTCGACGTGATCGTCAACTCGCAAACCACCACCAAGCAGGGCATGCAGAACGTGCCTATCGATCCTGTTGTGATCAAGTCGGCCAAGCGCATCGACTGAGGTCTGCAGGTAGCTCCGCGCGTGGCCCACAAGGCCACGCGCGCATTTGAACAGGAGAGCCCGCCAGGCGGGCGTCAACCTAATGCTCTATCGTCGTTTTGAACAACTGATCGACATCTTCCGCGCCGCGCCCAGCGACGCCCCGCCCGACAAAGTCCTGCCCTTCTACCTCTACTACCTGCGCCAAGTGTGGCCGAGCTTTGCCGCCTTGCTGGTGGTCGGCCTGATCGGCGCGCTGATCGAAGTGGCGTTGTTCAGCTACCTGAGCCGCATCATCGACCTGGCCCAAGGCACGCCGCCCGCCGACTTCTTCCAGGTTCACAGCGCCGAGTTGATCTGGATGGCCGTGGTCGCCCTGCTGCTGCGCCCGATCTTCAACGGCCTGCATGACTTGCTGGTGCACCAGACCATCAACCCCGGCATGACCAGCCTGATCCGCTGGCAGAACCACAGCTACGTGCTTAAGCAGAGCCTGAATTTCTTCCAGAACGACTTCGCCGGGCGCATCGCCCAGCGCATCATGCAAACCGGCAACTCGCTGCGCGACTCGGCGGTGGCGACGGCGGAGGCCATCTGGCACGTGTCGATCTACGCGATCAGTGCCCTGGTGCTGTTTGCCGAGGCTGACTGGCGGCTGATGATTCCGCTGATCACCTGGATCATCTGCTACAGCCTGGCCTTGCGTTACTTTGTGCCGCGCGTGAAAGAGCGCTCGGTGATTTCCTCCGAGGCGCGCTCCAAGTTGATGGGGCGTATCGTTGACGGCTACACCAACATCACCACCTTGAAGCTGTTTGCTCACACGCAAAATGAGCAGGAATACGCCAAGGAAGCGATCATCGAGCAGACCGAAAAAACCCAGCTGGCCGCCCGCGTGCTGACCAGCATGGACGTGACCATTGCCATCCTCAACGGCCTGCTGATCGTTACCACCACCGGCCTGGCGTTGTGGCTGTGGACGCAATCGTTGATCTCGGTCGGTGCGATTGCCCTGGCCACCGGCCTGGTAATTCGGATCGTCAACATGTCCGGCTGGATCATGTGGGTGGTCAACGGCATTTTCGAAAATATCGGCATGGTGCAGGACGGCCTGAAAACCATCGCTGCGCCGCTGGCAGTGACCGACCGTGAGAACGCGCCGTGCCTGAACGTGCCCCATGGCGAAGTGCGCTTCGAGCAGGTGGATTTTCACTATGGCAAGAAAAGCGGAATCATTGGTGGCTTGAACCTGAACATCAAAGCCGGGGAAAAGATCGGCCTGATCGGCCCGTCCGGCGCAGGCAAGTCGACTCTGGTCAACCTGCTGCTGCGCCTGTACGACCTGCAAGGCGGGCGCATCCTGATCGACGGCCAGAACATCGCCGAGGTCGCCCAGGAAAGCCTGCGCGCACAGATCGGGATGATCACCCAGGACACTTCGCTGCTGCACCGTTCGATCCGCGACAACCTGCTGTACGGCAAGCCGGACGCCACCGATGAGGAACTCAACGCCGCCATCCACAAGGCCCGCGCCGACGAGTTCATCCCGCTGCTGTCGGACGCCGAAGGCCGCACCGGGCTGGATGCCCATGTGGGTGAGCGCGGGGTGAAACTCTCCGGCGGGCAACGCCAGCGCATCGCCATCGCGCGAGTACTGCTCAAGGACGCGCCGATCCTGATCATGGACGAGGCCACCTCGGCACTGGACTCGGAAGTCGAAGCGGCGATCCAGGAAAGCCTGGAAACCCTGATGCAAGGCAAGACCGTGATTGCGATTGCGCACCGGTTGTCGACCATCGCGCGGATGGACAGGCTGGTGGTGCTGGAAAAAGGCCAGATTGCCGAGACCGGCAGCCATGCCGAGCTGCTCGCCCATGGCGGGTTGTACGCGCGGTTGTGGCAGCACCAGACCGGCGGGTTTGTCGGCATCGACTGAGGCTGACACCGCTGGACCCTGTGGGAGCTGGCTTGCCTGCGATAGCGCAGTGTCAGTACCCAATTGGCTGCCTGGCACACTGCAATCGCAGGCAAGCCAGCTCCCACACTTAACAGCGTCAGACAGCTTATTCATTAGGCCCTGGCGCTTTTTTATGGCCTGGACCTGCCCACAAAGCCTGCTTCAATCAAAGCAGTGCCCAGTCGGGCGCTGAAGTAAATCTGCAGGGAGCATCATTGATTTACTGATCATCCTCGGCGCAGTGATCGGCGGCGTGACCTATCGATGGCTGGGCAAGGAGGACTCGGCCTGAGGCAAACGGGTTCAGCCCTGCCGATAAGGCAGGGCTGCCCTCGCCTCTTCGGCATACGCCAGAATCCCCACGCGCTCGCGCTCGAGGAAATCCTCGACGGCATGTTTCAAGCCCGGATGGCGCAGGTAATGCCATGAACGCGTGATCACCGGCTCAAACCCGCGAATCAACTTGTGCTCGCCTTGGGCGCCGGCGTCGAAGCGTTGCAGGCCGTGGGCGATGGCGTAGTCCATGCCCTGGTAGAAGCAGGTTTCGAAATGCAGGCGGTCGAATTCCGCCAGGCAACCCCAATAACGCCCGTAGAAGCTGTCGCCACCGATCAGGCTGAAGGCCATGGCTACCGGGCGTGTGCCTTGTTTGGCCAGGACCACGCGAATCGCCTCGGGCATGCGCTCGGCCAGCACGCTGAAAAACGCGCGGGTCAGGTACGGCGACTGGCGGCGCACGGCGTAGGTGTTGGCGTAGCAGGCGTAGACAAAATCCCACTGCGCTTCACTCAGCTCATGGCCTTGCAGCCATTCGAACTCGATGCCCTGCCCGGCGACTTGTTCGCGCTCTTTGCGCATCTGTTTGCGCTTACGCGAACTCAAGGCGTCGAGGAAGTCCTGGAAGTCGCGATAGCCACGATTCTGCCAATGAAACTGGCAGCCCAACCGCTGCAGCCAGCCCGGCTGCGTCGCCAGTGCTGCGTCGGCCAACGGGTCGGTGAAGTTGATATGGGCACTGGAGAGCCCTTCGATTTCCAGGTAGCCGGGCAGGCTGTTCAGCAGCTCAAAACCGTCCTCGGCGTTCCTCGCCAATAAGCGCGGCCCACTGACCGGGCTGAACGGCACCGCCGTGAGCAACTTGGGGTAGTAGTCGATACCGGCGCGCTCGCAGGCATCCGCCCACCCGTGATCAAACACGTACTCGCCGTAGGAATGCCATTTGCGATAACCGGGCAATGCCGCCACCAAGCGATCGCCCTCCCAATGCAGCAAGTGCTCAGGCTGCCAGCCCGAATGCGGGCCCAGGCTGGCGCTGTCTTCCAGCGCACTCAGGAACGCATGCCGCACAAACGGCTGGGCCTGCGGCACAAGGGCATCCCAAACCTCTGGGGCGATTTCGGACAGGCTGTCCAGGCGTTGCAACGGCATCGGCATCCTCACTACATCGGGGCGTGAAAGCCTCGCGAGTATCGCTTATCGCCAGGCAATACACATCTTCAAATCGCGCCACAAGCCCCAAAACCAATAGTTCCATTTCTAAATATTTTGTCATCTACATGACATCACTTAGCCACTTCACCGTCATAAGTGATCGTGATACTGACGCCTGTTTTTAGAGCGCCTGGTTCTAGCAGGCGGCTACTTTCCGTCCGTCATCGGTCGGTTGTGTCCTGGATGGTTTGCCATCCCTCCTCACTTTCGGAGATTGATATGCGTCTTGCTTCCACTAAAACTGCGGCGGTCCTGTGCGGCGGCCTGTTACTGGCCCTGAGCGGTCAGGCCAGCGCTGCAGTCGACGCTAAATTGCTCGACATGCTCAAGGCCAACGGCCAGATCACCGCTGCGCAGTACACCGAACTGCAAGCGGAATTGGCCAAGGACCAGAAAGAAAAGCAGATCGCACAGCAAGCTCAACAAGAGACCAACGAGCAGATCGCGGCCACCGCGAAAAAAACCAACGAGTTGAGCAGCTTCGACCAGAAGCTGGCCTGGGCCGCCAAGACCCAGTTCAAGGGTGACGTGCGCTTCCGTCAGGAAACCGTGAAGATCCAGGGCGAATCCAACAACGGTGGCCGCGACAAGGACCGTCAGCGCATCCGTGCCCGCCTGGGCGCCTACACCGAGATCAACTCGCAGGTCGACACCGGCATTCGTATCGCCACCGGCAGCAGCGACGACGCGCGCTCCACCAACCAGGACCAGGACAACTACTTCGACAAGAAGTCGATCTGGCTGGACCTCGGCTACATCGACTACCACCCGGACCAGATCAAGAACCTGCACGTGATCGGCGGCAAGATGCTGCAGCCGTGGGTGAACATGGGCGACGTAATCTGGGACAGCGATATCAACCCGGAAGGCCTGGCACTGACCTACAAATACCCATTGGGCAGCAGCGCCGAGCTGTTCGGCAGCCTGGGTAACTACAACCTCAAGGACAACGTCGATGGCGACGGCGTGCAATTTCGCCACGACCTGCGCCTGACGTCCGGCCAGCTGGGCACGCGTTTCTCGGTCACCGACAACCTGAAAATGACCTTGGGCGGCAGCGTCTACGCCTACCAGAACGATAAGGACAGCCGTTGCACAACCACCACCACGCCTTGCGCACTGGCGGTCAATGGCAACTCGGCCGACAACCAGTTCCGCCTGTATGAAGGGTTCGCCCAGGCTGACATCGGTGGCTTGGCAGTGCCGCTGGCGTTCTACGGCCAATACGTGAAGAACAACGATGCCGTGACCGACCAGGACACCGCCTGGCTGATCGGCGCCAAGTCCAAAGTGTTCGGCTTCAACCTGGACTACAACTACCGCGACATCCAGCGTAACGCCGTGGTCGGCGCTTTCACCGATTCGGACTTCGCCAACGGCACCACCGGTTCGCGCGGTCACAAGATGAAGGTCAGCTACGACATCGACAAGAACTTCGCCCTCGGTGCCACGTACTTCCTGACCAAGGCAGACTACGCCAGCCGCACGCAGCGTGACGCCAACACCAACACCCTGCAATTGGATGCTGAAGCCAAGTTCTAATGGGTGTGCAATAAACCTTGGGCCAGGACGGCCCGAGGTGGTTTCAACAGCCTTGTGTGGGTGGGTCGCCCCCCATTATCCGTTCGACTCACCCACACGAGCCTGCAATATTCCCGCCTTTACTGATCTTTGAGCCGCTCGGCCACCAGCCGATCAGCCAACGCATCAGCATCCTTGACCGGTTCTTCCGGCATGATCTTCAACGTCGCCTGCATCAGGCGCATCTGACGGATAAATCGCCGGCAGTTAGGGCAAAACATCAAGTGATGACGCACCAGCAGACGCTCGCGAAAGGTCAATTGCCCATCGAGATAGTCACTGGAACGTGCCACTTGTTCTTTACAGGTCAACATTCGCCCGTTTCCTCAAAATACTCCACCGTGGCGAAGACTTTAAGCCGTGCTCGATGCAACAGCACACGGACATTGGAGAGCGACAACGTCAGAAGATTACAGATTTCCTCCAACTCCAATCCCTGGCGTTCGCGCAGCACCAGCACGCTGCTTTGCAGCTCTGACAAACTCAGCAACGTATGTTCCAGGCATTTGCGCAACTCATCCTCGGTCAGCAGCGCTTCCGGGGTGTCCTGGTGCCAGGCGTAAGGTGCGACGGCCCAGTGGCCATCGTCGGGGACGAAGCGGTCATCACCAATGGTGCCGTGGGGCGAAGGCAAATCGTCGAGCAACACTTCCCGGCGATTCTGTTTGTAGCGGCCTTTGGCGGAGTTGGCGGTGATGGTCAGCAGCCAGGTTTTGAGGCTGGAGCGCCCTTCGAACTTGGCCAGGTTGCGCACCACCGACAGCCAGGCGTCCTGCACCACTTCATCGGCGTGACGCTGGCCGACGATGGCATAAGCCACTGCGCGCATGGCGCTCTGGTAGGTGGTGACCAATTCCTTGTAGGCCCGCTGCTCGCCCTTGAGCAACCGTTCAAGCAGGTGCGTGTCGTCCGCTGCTGCCATCGTTTACCTCAATCCTGCTGTGGAAATCCGCTACCTGTGGGAGCTGGCTTGCCTGCGATAGCGGCGGTGGCTGCACTATCGTCATCGCAGGCAAGCCAGCTCCCACATTGACCGCAATCTGCCTCGATATTAGCGTTTACGCAGGATCACGCTGCCGATCGAATAACCCGCGCCGAACGAGCTGAGCACTGCCACAGAACCTTTTGGCAAATCATCCTGATAGGTGTGGAATGCAATCACCGAGCCCGCCGAGCTGGTGTTGGCGTAAGTGTCGAGAATCACCGGTGCTTCTTCCACCGAGGCTTCGCGGCCCAGCAGCTTTTTCACGATCAGGTGGTTCATGCTCAGGTTGGCCTGGTGCAGCCAGAAGCGCTTCACGTCAGCGACGTTCAGCTGGTTTTCTTCCAGGTGCACGCCGATCAGTTCGGCAACCATCGGGCAGACGTCCCGGAATACCTTGCGGCCTTCCTGCACGAACAGCTTGTCGGGCGCGCCGATGCCCTCTTCCGCGGTGCGGTTGAGGAAGCCGAAGTTGTTGCGGATGTTGTTGGAGAACTTGGTCAGCAGCTTGGTGCTCACCACGTCGAACTGGTGCTCGGAGGTCGCCAGGTCGGCGCGTTCCAGGACCACTGCAGTGGCCGCGTCACCGAAGATGAAGTGGCTGTCACGGTCACGGAAATTCAGGTGCCCGGTGCAGACTTCCGGGTTGACCATCAGGATCGCCCGCGCCTGGCCCAGCTGGATGCTGTTGGCGGCGTTCTGAATACCGAAGGTTGCCGACGAGCAGGCCACGTTCATGTCAAAGCCGAAGCCTTCAATGCCCAGGGCTTCCTGCACTTCGATAGCGATGGCCGGGTAGGCGCGCTGCAGGTTGGAGCAGGCGACGATCACGCCATCGATGTCGGCGGCGGTCTTGCCGGCGCGTTGCAGGGCCTGTTCGGCAGCGCCGACGGCCATCTGGCAGAGCACCGACCACTCGTCATTGCTGCGCTCAGGCAGGCGCGGGGCCATGCGCTGCGGGTCGAGGATGCCGTCCTTGTCCATGACAAAACGGCTCTTGATGCCCGACGCCTTCTCGATAAAGGCCGCACTGGACTCGGTCAGTGCCTGCACTTCGCCACGTTCGATAGCGGCCGCGTTATCCGTATTGAACTGCTGCACATAGGTATTGAAAGACTGCACCAGCTCTTCGTTGGAGATGCTGTTGGCCGGGGTGTACAGGCCAGTGCCGCTGATGACGACGTTATGCACGGTCGTTCCTCTAAATCTGTCAGGCAGAAGATATTGGTACCGTCGTACCAAACTTTAAGTCGTTCGATTCCGTCCAGCGGTCATCAAACTGGCAACGCTTTATTCCTTCGCGCCGTGGCTGAGCAACAGCCCATTACGACGATCCCGGCATTTATAACCGCGAAGTTTGCCACAACCTCGGAGTTTTCGCGCCACTTCCCGGATAAACCCCATACCGAATGTGGGAGCTGGCTTGCCTGCGATGCAGATACCGCGGTGCATCAGTCAAACCACTGGGATGCCATCGCAGGCAAGCCAGCTCCCACATACCCGGGTAGCCGCGAGGGCTTCAGGCCTCCACCTGGCTCCATTGCTTGCTCAAGCGCTTGTCGGAAATCGGCACTTTGGTGCCCAACTGCTGCGCAAACAACGACACCCGATATTCTTCCAGCCACCAGCGATACAGCTCCAGCTGCGGGTCGCGCTTGCCTTCCTGGGTGTGTTTGTTCAAGCGATTCTGGTACTGCGCCCAGAGGCCGCCCAGTTCTGTGCTCCACACGCGATCTTTCTGCACCTGGCTTGGCAGTTTTTCCAGGCGCAACTCAATGGCCTTGAGGAAGCGCGGCAGTTCCTTGAACCACTGCGCCGGGGTTTCCCGCACAAAACCGGGATACACCAGGTTGCTGAGTTGCTGCTTGATATCGTTCAAGGCGACCGCCTGGGCCAGGTCGATCTTGCCCTTGAAGCGCTTCTGCAAGCCATGCCATAGCTTCAGCACGTCCAGGGTCAGGCGCGCCAGGCGCTCGGCGTGTTCGGTCCAGCCGCCACGCTTGCGTTCGGCCAACGCGGCCAGGCCAGCACCGTCGCGCGGCAGGCTGGCCTCGCCTTCCAGTACGCAGGTATCGAGGCTGGCCAGCAGAATGTCTTCCACCAGCGCATCGATGCGCCCCAGCTCGCGGTACATCAGGCCCAACTCGGTCAACCCCGGCAACTTGCCACGCAGGAATTTCGCCGGCTCCGCCAATTGCTGCATCAGCAGGCGTTGCAAGGCGCGGCGGTGCTGGAACTCGGCCTCGGCGGCGGTCGAGAAACGCCCTTCCTTGACCGTACCGTTTTCTTCAACCAGCGCCGGGTAAACCGTCATCGACAGGCCCGCGATCTTTTGCTGGGTTTTCTCGGCCACCGCCGCAAACACCTTGGCCTCCACCGGCTGCTGGCTTTTGGCGGTTTGCGGCACGGCCAACGCGGCCTGGCTGGCTTCGGCAAAGCGTGCGGTCAGTTCAGCCAAGTCGCGACCTTCGCCGAGGAACTTGCCCTGGCCGTCGACCACTTCCAGGTTCATCTTCAGGTGGTTTTCCACCTGCTGCGCCGCCTCGGCCCAGGCTTCATCGCTGACCCGCGCACCAGTCATGCGCAGCAGTTCGCGCCCCAGCGCCTGGGGCAACGAACCCTGGCCGAACTCAATACGTTGCAGCGCCGCCTTGACGAAATCCGGCACCGGCACAAAGTTTTTGCGCAGCGCCTTGGGCAAGTTGCGCACCAGCGCGATGCACTTGGCTTCGATCACACCCGGCACCAGCCATTCCAGGCGCTCCGGCGGCAACGCCGGCAACAGCGGCGCCGGCACGCGCAGGGTCACGCCGTCGCGCGGGTGGTTGGGTTCGAAGTGGTAGCTCAGCGCCAATTCCAGATCGCCCAGGTGCAAGGTGTCCGGGTAATGCAGGGCCGTGACTTCGCTGGCCTCGCGGGCCAGCACGTCTTCTTCGCGCATGATCAGCAGCTGCGGATCTTTCTGGCTGTTGACCTTGTACCAGCTGTCGAAGGTGGCGGTCTGGTGGATCTCCGCCGGCAAACGCGCGTCGTAGAAGGCGTAGAGGGTTTCTTCGTCCGCCAGGATGTCCCGCCGGCGCGCCTTGGCTTCCAGCTCATCGAGTTGTTCCAGCAGTTGCTGATTGGCCGTCAGGCACTTGGCCCGGGACTGAATCTCGCCACGCACCAGGCCCTCGCGGATAAACAGCTCGCGCGACACCACCGGGTCAATCGGCCCGTAATGCACAGGGCGGCGCCCCACCACAATCAGCCCGAACAGGGTGATCTGCTCAAACGCCACCACTTGGCCGCGCTTCTTCTCCCAGTGCGGTTCGAAGTGGTTTTTCTTGATCAGGTGCCCCGCCAGCGGTTCGATCCAATCGGCATCGATCTTGGCGACCATGCGCGCATACAGCTTGGTGGTTTCCACCAGCTCAGCGGTCATCAGCCATTGCGGGCGTTTTTTGCCGATGCCCGAGGACGGGTGAATCCAGAAGCGCCGCTGACGCGCGCCGAGGTAATCGCCGTCTTCGGTTTTCTGGCCGATCTGGCTCAACAGGCCGGACAACACCGCCTTGTGCAACTTGGCAAAATCCGCCGGCTCTTTATTCACCGTCAACTGCATGTCGCGGCAGATCAGGCTGAGTTGGCGATGGGAATCACGCCACTCACGCAGGCGCAGGTAATTCAGGAAGTTCTTGCGGCACCAGTTGCGCAGCGGGCTGGCGGTCAGTTCCTGGCGTTGTTCTTCAAACCCGCGCCACAGATTCACCAGCCCGGCGAAGTCGGAGTCGGCATCTTTCCACTGCGCGTGGGCCTGGTCGGCGGCCTGCTGGCGCTCCGGTGGGCGCTCGCGCGGGTCCTGGATCGACATCGCACTGGCGACGATCAGCACTTCCTGCAAACTGCCGAGCTTGGCGGCTTCGAGCAACATGCGGCCCATGCGCGGGTCCACCGGCAGGCGCGCCAGCTGGCGGCCCAGCGGCGTAAGCTGGCTATTACGGTCCACCGCCGAGAGCTCTTGCAGCAGGTTGAAACCGTCGCTGATGGCCTTGCCATCCGGCGGTTCGATAAACGGGAAGTCGGTGATTTCGCCAAGGCGCAGGTGCAGCATCTGCAGGATCACAGCAGCGAGGTTGGTGCGCAGGATTTCCGGGTCGGTAAATTCCGGGCGACCGATAAAATCTTCTTCGCTGTACAAGCGGATGCAAATGCCCGGCTCGACCCGCCCACATCGGCCTTTACGCTGGTTGGCGCTGGCCTGGGAAATCGCTTCGATCGGCAGGCGCTGCACCTTGGCGCGGTAGCTGTAGCGGCTGATGCGCGCGGTGCCGCTGTCGATCACATAACGAATGCCCGGCACGGTCAGCGAGGTTTCGGCGACGTTGGTCGCCAGCACCACGCGGCGGCCTGGGTGGGACTGGAAAATGCGCTGCTGTTCGGCCGGTGACAGGCGCGCGTACAGCGGCAGAATTTCGGTGTGCTTGAGTTGGGCCTTGCGCAACATGTCAGCGGCGTCGCGAATCTCACGCTCGCCCGGCAGGAACACCAGCACATCGCCGGGGCTGCGGCGTTCGCTGCGCTCATAGGCGGCGATTTCATCGAGGGTGGCAAGGATCGCCTGGTCGACGGTCAGGTCGTCCTCGACGCGGTTGCCCTCTTCGTCCTGTTCCAGGGTCAGCGGGCGATACCAGGTGTCCACCGGGAAGGTGCGGCCCGAAACCTCGACAATCGGCGCGTCGTCGAAGTGTTTGGAAAAACGCTCCAGGTCGATGGTCGCCGAGGTGATGATGACTTTCAGGTCGGGGCGACGCGGCAGCAGGGTTTTCAGGTAGCCGAGCAGGAAGTCGATGTTCAGGCTGCGTTCGTGGGCTTCGTCGACGATGATCGTGTCGTAGCGTTCCAGGTAACGGTCGTTCTGGGTTTCCGCCAGCAGAATGCCGTCGGTCATCAGCTTGATCAGGGTATTGGAATCACTCTGGTCTTCGAAGCGCACCTGATAGCCGACCAGCGCGCCCAACGGCGTCGCCAGTTCTTCGGCGACACGGCTGGCAACGCTGCGCGCGGCGATCCGGCGTGGCTGGGTGTGACCGATCAGGCCGTGTTGGCCGCGACCGATTTCCAGGCAGATTTTCGGCAACTGGGTGGTTTTACCCGAGCCGGTTTCGCCGGCGATGATCAGCACCTGATGCTTGAGCAGCGCGTCCTTGATTTCGTCGCGCTTGGCGGCGATCGGCAGGCTGTCGTCGTAGCGAATCACCGGCAGGCTGGCACGCCGCGCCGTGACCTGGGCGCAGGACGCTTGCATGCGCGTGACCCACTGCGCCAGCTTCTCCTCGTCGGGTTTCTTGCGCAGCTCAAGCAACTGGCGCCGCAAGCGGTGGCGGTCGGCGAGCATGGCGTGATCGAGGTTTTTCAGCAGTTGGTCGATGGTGGGCGCTTGGTCGGTCATCAGGTACTTACGAGGGCGTCTATTTATGCACGGCCTGCAAGTGTGGCAGAAAAGCAGCTTATCTGGCAGACGGCGATATAAATGTGGGAGCGGGCTTGCTCGCGAATGCGGTGTATCAGTCACCTTATTTATCAACTGGCACACCGCTTTCGCGAGCAAGCCCGCTCCCACGGGAATATGCGTTTACAGCGGGTCTTTGCGTCGGTACGGGAATACGTCGATGACCTTGCCAGCGCGAATCGCCTCCTGCAGGCCCTTCCAGTAGTCGGCGTTGTACAACTCGCCATGCAGCTCATCGAACAGCTTGCGCTGGCCGGCGTCGGCGAACAGGAACGGCGGGAATTCTTCGGGGAACACATCCAGCGGTCCGATCGAGTACCAGGGCTCCGAGGCCATTTCATCCTCGGGCGTGCGCGGTGCGGGGATGTGGCGGAAGTTGGCCTCGGTGAGAAAACAGATTTCGTCGTAGTCATAGAACACCACACGACCGTGGCGGGTGACGCCAAAGTTCTTCAGCAACATGTCGCCGGGGAAGATATTCGCCGCCGCCAGTTGCTTGATCGCCAAACCGTAATCCTCCAGGGCTTCGCGCACCTGGGCGGGGTTGGCGTTGTCGAGGTAGAGGTTGAGCGGGGTCATGCGCCGTTCGGTCCAGCAGTGGCGGATCAGCACGGTGTCGCCCTCCACTTCTACTGTGCCAGCGGCGACTTCCAACAGTTCAGCCAGGCATTCGGGTTCGAATTTGCTCAAGGGAAAGCGAAAATCAGCGAACTCCTGGGTGTCGGCCATGCGCCCGACGCGGTCAACGCTTTTGACCAGGCGATACTTCTCGATCACGGTGGCGCGGTTGACGTTTTTCGACGGTGAAAAGCGGTCCTTGATGATCTTGAACACGGTGTTGAAGCCCGGCAGCGTGAACACGCTCATGACCATGCCGCGCACGCCGGGCGCCATGATGAACTGATCATCGGTGGTGGCCAGGTGGTTGATCAGCGCGCGGTAGAACTCCGACTTGCCGTGCTTGTAGAAGCCGATGGAGGTGTACAGCTCGGCAATGTGCTTGCCGGGCAAGATGCGCCGCAGAAAGCCGATGAACTCCGCCGGCACCGGCACATCGACCATAAAGTAGGAACGGGTGAACGAGAAGATGATCGACACGTCGGCTTCGTCGGTGATCAGCGCGTCGATCTGAATGCCGCGCCCTTCACGGTGCAGCAGCGGGATCACCAGGGGCCATTGCTCATCGCGGGTGTAGATGCGCCCGACCAGATAAGCGCCTTTATTGCGGTAGAGCACTGAAGAAAACAGCTCGACGTTAAGGTCCGGGTCTTTGCACACCCAGTCCGGCAGGTTCTCGCGCAGCTGGGCTTCGAGGCGGCGCAGGTCGGCCGCCAAGTCCGCATAGGGCTCGCTGAAGGCGTAATCGGCAAAGATCTGCGCAAGCATCGCCGCCAGCTCGCCCGCCGGCTTATACACACGGGTTTGCGCCGCGCGCGCGCGGCGCAGGCTCGGCCGCGTGGTGTGGATGAACATGCAGCCATCGCTGATCAGGTCATGGCTGAACAGGCCGCAGAAAATCGAGTTGTACCAGGTCTCAGACAATTCATCGTCGAGGCGCACGTCGATCAGGCCGATATACGCGCTCTTGACCAACGGCCACACGTCGACGTCCAGCAACGCAGCCTCGTCAATGCCAGCCCGCAGGCGCGCCGTCACTTGCGCGACTTTTTCTTCATACAAGTTGATACGCGCCGCCGATGCCGCTTGCCCCTGTTGCCACTGCGCCTGCTCAAACCGTTCGCGAGCGCCCATGGTGATCTGGCGAAAATGCTCACGGTAATCGTCGAAGCCGTCGAGGATCATGCGGGCGATAGCAAGGGCGGACTGCGACATGCGAAAACCTCGAACGGGTAGCTGGAAGCCCTGAGCTTAGCCAGTGAACGCAGGCAGGAGAAGTACGATTTTTCGGGCTGCGTTGTACAACTTTGTTCAAATCGTACATTTACTTTCAATTTTTACAATTCGACCAATCGGTCAATAAAAGTACCCTCAAGTCGCGCCGACATTAGCCGAAGGCCCGCAAGGCCGTGGCCTGACGCTACCACCAGGAAAAACCCGGCTTCGTGTGAATTCACAGCTTATGTAACTGAATTGATACACCGTAAGGGAAACCCCGATTACCACCTTGATGGCACTTTGATATATAGCGCGCCCTCTCCCACCCTAACAAGGTCTGAAGACCGACCCGGGAACAGGTTCTAATCGCCTAAGGAGCATCAAGATGTCATTGAGGAATATGCGGATCGGTCTGCGCGCCAGTCTGAGTTTTGGGGTTTTGGCCTGCATGCTGGTGATCGTCGGGATGTTTGGCCTCGGCCAGATGGCCAAGTTGCGGGAAAGCGCGCTGGTCATCGAAGAATCGTGGATGCCGAGCATCGAGAATATCCACGACGCCGCAGCTTACGTCGCCAGCATTCGCTTGGAAGCCTTGCGCCTGGCAACCACCGATGAGTCACGCATCCGCGACAACAGCAAAAGCCTGATCACCCGCCAGAGCACCGAGCTGCAAAGCCTGCTGAAAAGCCACGAAGGCCTGACCAGTGGCGATGACGAAGCCGAGCTGTTGAAAAAACTTAAAGGCAACGTAGCGACCTACCTGACCATCGTCGGCCAGATGGTTGCGCTGGTGGACAAGGACCAGCAACAAGACGCCATCGACCTGCTCACCAGCCGCCTTGCACCCCAGGGCTCTGTGCTGAATCAGAGCCTGGAAGACATCATCACCTTCAACCAGAAAGGCGTCGAGGACGCGGCAGATGCGGCCGCACAGATGTACTCCAACGCGCAATGGGTGGTCGGCCTGATCATCGTCAGTGCACTGATCGCCACGTTATTGCTGGCCTGGTTGCTGACCCGCAGCATCACCACGCCGATTGGCCAGGCGTTGGCGGTGGCGCGCAGCATTGCCGCTGGCGACTTGAGCCAGCCGATTGTGGTCAGCGGGCATGATGAGCCGGCGCAGTTGCTCACCGCCCTGGCCGCCATGCAGGAACAGCTGCAAACCACCATTCGCGGCATCAGCGAATCGTCGCAGCAACTGGCCTCCGCCGCCGAAGAGATGAGCTCGGTGATGGAACAGAGCACCCGTGGCCTGCAGGCGCAGAACGATGAAATCGAACAAGCCGCGACCGCCGTGAACGAAATGAGCGCGGCGGTGGATGAAGTCGCGGGCAATGCGGTGTCCAGCGCCGAAGCCTCCAAGGCCTCCGACGAAGACAGCAAGCACGGCCACTACCAGATCAGCGAAACCATCAGCTCGATCCAAAACCTGGTGGACGAGGTGCTCGGTGCCTCGAACAAGGCCGAAGGGCTGGCGGTACAGGCCCAGGACATCAGCAAAGTGCTGGAAGTGATCCGCGGCATCGCCGGGCAAACCAACCTGCTGGCACTCAACGCGGCCATCGAAGCCGCCCGCGCAGGCGAAGCCGGGCGTGGCTTTGCGGTGGTTGCCGATGAGGTGCGTTCGCTGGCGCAGCGCACCCAGGACTCCACCGAAGAAATCGAGCAGATGATCACTGGGATCCAGCAAGGCACCCAGGACACCGTCGACGCCCTCAACAGCAGCGCCGAACACGCCGGCCAGACCTTGCAACGGGCCAACAGCGCCGGCAGCGCGCTGGAGAAAATCACCGCGGCTATTTCGCAGATCAGCGAGCGCAACCTGGTAATCGCCAGCGCCGCCGAGCAACAGGCGCTGGTCGCCCGTGACGTTGACCGCAGCCTGGTGAACATTCGCGACCTGTCGACCCAAACCGCCGCCGGTGCGACGCAAACCTCGGCGGCCAGCCAGGAGCTGTCCCGCCTGGCGGTGGACCTCAACGGCCTGGTGACGCGGTTTGTCCTGTAATTAGCGATTGTGTCGAGCAGGCCCCTAGGCAACACTCGCCGCCTTATTGATGGAGGCGTGTTTTGTGAGACCTGTCGACACCCTGTACCTGTTGGGGCTGGCTGCCATCTGGGGCGCGAGCTTCCTGTTCATGCGCATTATCGCGCCGGAAATCGGCACGGTGCCGACCGCGTTTTTCCGCGTGTCGATTGCCGCCGCCGGTTTGCTGGTGATTCTCACGCTGATGCGCGTGAATTGGGATTTCCAGGGCAAATTCAAGACCGTCCTGCTGCTGGGCGTGATCAACTCCGGGATTCCCGCGACCATGTACTCGGTGGCAGCCCAAGTGCTGCCGGCGGGTTACTCGGCGATCTTCAACGCCACCACGCCGTTGATGGGCGTGTTGATTGGCGGGTTGTTTTTCAACGAACGCCTGACGCCGTCGAAAATCGCCGGGGTCAGCCTGGGCTTGTTCGGCGTGGGCGTACTGACCCGTGCCGGGCCGGTGGCGTTTGATCTGGAATTGCTGATGAGCGCCCTGGCCTGCCTGTTGGCCACCACCTGTTATGGCTTCGCCGGTTTTCTCGCGCGGCGTTGGCTGGATCAACGCGGCGGGCTGTACAGCCGGCTCGCAGCGCTGGGCAGCATGCTTGGCGCCACGCTGTTTCTGTTGCCGTTTTTTGCCTACAGCGCGATCAGCCATCCGCCTGCGAGCTGGGGTGGCTGGCAGGTCTGGGCGTCATTGCTCGGGCTGGGGCTGCTGTGCACGGCGTTTGCCTACATCCTGTACTTCCGGCTGCTGTCGTCCATCGGGCCGGTCAAGTCGATGACAGTGACATTTATGATCCCGCCGTTCGGCGTGTTGTGGGGCGCGTTGCTGCTGGATGAGCCGTTGTCGATGGCGCATGTGTATGGCGGGGTGTTGATTGCGGGGGCGTTGTGGCTGGTGCTGCGGCCGGGGAAACTGGCCAAGGCGCTGTAGGCGATAACGCCCACACCCAAACTGGTGTGGGCTCGCTGTAATGCCTGACAGGCCGGGCAATCAGTCGAAGGTTTCAGCCTGGGCAAAACGGACGGCATTGGTATCTTTGGCCGACAGCGTAGGCGGCCCGGAAATCGGCCACTCGACGGCCACGTCAGGGTCATTCCAGGCAAGGCTGCGCTCATGCTCAGGCGCCCAGTAATCGGTGGTTTTGTACAGAAACTCAGCACTGTCAGACAGCACGACGAAGCCGTGGGCGAACCCTTCGGGTATCCAAAGCTGGGCGCGGTTGCTTTCACTGAGGTACGTACCCGCCCACTGGCCGTAGGTGGGCGAGCTTTTACGCAGGTCCACGGCCACGTCAAAGACTTCGCCCTGTATCACGCGCACCAACTTTCCCTGGGGCTGCTTGATCTGATAATGCAGGCCGCGCAGCACGCCTTTGGCCGATTTGGAGTGGTTGTCCTGTACGAAATGGACTGGCCTTCCAACAGACTCCTCGAAAACCCTCTGATTGAAACTTTCGAAGAAAAACCCGCGCTCGTCCCCGAAAACTTTCGGTTCAAACAGAATAACGTTCGGGATAACGAGGGAAGTGGCTCTCATCTTTAGGGTGTCTCCAACAGGTTATCGGGCCAGCTTGGCGGCGCTACGGGTCGACTGAACCTTAAGGCAGCGACACGGGGCGCCGCGTTCCACACAGGCCTTCAAAAAATCTTGTCATGCAGCAAACGCTTGAGGTATTGGCCATAACCATTTTTGGAAAGCGGCACCGCAAGCCTCTCCAACTGTTCGGCATCAATCCACTTCTGGCGAAACGCAATTTCTTCAGGGCAAGCCACTTTAAGCCCCTGACGATGCTCAAGCGTTGCAATGAAGTGGCTGGCCTGCAGCAGCGAGTCATGGGTGCCGGTGTCCAGCCATGCGTAGCCACGCCCCATAATCTCAACCGACAGCTTGCCGCGCTCCATATACAGACGGTTGAGATCGGTGATCTCCAGTTCGCCACGCGGTGAAGGCTTGATGCTCTTGGCCATTTCAACCACGTCCTGGTCATAGAAATACAGACCGGTGACCGCGTAGTTCGACTTGGGTTGCAGCGGCTTCTCTTCCAGGCTGATCGCCTTGCCCTGGGCATCGAATTCCACCACGCCATAACGCTCCGGATCGGTCACGTGGTAGGCGAAGACACTGGCGCCGTCCTCACGCAGCATGGCGTTCTTGAGCAGCTCATTAAAATCATGGCCGTGGTAGATGTTGTCACCCAGCACCAGGGCAGACAGGTCATTACCGATGAAGTCCTCGCCGATGATAAACGCCTGGGCCAGGCCATCCGGAGACGCCTGTACAGCGTAGGAAATGTTCAAGCCCCAGTTGCTGCCATCGCCCAGAAGTTGCTCGAAGCGCGGGGTGTCCTGTGGCGTGGAAATGATCAGAATGTCGCGAATACCCGCCAGCATCAGCGTGGTCAGCGGGTAGTAGATCATCGGTTTGTCGTAAACCGGCAGCAACTGTTTGGAAATAGCCAAGGTTGCAGGGTGCAGGCGCGTGCCTGAACCACCGGCCAAAATAATTCCTTTGCGTTTTTGCATAGTCATTTCTCTAGAATTTCTTTAAGCATCCGTGCCACACCGTCCTGCCAGTCAGGCAAGCGCAGTGAGAAGGCATTCTGCAGTTTTTGAGTATTGAGTCTGGAGTTGCCAGGACGTTTGGCCGGTGTGGGATAAGCGGCCGTGGTTATCGCGCCGACGGCGGCTGAAGAAACTTTGAGCACCACGCCTGCCGCCTGCGCCTGCTCGAGTACGAAGCGGGCGTAGCGGTGCCAGGTGGTTTCGCCGGCTGCCGCGAGATGGTAGATGCCGTGCAATTGAGGGTTCAAACGCGCCGCACGGATGGCGTGTGCGGTGACGTCCGCCAGCAGGTCCGCACCCGTGGGGGCACCGAACTGGTCGTCGATCACATTCAGGCTGTCACGTTCGGCGGCCAGGCGCAGCATGGTTTTGGCGAAGTTATTACCGCGCGCCGCGTACACCCAACTGGTGCGCAGGATCAGCTGCGCGCAGCCCGCGTCCTGAATCGCCTGCTCACCTTGCAGCTTGGTCGTGCCATACACGCTCAACGGGCCCACCGGGTCGCTTTCCTGCCAGGGTGCATCACCTTTGCCGTCGAACACGTAGTCCGTGGAATAGTGCACCAGCAAGGCATTCAGCTTTCGGGCTTCTGTTGCCAGCACCGCCGGGGCCTCAGCGTTAATACGCAACGCTTGATCAGGCTCACTTTCGGCTTTGTCGACGGCCGTGTAAGCCGCTGCGTTGACGATGACCTCAGGCGCAAACCGTTGCACGGTAGCGGCCAGTCCTTGCAGGTCGTTCAAGTCACCGCAGTAGTCGCGGCTTTTGGCGTCCAGCGCCAGGACTTGCCCCAAGGGCGCCAGGCTGCGTTGGAGTTCCCAGCCGACCTGGCCATTTTTACCAAGCAGCAGGATTCTCATACAGAGCGCTCGACGTAGAGCTGCGCTACTCGGCCCAATGCCACGTTTGCACCGATAAAACCTGCACTGCCGGTTACCAAAATAGTCATTGAGTTAAATCTTTTCAGTAATGTCGCAAGGATGAGCCAGAAGTGTCCCATCAACGTCCGCCGATTCAAACCGGCCAACCGAAACCCTAGCACTCGTCTGATAAAACCGCTCGCACGATTAACAGGCACGCACCAGCACGTTGCCACTCGCGAAAAACCCTCGACTGAAACCGGCGGCTTCGCTAAGCCCGCCGCCAGCTGCAAAGGTGCTTATTACTTCTTTTAAAATAATAACTTACACAATAAACAGCGGAATTATTACAGCATTGCCCTACAGGTACAACACGACCCACTGAACACCGAGGGGGAATTTCGGCGTGTATCCACGGCCCCCTCGGCGCTCACGAACGCGCTTTTAGCGTTTGCGGAACACAAACACCAACCCGATGATGATCAAAACCATCCCCAGCAGACTCAATACCGCGAGCCGATTACCAAAGATCAGATAGTCCATCACCGCCGTCACTGCCGGCACCAGGTAAAACAAGCTGGTGACGTTCACCAGATTGCCTCGGGCGATCAGGCGGTACAGCAACAGTGTCGCCAGCAATGACACCACCAGCCCCATCCACAGCACCGGCAGGTAAAAGCCGGCACTGTGTTCAAAGGCAAAGGGTTGGAACGGCACAAACACCGAGCACAGCAGCAACCCGGCGAAATACTGCACCGGCAGCGTGCCCAAAGGGTTGTCGGTGATGCGCTTTTGCATGATGGAACCGACGGTCATGCTCACCAGCGCCAGCAGCCCGAACACCATCCCCGCAAGCGACATACCCGACAGGCCGATGCCTTGGTAGACCACCATGATCAACCCGGCCAACCCCAGCCCCAGGCCGAACATCCGGCCCCAGGAACGCTGGCGCTCCATCAGCACCACCGTGAGGATCGGCTGCACGCCCATGATGGTTGCCATCACACCCGGCGTCACTTTGAGGTTCAGGGCCAGCAGATAGAAAATCTGGTAAGCCCCCAACAACACCAGCCCGGTCGCCGCTGCATACACCATGGGCTTGCCGGAACGTGGCAATTTCAGTTTAAGGATCGGCACCAGGATCACCAGGCCCGCCAGGGCGATGGCAAAACGGATCAACAGAAAAGCAAAGGGCGAAGCATGGGCCAGGCCCAACTTGGAGAAAATTGCCCCGCTGCTCCACAGCAGGACAAACAGGCTCGTCGAGGCCGCCGCGGCCACGGATTGTTTCGAAAAAACAGACATGGATACCACCTGTCATCAGGCAAAAAGCCCATTCAGCGAACGCTAAAGCTCGAAGGTTTTAGCTCAGTAGGTTTTTTTCAGGCAGGCACAGGGGAACAGCGTTTCGCTGATCAGCCCGAAATGCCAACACCCGGCGGTGATACGACTGCGTACACCGGCGTGCTACTGACAGGTGGGGGGTATTGACCGATCTGCGCAGGCTGCTGATTCCCGCACGGCACGACCACAGCGTTGAGCGCTGAATCGACTACCGCTATGCGTTGGGAAGCAGGCATGGGCTGATCTTGTGTGAAAGGTAAAGGAGCGATGACTATAAACACTCGTCGACATACTTTGCAACGAGCCTCGCCAAGTCCCACCCGCGTGGATGAGTTTTCACTTTGAGGGCCAGGTACGGTCGCTATAATGCCGACCAGTTTTTATCCAAGGATTTCATATGCTCGCTCTGCCCTGGCTGTACCTGGCACTTCTCTCGATTGGCTATGTACTGGCCTTGTCCTACGGGCAACTCGGCGTGCTGGCGGCGGTCTCGGTCGCCCTGCTGCTGATTGCCGGATACGCCGTGCGCCAGCAACGCACACCGTGGGCGCGCTACCTCGGCCATGGGTTGTTCATCGTCTTGGCCCTGGGCTTGGCGATGCACTGGCTGCCCGGTTTCTACAATGGCCGTGGCATTGACCCGCAGCGTTTTACCCCTGACGCCGTGCCGTTCTCGATGTACCTGAACCAGGACAAACCGTTGATTGGCTTCTGGCTGTTACTGGCCTGCCCCTGGATCGTGGCGCGGCGTTCACTGCGCCTGACGATTTGCGTCGCGGCGCTGGCCTTGGTCCTGACGGCGGTTGCCGCGCTAGGTGGCGCGGTGTTGTTAGGGGTCACCAGTTGGGCACCGAAATGGCCGGAACAGGCCTGGATCTGGGTGCTGAATAATTTGTTGCTGGTGACGCTGGTGGAAGAGGCGTTGTTTCGAGGCTACATACAGGGTGGCTTGAGCCAGCGGTTCAAACATCTGCCCTATGGAGAAAACCTGGCGTTATTGTTGGCTTCGCTGTTGTTTGGCCTGGTGCATTTAGGTGCGGGGTGGCAGTGGACGCTGCTGGCGGGCATTGCAGGGGTTGGGTATGGGCTGGCGTATCGGTTTGGTGGGCTGGGGGCGGCGGTTGTCACGCATTTCGGGGTGAATCTGGTGCATTTCGGCTTGTTTGTTTATCCGATGCTGGCGTGAACGCCTACCCGTTTATAATCCGTCAAATAAGGAATTGCGGCCGCCAGGCCCGGGAACGGAGACTGGCTGCTGTAAAGGAAAATCGGGTAGATCAGCCCAGCCTGGCCCAGCACGAATAAACACGGCGACGTGAGCGCGGACTTTTTAATGTGCATTGCCGGGAGCGCAATAAGGCTGCCGATCAAAAGCTCGAATGCACCAAAGGGCAGAAGGTAGAACAACTCAAGAGGGTTGGCGGACAGTAGTCGCTGCGAGAAAAACAACGAAATAACCAGCATGGAAACAAGCGCGACAGGCAAAAACCGTCGTAAAACTTTTGAACAGGCCAAAATAATCTGGGGGAAGAATATATAAAACTGTTCTTCGATACCCAACGACCATAAATGCAAAAATTGCAGAATCGGCACGTGCGCCCCTCTTTCCAGAGCAGGCCACGATGCGCACAAACGGCTGAAGGGACACCGCCGCGATGGCCTTAAGCCATAAGCGTCAATGGGTGGGCACACGTACTCGCGGAGCGGCCCTGCGCCTATTGCGGATGACCCATTAACCGCCAGCGCCGGCCCCCGGGACAACTACCCGATGACGTCGGGTTTGTGATAATTTCCCGTGCACCTGAACAATCAGCCCCCATTTATGGTCAACGTGACGTTGTCGATGGTTATTTTCGAGCCTTGCATCCTGGATACATCGTTGGTGCATCTGCCTTGTAAGGAAGCGTCTGTGTGAGTACCGCCTCCCCCGCCACTTTGAGTGTTCCTCTGAATGATAGAGGGTGGCACTTCGCATTTACCGTATCGGCCGGCCTGCCCTGCCCGACAACTTCCACCCTTCATCATTTTTCTTTCAATGAATTGAATGAGCGCCAATAAATGGACTTTTTTCCCTGCTTCCTTTCCGTCGTATTTGTTGTTCGCAACCAATCAAACAATATTGAAAGCTACCTCGCCGACGCCGCAGCTATCATTTCTACCATCGTCAGCGATTACGAATTAATCATTGTCGATAACGCCTCCGATGACGACAGTATTGCGACACTCAAGCGCCTCACTGCGGAAACGGGGCTGGCCAACCTGCAGGTGTACGCACTGACCAAGGAAGTGGATACCGACACCGCTTCCTGGGTAGGCCTGGAAAATGCGCTCGGTGACTTCGTGGCTGTCATTAATCCATTGCTGGATGACATCAGCTTTATTCCGCACATCCTCAAAGAGGCAGCCAACGGTGCGGATGTGGTGTTTGCCAACAATGAGCAAAAGCCATCACAAAGCCTGGCGTACCGCGGCGCAAACGCCATTTTTCACGGGTTATATAACAAACTCAACGGCGTGAACCTGGCCAAGGAGGCGCCGCAATATCGCATGCTCAGCAAACGCGTCATCAACTTTATCCTCCAGCACCCGCAACCGGCCCTGACTTATCGCCATCTGCCGGCAACCGGCGGGTTCGCGCGTGCCTACCTCGCTTACAGTGCAGCGCCCAAGGCCTCGCCACCCAAGCGCCTGGGAGAGAGTATCGATCGCGGCATGCGGCTGCTGGTATCGACGACGCGTGCGCCGATGCGCCTGGTGACGTATTTGTCCTTGTTCGGCGCACTCGCTAACGTTGTGTACTCCATCTATGTGCTTGCCGTGGCCGCCCTGAAGCCTGACGTCGCTCCCGGTTGGGTGAGTTTTTCGCTACAGCAATCGGGGATGTTTTTCCTGATTTCGCTGGTGCTGCTGGTACTTGGCGAATACATCCTGAATATGGCCAGCCTGTCGAACGAGGGGCCGCTTTATCATGTAGGCCAAGAGTTCACCAGCGCGCGGATGACGCGCCTGGAGAAACTCAATATCGAAGAAGTCAGTGCCACCCCCGCCAAGACTGACGACCTCGTTTCCTGATGGAACATCTCAATCATCAGCAGACTGCCGTTGTGATTGGTGGGGGTTTTTACGGCGCCGCCATCGCCGTTTATCTCGCCAAGCAACGCGGCCTGAAGCGTGTTCTTTTGATTGAACGTGAGCCGGCATTGCTCAGGCGCGCCTCTTACAATAACCAGGCGCGCGTGCACAACGGCTACCACTACCCTCGCAGCTTCACCACGGCTTATCGCAGCCGGGTCAACCTGCCGAAGTTTGTAAAAGACTGGCCACAAGCGATCAAGCAGGACTTCACAAAGCTCTACGCCATCGCCCGGCGCAACTCAAAGGTCACGGCCAGGCAATTCGAACGTTTTTGCAGGGATATTGGTTCAGCTATCGAACCGGCCGCGCCCGAGCTGAAGGCGTTGTTTGAGCCGCGCTTGATCGAAGATGTGTTCCTCGTTCAAGAGTACGCCTTCGACACAACAAAGCTCGCCGACTGGGCTGAACGCGAACTTAAAGAATACGGTGTGCAGGTCCTCTACGAAACGCGAGTGGTGGAAATAAACAGAGCCTCGGCCCCTTCAGTGCGGGTCGTCATCGAGGGAAAAAGTGGTCAACAACAACTGATCAGTTGCGACTACCTCTTCAACTGCACCTATAGCGGTATCAATCATTTCAGCGGCGATTTCACCGGCGTTCAAACCGGCCTCAAGCACGAAATCACGGAGATGCCGCTAATGCGCATGCCCGCTTCGCTGGAGGGTTTAGGCGTCACGGTCATGGACGGCCCGTTTTTCTCGATGATGCCGTTTCCTGCACGCGGGCTTCATACCTTGTCCCACGTCCGCTACACGCCTCACTTGCACTGGGACGATGAAAAAGGCGTCAACCCCTATGAAAAACTGGGTACGTACGACAAGGCAAGCCGAGTCGATCGCATGGTCAGAGATGTAGGCAGGTACATCCCGGCCGTCTTGAACGCCAGCCACGTAGACTCGTTATTTGAAGTCAAGACGGTACTGACAAAAAGCGAAGGGGACGACGGGCGACCCATCCTGTTCGAAAAGCACGCCTCACTGCCTGGCTGCTACTCCATCCTGGGCGGTAAGATCGACAACATCTATGACGTCCTGGAAAAACTGGACCTCGAAGTTTTCAGCGAAACAGAACCGGACTCTTGAGCACATAATGACTAACACTATCGAAATCACTATCCCGATTCTGAACGAAGAAGCGACCCTCGCCCAGCAGGTCAAGACAGCCCATTCCTACATCCAGGAAAACCTTAAAGACCTCGGCATCATTACCATTACCCTCGCGGACAACGGTTCGACGGACAACACTCAAGCCATCGGCGAAGCACTCTCTCAAGAGCTGCCCAACGTCAACTACCTGCGCCTTGAAAAGCGCGGTGTCGGCCTGGCCTTGAAGTCGTCATGGACCGCGTCCACGGCCGACATCGTGGGTTACATGGACCTTGACCTCGCCACGGACCTCAGCCACCTGCGGCCAGCACTCAGCAGCCTGCTGTCGAATAAAGCCGATGTGGTGACCGGCTCGCGACTGGCCAAAGGCGCGAAGGTTATCGGGCGCACGCCGTTGCGAAATTTCACCAGCGCGTGTTTTAACGGAATCGTGAAGGTCATCTTCAGAACGTCTTTCAGCGATGGCATGTGCGGTTTCAAGTTCCTGCAACGGAGCAAACTGGCCCCGCTGATGGTTGAGGGCGCGCAAAGTGATGGTTGGTTTTTTGCCACCGAAATCCTGGTTACCGCCGAACACCTGAACTACAGGGTGTTGGACCTCCCCGTCACATGGACCGATGACCCCAACTCCAAAGTTAAAATCATCAAGCTTTCGCTTGAGTACTTGAAGGCAATGTTTGCACTGCGCCAACGACTCCAAAATGCCAAGAGCGCACCCCACTCATGATCAATTTGTCAGCTGACAACAAAACCCTGGTTCTCGGCACGGCACTGTGGGGCTGGGGCATTGACGAAAGCAGTGCACACCAGCTGATTGACACCTTCGTCGCCAAGGGCGGTCGCACGATCGACACCGCGTCGAACTACCCGATAAACAAGCGGCCAGAAGACTTCGGCCTGGCAATACGCTGGATTGAACGCTGGGTGAAATCCAACCCCAATGCGGGTGTGTCCGTCATCGCCAAGATTGGCGCCACTGATAACACAGGCTCTCCCGACACGGACTTGTCCGCCGCCAACATTTTGTCGTCCGCCAGCGAACTGGCTGATCGGTTGGGAGACGCACTGTCCTGCGTGTCCGTGCACTGGGACAACCGGGGCGCTGAACAGCACGATTTTGTCGACATCGAAAAAACGCTGGAGGCCATGGCGACGCTGCATCGTTCCGGCCTGGACATTGGCTTGTCAGGCATAAAGTTCCCCGAGTTGTACTACAACGCCAGGCCCGACTTGTCTGAACATTGGCTCATACAGGTCAAGGAAAACTTCTCGACGCGCAGTGCTCGCGAAAACTATCACCCGCACTTTCCGAATGCGAAGTACCTCGCTTACGGTATTAATCTGGGCGGCATAAAAGCCAGCCCGGTGGAAAAAAACAGCTCCGCCGAGTTGAGAAAGATAGTCCACTCTAAAACCCTTATCGAAAAGCTGACGGGTTTCATCGCGTCAACGACTTCAATAGTGCCGCGCCCCAGCAGCTTGAATGACCTGGCCCTGGCGTTCATCTTTGCCAACCCGGCGCTGAGTGGCGTGATTATCGGCCCACGCAACAAAGAGCAATTGCTCAACACGCTGACGTACTGGGACGCGTTGAGCAGCACTTTCAATCATGCCGATCACGCAGCGCTTTTAACTTCACTTGCAGACTAAACTCACCATGGGTGAAGCATGATTCAGCTTATAAAATATGCGCTCACGGGCGTCATCAACACACTCGTTGGCTATGGTGTTTTCTGGATACTGTTCACCCAGTTCAACCTGAAGGCCGAATATGCAAATGCCATCGGCTATGGCATTGCGCTTATCTTCGCCTTCGGGCTCAACAAAGTATTTGTATTCAACCAGTCAACCTTTCATCACGGCATGATCCCAAGGTTCATTGTCGCTTTTCTGGCCGCGTTCCTTATCAACCAGGTGGTGCTGATCGGGCTTCACAGGTTTCTGGGGATTCGAGCCGAAATTGCTCAAATCGTGGCGATGGCGACCTACACGGTCCTCTTCTACATATTGAACAAGCGTTATGTTTTCAACGAGCGTGCCGCTCATGGAAACCCCTGACAGAACAGACGCACTCGATAACTGCGAGCCGCTCTGTGGCGGGACGAACACTGGGCAGCCGTGAGCGCCGCCCTGCCACGGGTGACAGCAAACGTTTATGCGCCGGGCGGCTGAGAGGCTTGATTTAGACGGGTTTTTCGCACACGGCGAACGTGGCGCCTATGTACAAAAATTAATTCGACCCTCCGATTGGCGGGAGGGAAAAAATCCTACCACGTGGTAGTATCGTCCGCATGCATACCCTGAAGAAGG
Source organism: Pseudomonas sp. R76 (assembly GCF_009834565.1). Lineage (GTDB taxonomy): Bacteria > Pseudomonadota > Gammaproteobacteria > Pseudomonadales > Pseudomonadaceae > Aquipseudomonas. The sequence goes on from NZ_CP019428.1 coordinate 4,980,499, forward strand.
GCGGTATAGAGGGGCCTGGTCAGTTGACCGCTCGTCGTCAAGGCGCGCCTGAGCGTCAAGGTTAAAATCCATGACGCACTGTTTGTCAGAAATTTCTGAACGAAGGTGCAACCTTTTAACCGACGCTACCTCTTAATACTTCAGCAGGTACGCGAGCTTAGCCATACGGACCATAAAAGAAGCTTGATAGGGCTTGCGAGCCACAAGAAAGCGTTGGCTTTCGAGGACTCATGAGGTCGACCTTCAGCTGAAATTCATCTCCCTATGCGGGTGTATTGTACTTGGGCAACACAGGCGCCACGTTGATTGCACGACCTACAGTAAACCGAACGCTCACCCTGAAACAGGAAGCTCGTTTTGGTACTGCGCACTGTTAGGTTGAGCACGACAAAGGGATATGAGGTGAAGGTGATTTTGCGAAGCTTTCTAAACAATTAGGATGATAAAATGTCTGCAACAAACGTCACTGCATCGCTACAGGGCTCTACCTCACGCTTCGCTGGGAAAAAAGTTTGGATTACGGGCCACAGAGGCATGCTCGGTTCAGCTGTAGTGCGAAACTTCCAAGATGAGGATGCCCAGCTGCTTCTGACGTCGCGGGCTGATCTGGACCTTACCAACCAAGCGGCTGTATACGATTGGATGGAAACGAACCGCCCCGATTATATCTTCCACGTCGGCGCCAAAGTCGGCGGCATCCACGCTAATGCAACGTTGCCCGCGTCATTCATTTATGACAATTTGATGATTCAAACAAATGTCATTTCCGGGGCACATAAGTTCGGTACCAAAAAGTTGCTCTTCGTGGCAACAAACTGCACCTATCCCAAGAACGCAGAGCAACCAATTCGCGAGTCCGCGCTGCTCACCGGCCCGCTGGACGACAGCATTCGTGCCTATGCCGTCAGCAAGATCGCCGGGATCGAAATGTGCCGCGCGTACCGCAAACAATACGGTTGCGACTTCGTGTCAATTATCCCACCGAACCTGTATGGCCCCGGCGACAACTACCACTCCCAACACAGCCATGTAGTGGCCGGCATTCTTCGTCGCACGCATGAAGCCAAGGTGCTTGAGAAAAGCGAGTTTGTCGTATGGGGTGACGGTACTCCGCGGCGCGAACTTCTGCATGTTGACGACCTGGCTGATGCCATGAAGTGCATCATGCTCGCCCCGACCACCGACGACCTTTACAACATTGGCTGCAACCATGACATCGCCATTGCCGACCTGGCGGCGATGATTGCGGAAGTCGTCGGCTATCAAGGCAAAATTGTCTACGACACTGACAAGCCTAACGGCACGATGCGCAAACTGCTGGACAGCAGCAAGGTGCGGGCACTCGGCTGGAAGCCCAACATCACTGAAAAAGCAGGGCTGGAAAGCGCCTACAAAGACTTCTTGGGGCTCCTTGAGTCGCCGGCACCCGACGCGCGCATCGATCTCTGATCAAGGCGAAGACAAGACGTCTTCTTTTTTCACCCTACAGTTGGATGCTGTGTAATGAGTAATGATTTCCCTCTGCCCGAGGGCGTATTTGGGCGCTTCGGTGTAGTCAAGCTTTGGCCAGATATCAAAACCGCAGAAGATGAATGTATCGCACGCCTGAAACTGGCGGCCAAAGCCATCGGCGTTGAATGCGTAGAAGTGCATGCCGATGGAGGTCTTGTCTCCGCCCCCGACATAAAAGTGTCCAAGACAACCGTCGATTTTGTGATCCATCTGCATTACGACACCCCCAAGCGCTACGACGCATTTTCCTTCGTGGCACTCTGGAACCCGTTGAAGTTCTACCATGAATGGGGCTATCAACGCTGCTCGCGCAACCTGACCACTCACGATGACTTCCTCAGCTGCAGCTCCATTGCCGCCGACGACCATGTCGCGCGTATGGTGCGCGGCTCTACAACGCACTTGCCGGCGCATTTCAAGCTGTACCACTCCACGCCCAAGATCGTCCACGAGCCATCCCTGGGCGACGGCAAACTGTTTTATGCCGGGATCAACTGGGAAGCCATCGTCAGTAGCCGCCAGTCGCGCCAGCAAGAAGTACTCAAGCGCTTGGACCCTACCGGCCTGTTGAAAATTTATGGCCCGACCATTTTCCAGGGCGTGCGCGTCTGGGAGGGTTATCAGAGTTATGTCCGGGAGATTCCATTCGACGGATTCTCCATGATCGACGAGATCGCCAAGGCCGGGGCTGCACTGGTGCTGTCTTCGCAAGCCCACCGCGACTCCGAAATGATGTCCAACCGACTGTTCGAGACCATCGCAGCCGGTACGCTCGTCATCTGCGACGAAAACCCGTTCGCCCGCAAGTTCTTCGGCGACTCGCTGCTCTATATCGACAGCCGCTCGCCAATGGAGCAAATCTACGGCGACATTACCAAGCACCTGAGCTGGATCAAGGACAACCCCGAAGAGGCACTGGCCAAGATCCAAAAGGCCCAAGCCATCTTCAATGAGCATTACTCGCTGATTGGCAACCTGAAGGACCTGTACACCGGCCTCAATGAGCGAAAACGCCAACTGACCGCCCGCCACCTGGGCGCAGACGGTGAGAAAACCCACATCAGCCTCAATTTGCTGATGCTGGACTACTCCACCGCCGCGCTTAAAAAACACGTGGAAAGTGTCGCCCGTCAAAATTACACCAACTTCACGGCCACACTGGTGATCGACTCAGTCGCCGCCAGCAATCTTAGATCAGAAATTTCGCGAATCCTGAGTACCTGCCCTACGCCTATTCACATCAAGGAAGTAGAGGGTTACACATACGGGATTCATCCTGAGATCAAGGCAAAACGTCGGTTGGGCGAAACCCTCAATGAATTGGTCGCCGATGCGGCGCAGTCCGATGCGATCATTTTTGTCGCACCCAATGAGAAATTGCTCGCCAACCATTTGACCGTCCTGGCCGGTGCGCTGCAGAGCAACCCCGAGACGAACTGCGCAGCCACGGCAGCCATCATGGACGACGGGCACTCCCCGGTGCATACCGTGCATGAACTGGTCGACTTTGGTCACGTGGACCCAGCAGGCCCGCCCGGGTACGGCCGCTTCATCTTCCGTACCGCGGCACTTCCTGCCGACCTGGATATTGCGCTGCCTTATCTTGATGGAAGACCGTTGGCTGCCATGGTCAGCGGCAGCATCAAACATCTTCTGCCGGCCACGGTCACTTTGGATCTGCGCCAGTCGTTCCCGGAAAGAACGTGGGACGAAGCTGCCGAAACCGAACTGATCAAGGATTTCAATCCTGACGCGCTCAAAGTGTCAGCTGGCTTCTACCTCTCGAATGCACCCGCGCCCATCTTCATCGAGTCGCCGAAGCGGTCCATTGCCAAGCTGTTTCTCAACAAGACCTGGGTCAAGGCCCAGATCAATGCAATCAGGACCCAAGGTCTCAGCGCGCGCCTTGCCGTATTGAAGCGAAAACTAGGATGAACCCACACGCACCCGCTCCCATTTCGTTGCTTTCATTGCTCAAGAGCGTTTGGGCGAATTGGAATCTGATCCAGCAAATGACCAAACGGGATGTTATCGGACGCTACAAAGGTTCGATGATGGGCATTCTGTGGTCCTTTGCGAACCCGATACTGCTATTGGTCATTTATACGCTGGTGTTTTCAGTGGTATTCAAGGCTCGCTGGGGAACGGATGAGCCGGGGAGCAAAAGTGAGTTCGCGATTCTGCTGTTCACCGGGATGATCGTTCACAGTTTGTTTGCCGAGACCCTGACAAGAGCGCCGACGCTGATACTGAGCAATATCAGCTACGTGAAAAAAGTGGTGTTCCCCCTGGAGATTCTTCCGATTATCGCCATGGGCACCTCTTTCTTTCACGCCCTGGTCAGTATCGGCGTGCTGTTGGTTGCGCAACTGCTGGTTAATGGCGCTATCCCATGGACCGTGGTGTTTTTACCCTTGGTCATCGCACCGCTGATTGTTCTGTCTTTGGGGCTCGCCTGGATACTCGCCTCCCTCGGGGTGTATTTACGCGACGTTGCCCACCCAATCGGCTTGCTAATGACCTTACTGCTGTTTGCCTCTCCCGTGTTTTATCCCATATCGGCCCTGCCGGTAGAGATTCAACCGTGGTTAATGCTTAACCCCCTGACCTTCATTATCGAGCAAGCTCGCGGGGTACTGATCAGCGGATCAGTACCCGACTTTACGGGCCTGGCGATTTATGCGGCGGTTGCAGTAAGCGTTGCATGGGCGGGATACAGCTGGTTCCAGAAGACTAGAAAAGGCTTTGCGAATGTCCTCTAATGAATTCGCGATTCGTGTGGAAGCCGTTTCCAAGCGATTCGAAATATTCGAACACCCGCGTGACCAGCTCAAGCAATTTATTTACCCAAGGCTGCGTCGTTTGCTAGGCAGGCAACAGCGCAATTACTTCAAGGAATTCTGGGCTCTTCGCGAGATTTTTCTGGAGGTGCGCAAAGGTGAATCTTGCGCCATTGTCGGGCTCAACGGCAGCGGCAAAAGCACCCTGCTGCAGATCATCACCGGCACCCTGACCCCCACTACCGGTAAAGTCAGCATCAATGGTCGTGTGGCAGCCCTGCTGGAGTTGGGTTCGGGGTTCAACCCGGAGTTCAGTGGGCGTGAAAACGTCTACATGAACGGCGCCCTGCTGGGGTTCAACCGCAAAGAAATCGATGCAAAAATTCCAGACATCGAAGCATTCGCCGACATTGGCGAGCATTTTGATCAGGCACTTTCATCCTATTCGAGCGGCATGCAAATGCGCGTTGCCTTCGCCGTTTCTACGGCGTTCGAGCCCGATATCCTGATCATCGATGAAGCACTGGCCGTAGGCGACGCCTACTTCCAACAAAAGTGCTTCCAGCGCCTGGAAAGCTTTCGTGAGCGCGGCGGCACCCTGTTGTTCGTGTCCCACGACGCCAACACGGTAAAACACATTTGCAACAAAGCTCTGCTATTAAGTCATGGGCAAACATTGAGCTTTGGCGCGCCCCGCGACGTGATCGACCTGTATCAAGGCCTGGTGGCGAAAAAAACCGATATGAGTGGCAGCCAGGTATCGGTTGACCAGAGCATCGCGCCTTCTACTGAAAGCCTTGAACTGATCGAGCATCCGACGGCGTGGACAAAAGCCACGACCATCACGACCAATGGTGATGCGGAACTGATCGACTTTTCCTTGCTGGATGCGGAGAACCGCCCCGTTACGCACATTGAAAGCGAAACACAGCTGACCGTGCGCTATGTCATAAAGCTGAACAAGGACTTCGAGCGCCCTGCGTATGGGCTCATTGTCAGAGATCGCCTGGGGCGCTCCTTGTTTGAAACCAGCACCTTCGCACTGCAAATGCCCGACGCCCCATGCGCGCGAGGCACCCAGGTTCTGGTGCGGTTCAACCTCAACTTGAACTTGAAAGCCGGTCAGTATTCATTTTCAGTCGGCGTGGCCAACAAAGGGTTTTCCAGAAGCGAGTTTGAAGAATACAGCTTGCTGATGCATGACGTAGAGCAGCTACAAGTCACCGAATCACCACTGGCAGCTTTTTACGGTGGAATTTTCAACATGCACCCAGTCGTATCGGTGGATTTACTGGAAGAAAAGTCAAATGTCTGAGCTCACAACGCTGTCCCAGCAGTTAGAAGAAGCCTTGAAAGAACTGAAGGCCCTGACCGAGCGCCAGTTGCACTTTGAGACTATTTTGCTGAACAAAGGCCTGTCGACGGTGGACGTGGCTGGTTTTAGCCCGCTGCTGCGTCGAAACTTCATTAGCAACGGTGATGCCGCACAGCAAAAGCACTTGATGCATAGCTGGAAGCACCACTCTCCAGCGGTGCTGGAACCGGCGGACCTGACGGAAAGTGGCTTTCGCGCTTTTTCGCAAAATGATGAAGACGGACTTTTACTTCGCCTGTTTACCCATATCGGCTGCACCAACCGTTATGTCGTCGAAATTGGCAGCAATTGCAGTGACTCCGACGTAGGCATTCCTGAAAATCTGTCGACCAACCTGCTGGTCAATCACGGCTGGCACGGCACCATTTTCGAACTCGATGAAACCGAGTGCAACAAGATGCGCTACTTCTTCGCGCGCACGGCATCCACCCGCCACTATCATTGGACCCACGACGGCTTGACCGAGTATTACTCGCCGGCGATCGTTCAACAGGCCATCAGCCCAGACAACATTAACGAGCTGCTGCTGGCTGCCAATCCGGAGCCGGAACCCGACCTGTTTATCATTGATATTGATGGCGGTGACTTCGCGGTCATGGAAAACCTGAGCGCGATCAAACCCCGCGTGATTGTCGTCGAATTTGAAAAGCGTTTTCGCGAACGTTACAGCGTCGTACAACGGGACCGCGAGCACTTCAGCCTCAAATGGCAGCAATCGGGGGCGGCCAGCCTCACTGCATGGACGAGTCTGCTGGCGCCCAAAGGCTACAGACTGTGTGCGGTCGGGACCTGCTGCTTCAACGCCTTTTTCGTACGTGAAGACGTTGCCGAAGGCAAGTTGGCGACCTTGTCACCCAAGTCAGCATTCGATTCGCACGCGATATTTTCTGCAATCAATGATGATTTCTGGCTGACGCCCGACGACAGCTGGCAAACATTTTGAATGTGTACTGAGCAACACCAACGTGAACGAAGATGCGCGCCACCTCTGAATCAGCACTGGCCCGAGCAATGCTGGAACGCTCGCCATTCGCACAGGGGCGGTGGCATACACATACGGTGAACCGCAAAGAACAGTAAAGCTGCGCCAGAACGCTGCAGTCTTTTATCTTTGCCGACGACACCGCCGAACGGCCGCGTGGAAAATTTCAGCGCACACATGAGTAAGGATCACTGAGGCATGACGTTTAAGAACCCAACGCACACCGTGCTGACAGCATTATGTTTGAGCATTGTACCTTTAGTCATTGCCTACTATGCGATGGGGCTGGACAAGTCAGGTCTCGACTCGCCGTTTATCTATGAACACCTCGATGACATTTGGCAATTCACCTTAACTAAAGTACTCAAAGAAACGGGTTGGATTCTTTACAACCCTTACCTCGGTGCTCCTGAAGTTGCCAGTTGGCATTATCACTCTGCCGCCCAAACCAGTGCCCTGCACTCGATTATAATGCTGGCAATGAGTCCGTTTTTCGACAGCGCCATCACCCTGCAGCAAACGTACTTCATTTTAAACTTCCCACTGATCGCGATCACCGCCTATTGGGCCTGTCGCCTGCTTTCAATAGCTCGCTTGCCGGCGATCAGTGCGGCGCTGCTGTTTGCATTTTGCACCTACCGCTTTAACATTCTTATTTATTCGTTCCTGCCCAACTATTTCTGCATCCCGCTGGCGATGGTCGCGATCATTTGGACCTTTCAAGGCAAGTTTGATGCGATTCTGACATCCGCCAAACTGCCCGTCGCAGTAAAATCGTTACTCACCAACAAGTCGTTTTTACTCGGTCTGTTCTTTATTATTCTGATCGCCCTGTCCGACGGCTATTACGCCTTTTTCTCATTGCTGTTATTCGGTTGCGCCGGTGCGATTCGACTGATTGTGGGCGGGTGGAAAACACCGAGGATTCTTATTCCCGCCATTCTGAACATCATCGTATTGGTCGTCGTTTCACTGCTGATTCAGTTGCCCCTGTACCAATACAAAAAATCCCATCACGATGAGTTCTACCAGAACAATGTCGCCGACCCCGTGCTGTTAAAGTACCCCCTCGAGTCCGAGGTTTACAGCAGCAGCCTTAAGTTACTGATCACGCCCAACCAACAACATCACCTTGGCGTGATGCGCCACGTGGGCGATCGCTTGGTTGAGAGCAGCAATGCCGCTCGGCGAATTTCTATACCCGCCTCCATTACACTGGGTGTGTTCGGAACCGCGCTACTGTTCCTGAGTTTCATCTTGCTGATGGTGCCACAGTTACGCCGTACCGTATTTACCGACAACGCTACAACCCTGGAACACGACAAGCGTTTTATTGGCTTGGGAGACAGTCTTCTCGCTATTATCTTTTTTGTCTTCCTGGCGAGCATCTCCGGCGGATTAGGTACGCTCATCGCTTTCGTTTTCCCAACTATCAGGGCTTACAACCGTTTTCCAATATTCATGGAGTTTGCCCTTTTACTTCTGGGCGCGCTGATCGCCAGCCGCGCCTTGAACACCTTGCGTCGCCCCACACTAATAACCGCCGCCCTTGTGATCATCACCGCACTGGGCATCTACGACCAGATCCCCGCCAATGTGGCGAACAGGTCACCCGACATTCGTCCTCGCGTGGCGCAAGAAACAGCATTCGTCAAACAGCTGGAGTCGGAACTGCCGAAGGACGCGATGGTTTATCAGTTTCCTTACTCCCAGTACCTGACAAACAACAAATACTATGGCTGGGGTTCGTTCAACCATATTCGCCTGTACTTGTTCTCTGACCATATTCACTGGAGCAATGGCGCCTCTAAAAACAGCCCCGCGGACAATTGGAATCGACGCATTTCGAAATTACCAATCGACGCCTTGATCAATGAAATTCAAGCGGTCGGCTTCAAGGCACTGGTGATTGACAGGACCGTGGTTAAAGATGATGAGTTCGCAACACTCAAGTCGGCATTGCATTCGTTGAACCTTGTTGTGATTGAAGACCCGTCCGGGCGGTTTGCGCATGTACTGCTGCCACAGCCAAATTACAAGGTGTCCTACTCTAAAGACTACACGGCCATCGACAGCATCACGATAAACGCAGCCGCACCCTTTGATAAGAACGCTTATCCCGAACTGATTGATGCGAACAAACTTGAACTTTATCTGAACAACAACCGTGCGCCCTTCCCTCTTCGCATAGACCGCGCCCAGCATCCAGAAATTTTCAAGGACGTAAGGGTGCTAACTAGAGGCAGCGGTGATTCCGCGATTTTGCCTGCAACAGACCTCCACGCCACGCTGACCTGCACTCAGCTTGATAAACAACAGCACGTGGCGATAGACCTTAACAATAATGGAACTTTTAACCTGAGTCTGGGTCAGGGTGCATTCCCGATTAGCGTCGGGGTACACTTAAAAGGTCCGGACGGCGCGATGCTACTATGGGACTCGGGCTATCGCATTGCGGAAAACTTGGTAGTGAAGCCTGGCGAGAAAAAGCGGCTGGTATTCGATCTGAAAGACTATACTGGTGCCAATCAATACAAGGCCAACCCGGGTAATTCATTGCAATTTGAACTGGTACAAGATGGAAATGCCTGGTTCCCGAACGCCAGCTGTTCCGCTGCACCATGATTGCGCACGGTAAATGCTCGAGTTCGATGCCGATAAGTTTGCGAAGTCGCAGGCTAATCGGCACACATTGAGAATTCAGCCTCATTGAGGCAGTATAGGAAATTATCGGCCCAGGTATGGCCTGGGCTGTGTAGATCAATCGCGAGAAATAGCACTCCTCACTTTCGCGTCAAATATATTTTTAAAAAAACACGTTAAGAGAAGCATATGAAAAAAGTTGCGCTTATTACTGGAGTAACAGGTCAAGACGGATCCTACCTGGCCGAGTTGCTTCTCGAAAAAGGCTACGAAGTACACGGGATCAAGCGTCGAGCCTCTTCGTTCAACACCGATCGAATCGATCACCTGTACCAGGACCCGCACGACTCCGATCGTCGCCTTGTCCTGCATTACGGCGATATGACCGATTCGACCGGCCTGATCCGCGTCATCAAGCAAGTGCAGCCCGACGAAATCTACAACCTGGCGGCACAGTCTCACGTTGCGGTGTCGTTCGAGGAGCCTGAATACACGGCCAACTCCGACGCACTGGGCGCGCTGCGTATCCTTGAAGCGATCCGGATCCTGGGTCTGGAAAAGAAAACCCGTTTCTATCAAGCGTCCACCTCCGAGCTGTACGGCTTGGTGCAGGAAACCCCGCAGAAAGAAACCACACCGTTCTACCCGCGCTCCCCGTATGCAGTGGCCAAGCTTTACGCTTACTGGATCACCGTTAACTACCGCGAAGCGTATGGCATCTATGCCTGCAACGGCATCCTCTTCAACCACGAAAGCCCGGTGCGTGGTGAGACGTTTGTAACCCGCAAGATTACCCGTGCGCTCGCGCGCATCAAGCTGGGTCTGCAGGACTGCCTGTACCTGGGCAACCTTGACGCACTGCGCGACTGGGGCCATGCAAAAGACTACGTCGAAATGCAGTGGCTGATGCTCCAACAGGAACACCCGGAAGACTTCGTTATCGCCACCGGCAAGCAATACAGCGTGCGCGATTTCGTCAACGCCGCAGCCAAACACGCCGAAATCAACATCACCTGGAAAGGTGAAGGCGTTGATGAGAAAGGCTACGACGCCGATGGCAAGTGCATCGTTTCGGTTGACCCACGCTACTTCCGCCCTACCGAAGTGGAAACACTGCTGGGCGACCCAACCAAGGCCAAGCAGAAACTCGGCTGGACACCTAAAATCAGCTTTGAGGAACTGGTCACCGAGATGATGACCGAAGACTTGAAGTCAGCGACTCGTGATGAGTTGGTGAAAAAACACGGTTACTCCGTTTACGACTACCACGAGTAATAGCTAGGTGGATAAAAGCGCCAAAATATATATCGCAGGGCACGCCGGCATGGCGGGTTCTGCGATCCAGCGGCGGCTATCCGCCGCTGGATTCAGCAATTTCGTTACTCGCTCGCACGCTGAACTCGATCTGACCCAACAGGCTGCGGTGGATGCTTTTTTCGCCGCAGAAAAACCTGAGATCGTTTTCCTGGCAGCCGGCAGGGTTGGCGGGATCAAACCCAACAATAATTTCAGAGCTGAGTTTATATATCAAAACCTGATGATCGAGGCGAATGTGATCCACAGCGCCTGGAAGCATGGGGTCCAGCGCCTTCTGTTTTTAGGTTCAAGCTGCATTTATCCGCGAGATTGCGCTCAGCCGATTCACGAAGATTACCTGCTGACAGGGCCGCTGGAACAAACCAACGAACCTTATGCAGTGGCCAAGATTCTTGGCGTCAAACTGTGCGAAAACTACCATCGTCAATACGGTGCCCAGTTCATTGCCGTCATGCCGTCCAATCTCTATGGGCCTAATGACAGCTATGACCTTGAGAACTGCCACGTGCTGCCTGCTCTGATCAGCAAAGCCCATGCGGCAAAAATGAGCGGCGCTTCAGAGTTGGTGGTCTGGGGTTCGGGCAAGCCAAGACGCGAGTTTCTTTTTGTTGAAGACATGGCCGATGCTTGCGTGCACCTGATGGAGTCCGACATTGAAAGCGGGCTTTTCAACGTAGGCATGGGCAGCGACCTGCCCATCAGCGAACTCGCCGAGTTGGTTATGGAGGTTGTCGGGTACAACGGTCAGATCGTTTACGACCAGAACCAACCCGATGGCACCCCTCGCAAACTGCTCGACATCAATCGCTTGAAAGGCCTTGGATGGACTGCCAAAACGCAATTGCGTGAAGGCATAGCTCTCACCTACAAAGATTTTCTCAGCCGCGCGGATCACCTCTGAATGTCTCAACCCTTGGTCACGATCGCAGTACCTTCATTCAACCAAGGCCGTTATCTCGACGATGCTTTGAGGTCCATATTCGAACAGGACGTTCCTGTAGAGGTATTTGTCCTGGACGGCGGTTCCACCGATAACTCGGTGGACGTTATCCGCAAATGGGAGCACAAGTTAGCCGGATGGCGCAGCCACCGGGATGAGGGTCAGGCAGCGGCTATCAATGAAGGCATCCTTCGAGGCACAGCCCCATTTGTATGCTGGCTTAACAGCGACGACTGGTTCGAACCCGACGGGTTGAAACGCTTGATCGAAGCGATTAACGCCGCGCCGCAGGCCTCAGCGGTCTACGGTAAATGCTGGAACTTTATTCAAAACACTTCCACGCGTAAGCCGGTCTGGGTTGAGCCCTTCAGCGAACGCCGGCTCTCTCTGCGCTGCATCATTTCACAACCCGCTACCTTGATTCGTCGATCCGCCTGGGAAACCGTAAAGGGCGTAGACGCCACGTTACACATGGCGATGGACTATGATCTTTGGTGGCGACTTTTTAAAGAAGTAGGTCCCCTCACCTACATTGATGCGTTCGTGGCCGTTAATCGGGAACATGAAGAGACCAAAACAAAAACCCTACGCCGTCGCCATTACTCGGAAGCTATAGCGGTAGTGCGCAGACATCACGGTAGCGTTCCCTTGAAATGGTGGCTTTTTCAGCCCTACGCCGTCTGGCTAAAATCCATCTTCCCCTAACCGGAACTCGCCATGCGTATTTTGCATTTCTATAAGACCGCGTTCCCGGACACCATGGGTGGTGTAGAGCAAGTCATACATCAGATATGCCAACAGTCGCATCGTTTTGGTGCGACCTGCGAAGTCCTTGCACTGTCCCCTCACCCGAGCCCAACAGTGATAGAGTTGGACGGTTACAAGACTTACCAAGTTAAAGAAAATATTAAAATCGCTTCAACCGGGTTTTCGATCCAGGCATTCTCGAAGTTCAAAGAGCTCGCGCAGCAGGCTGACATTATCCACTATCATTTCCCGTGGCCTTTCATGGATGTCATCCATTTCGCCAGCCGCATCAAGAAGCCTAGCGTTGTCTCCTACCACTCAGACATCGTTGATCAAAAGAACCTGTTAAAGCTCTATCGCCCACTTCAGAACAAATTTTTGAGCAGCGTCGATCGGATTGTTATTGCCTCGCCCAACTATTTGGAGTCGAGCAAGGTACTGCCCGCGTTTCGTGAAAAGATCAGCATCATTCCGATTGGTCTAAACAAGGAAAGCTACCCCGTTCCTTCTCCCTCGCTGAAAGCTCGCTGGGCGACGCAACTGCCTGAGCGGTTCTTCCTGTTTGTCGGTGTGCTGCGTTACTACAAAGGCCTGCACACACTGCTCGAGGCTGTCCAGGGCACAGGTTACCCGCTGGTTATTGTTGGCGATGGGCCAAAGAAACAGGAACTCATGGCGCAAGCAGAGCAACTTGGGCTTCAGAATGTGCACTTTTTGGGAAAAGTGAGCGACGAAGACAAGGTAGCGTTGATTCAACTTTCAACGGCAATCGTGTTCCCTTCGCATCTTCGCTCGGAAGCGTTTGGGGTGGCATTGCTGGAAGGGGCAATGTATGGCAAGCCAATGATTTCATGTGAAATCGGCACAGGCACCACTTACATCAACATTGCCAATGAAACAGGCTTGGCGGTTCCGCCAGAGGACCCAACGGCATTCCGTGAAGCCATGCGATATCTGTGGGACAACCCGCAAGAAGCCGCAATCATGGGCGAAAAGGCAGAGACGCGATACACCGAGCTATTCACCGGTGATCAAATGTTGCGGGGATATATAAAGGTTTATCAGGACCTGATGAACAAGCAAGGATGACATCTGCCCGAATACTCATTCGGGCAGGTCATTAATACCTTAGTTGCCGTTTTCGGCGCGACCGTAAATGTCCTCAAACCGAACGATGTCGTCTTCGCCCAAGTAATCGCCACTCTGCACTTCAATCAACACCAGATCGATAACCCCTGGGTTTTCCAGCCGATGAGTGTGGCCTGCGGGAATAAACGTCGACTCGTTGGTGTTGAGCAGGAATTCACGATCATTGTTAAAGACGCGCGCCATGCCGCTCACCACAATCCAGTGTTCGCTTCGGTGGTGGTGCATCTGCAGTGAGAGTGAACCCTGCGGCTTGACCACGATGCGTTTGATCTTGAAACGCTGGCCTTCTTCCAGGGTGGTGTAGGCACCCCAGGGACGGCGAACCGTGGTGTGATCAAGGTGCGAACAGTGACCGCTCTTCTTCAGCTGCGCCGTGATTGCCTTAATGTCTTGTGCATGGTCTTTGTGGGCAACCAGCAGGGCGTCCGGCGTATCGACGATGATGAGATCCTCGACCCCGACCAAAGCAGTCAGACGTCGCGGGCTGCGCACGTAGTTGTTGTTGGCACCATGAAAAATGGCTTCCCCTTCGACACGGTTGCCCTGCTCGTCCGAAGGCGACAGCTCGCTCATGGCATTCCACGAGCCGATATCACTCCAACCGATATCACAAGGCACTGTTGCCACCTTGCTTGAGCGCTCCATCAGCGCGAAGTCGATGGAAATATCAGGGACCTTGGCAAAGCTTTCCGGCTCCAGATGCAGGCTGCGATGGCTATTGCCAGTCATCGTGCCGGAACCTGCCAGGCACTGGTCCACAGCACTGGAAACATCCGGTGCGCAGAGTGCCATTTCTTCAATTAACGTACCGGCGCGGAAACAGAACATGCCGGAATTCCAGAAATATTCACCTGACGCCAAGTAACCTTGAGCGGTTTCAAGGTCGGGCTTCTCGACAAAGCGTTTAACCTTGAAGCCATTACCGAGTGGGGTTTCATTGTCTTTCTGGATATAGCCGTAACCGGTTTCCGGATACTCAGGCTTAACGCCAAAAGTTACCAGCCAGCCCTCTTTGGCCAACTCGGATGCTGCCGAAACAGCGTCGGCAAATGCCGCATGGTTATCGATCAGGTGGTCAGCTGGGAGCACCAGCATGATGGCATCTTGCCCATGAGTGCGCGCAACTTCTTGAGCCGCCAGCGCGACAGCGGCTGCAGTATTACGCCCAAAGGGCTCAAGCACGAAACTCAGGTTAGTGAACTGAGGCGCTTGTGCGCTGTATTCATCTAAGGTTTTGAAATAGAGATCACGATTAGTGATTGTCAACACTTCGCTGACTGCGTCCAGAGCCAATGCGCGACCATAGGTTTTGCGAATCAGATTACCGCCACCAGGCAGTTCGATAAACGGCTTGGGATGTGCTGAACGAGAGACAGGCCACAGACGACTGCCTGCACCGCCGCAGATAATGACTGGAACAAGTGTCACAATGTAACTCCTTTACGTACTGCCACTTGATTTCGGCTGCAGCGTTCGCCCCCTCGATGCGGCAGACCCGAAAACAAAGTGACGTAGAGTCTTTCAGCTAAATAAAGTCAAATCGCCGAAGCGTCCAGGGGGAAAAACATAGTGAGTTTTCTTACAAACTAGCGCCAACATTCTTATTTAAATGACTATTTATGTCTAGGAAAATACGGAATATTCCTATCGCCAAATCAGTTTTTCATCTTTGGAAAACTGGCCTCTGGATAAAACATGTCACTTTTCAGTGGAAAGGTCTGAGCATCCGCTCAGCAGACGTCTAAACCCCTGCCTGCCACGGTCTAGAGCCCTGCCGGGGGCTGTCGCTTTTTAGTGTGAAGCGCCAGTGACGAAAGGCATGGGCAAGTGGGTGTGTTGTGCTGAACTTGGCCTTACATCCGCATGCAGGCGAGCGGTGCAGTAAACGACGATCAATTCGGCACTTGGAAAGAGGCGAAAAGTGCGCGATTAACATGCCAAGGTGCACTTGATCAGCTTGCGCGTCGGTACGCCCACATAGACGCCAGGCTCCGCTAAATCACGGTGTGCGCACGCACCTGCGCCCAACGTCACGCCATCTGCGATCTTCACACCGTCAATAACGGTCGACCCCGCGCCAATAAAACAAAACTGTCCGACATGGCACCTTCCCGCGACCGCAGCATTGATGGAAATATGCGTGAAATCACCGATCGTGCACTCATGTTCAACGATCGCCCCGGTATTGACCACACACCCAATTCCCACGGAGGCCAAAGGGCCGACATGCGCGTGATGCCCTACAAACGTACCCACGCCTAATGTCGAACCGAAGCCGATTGTGGCCGTTGGGGACACGAGCGTGGCTAAAGGCCAACCACGCTGATCCACCCAATCGCACTGCGCTTGTCGGCGGGCGCCGTCTCCCGAGGCAGGCATGACAGACCACCCCTGCGATAGGTCTTCATCCCAACTGCGACGCACAGGAAACGCCCAACAGGTTTCATCAGGGCGCGCATGGTGGTCTACGAAACACAGGTGTTTCACGCCCAAAGCCAATGCGACATCCGCCACAGCGCGAGCATGACCACCACAACCAAGGATCAACAAACCCTCTAATGGGCGCACAGGGTGTGCTCCTGTGCGGCGGAGTCGGTTCTGGAGATAGCCTCCAATATATCGATGTGCTCGTTTACAACATCCGCCCAACTGCGCCTGGCGAGCGACGCGTAGGCACGCAGTTGAATACCCAGCAACTCATCCCGGTTCTGCACGCCCCATTGAATGCGGTAGGCGATATCCCTCCAATCATAGGGATCAAAAAACGTCACCTTTTGCAGTTCGGCATCCACCAGGATCTCTTCCGTGACCGGTATACGCGCCATGACCACGGGGGTTGCGACGGATAACGCTTCAGTAAACGTAAACGGACACCCACCTTCACTCAGGCTCGGATTCACCGCCAGCTCTGCCAACGAGTAACACGCGGCCAATTCGCCCACTGACAACCCATGCATACACAGCACGTCATTTTCCAGGTGATGGTCGCGGATAAAGGCCTTCACCGGCGCAAACCCTTCTGCGTTCCCCGTGAGTATCAACTTGTGCCGAATAAAGCGGTTATGAAGGAGGTGCTTATAGGCTTTCAGCAGAGAAATTAAATTCTTGTTCGGGCGAAACTGACTTGCATAAAAAATGAACTTTACATCGCCGTTGGTAAACGTGGACGCATACGCTGGGTTTGAGGTTTTTCTCAGTGCCCTTTTAAAGAGCATCACACAATAGTTTTTAGACGCCACCTCTGCGTCTACGCAACCTTTAACGGCGATATGCCCGCTGAGGTCATTGGGTGCATGATGAACCACAGAAACAGCTGACGATTTCAGCGCGTATCGCTCAACAAGTGTTTGCCATTTCACCTGCTGACTGTAAGTGACGAAGTGTTGTCCGCCCTGAATGGCAGCCTCTACGCGTTCGTATACTTGCAGAAATCGTTCCCCGCCCACCTGCGAGAACCCAACCGGAAAATCCGCTAGAACAACGTCCGGCACACACATCAAGCGGGGCGCTTGAATCTTATTGAATGCCGGCCAAAAAGCCGTAGGGCCGTACCACGCCGTCACCTCTGTCAGAGTGTTGATCAGTTGTAACATACGGTCTGACTCAACCTGCTCCAATCGACGGTACAGGCGCAGGACAAACGTATCCTCCTTTGGAGCCTCTGCAGAAGCCAGCAAGGGGTTGATCAAGCGTTTCACCGGCCGAAAACACTTCTGCGCAACACCGTTGAGCTGCAATTGAAGCCTATACAGCGGTACAAGAATCAGTAAGGGGCTTATCAACAAGAGCAATAAACACAAGGGCACCGCTTCGAGACCCAGGCGGACCACACCCCGATAAGAGTCAACCGCAATCAAGCGTTCTTCAACGTGACTCAGGAACATCGCCTTCCAGGAAGACAGCGTTTTCACGATACGTTGCTTCAGCGACGGTTTTTTAAGCCGTTTCTTTCCAGCGATATAGTGTTCATAAACGCGCAAGATCAACGGAATATTCGGCGGACACACAATCTCGAACACGCCGTCCTCAACACCTTCGCTCTGAAACAAGTCATGCAGTGCTTTTTTTGTCCAGCTCGGGCAGACCAACGTAAACTTTACATCATCACGCCCGGCTGCCCCTTTAAGGAACGCGGCAAGGTAGCGGCCCAACCCTTCATGTCGCAGGTCCACACCTGGCGCGTACGCCAAGTAAATCCCGAAGTGTTTCATAAGCACTCCCTGGCAACCTGCCAATAGGCACCTGCTAACTTTTCTATTCGTTGCTCACGCAATACGTCACACGACGGCAGGGTCTTGCGACGATCCAAATAGGTAAGTTCCATGTCTTTAAGCTGGCTGGCCATGTGCGCTGGGTCGTCCGACCGCATCCAACTCAACGCCAGGGAAAACTGCTGATCGACCTCCCTCATCGCCGGGTAATCACTGCTTAATGACGGCACACCCAGAGTGGCCGCTTCGATGACACTGAACGTTCCATTGTCTATTGAACCGGCGTGCCACAAAAAGGCAGCACGGGAAAGCACAGCCTGATAATCGCGCTCCGGCAACTCACCCAAAATTTTGATACGCGCGCGCACCTGTGAATGCTTAACAAGCCTGTTCGCTACCTGCTTGAGATGGGGCAATGTGCTTTTAAATAGTCCCTTCGTGTCTACGCCGGTCATTCTGCACTCGAGTGTTCCGCCCAGTGTTTCGTAATAAATCTTTAAGGCTTCCACTGCATTCAAATGGTTCTTGTGCAATGCCGAATTCGTCGTCCATACAAAATAGTCCGAGTGGTCGATGGCACACGCCTGCGTGCTGGAAAAATCGGGCGCGAGCATCGGCAACTTGAAGACTTTATCGGCGGGCACACCGGCGTAGTTCAACGCATCCTGTCGGGTAAATTCAGTGGTCACCCATACTTGTGACGCGGCTCTTGCTGCTTCCAGAAATGGCTGATCAGCGCCAAAAGGAAGTATCGGCGTATACCGTTGAAGATAGTCATACACCATCAGCACCGACGGCCGCAGGGGTAAGAGCGGTGCACTCAAACGATCGGATATGACCAGCCAGGCATCACACTCCTGAAGATTGTTTATCCCATCATCAACAATCAGGTAGCGCGGGCTTTTCGGCTCCCAGCCCTCATGCCCGGCATAGCGCATCGCCCGACGGGCCGGCATGGCGTCTAGAACGCCCCATTGATAGGCGCGAATCGTAATGCCCTTTTCAAGGTCTCTGAACGCGTCAGGCGGATAGCTCTGCGAGTGGTCCAGATGCAGGAATACGATATCGGCCGGTTCGCCCGCTAGACGGCTGCCCTGGTACAAGGCGTTGGCGACAAGTTTGGCGCCCCGCAGGCTGCCACCTCTGTACTCCACCGGCACAATCACCGCAATTCGCTTGCGGCGAACAGGACGATCCAGGCTGTCCTTTCTTGAGGACTCAAGCCCGTTGATTATTTGCCTGAATCCACGCTGCCAAGCCTGCTCACAGTTCTTGGCTTTCATCGGTTCAAGCAACACCCTTTGGGTGTCGCGGATACGCTGAATAAAACCTTGGTCATCACGCATCAGTCGTTTGGCTTTAGCCTTGGCCTCTGCCACGGTTTTGCAGCGCCCTGGTAACGCAGCCCCGCCCATTTTGTCGAGCATTCCACCGGCCATGAACAATAAAGGCATGCCTGCACGAATGGCTTCAAAGGGATGATAATGAATATGATTGGGCTCACGGGAGTGATAGAACATCACCTTGTGCTGGCGCATGTTGTATTCATGCTGTTCACGGGACACAAAGCCTATGACATGTTTATCCTGGACCGCGATAGGCTGCGCACCGCCAATGGTGTACTCGATATCAGAAAAATCGTGAATAAAGTTTTTATAGATATTTTCAAAGTAGGGAGATGACCCAATCCTTGGGCAAACGAACATCACCTTGTTCAAATGCCCCTCCCATTGTTCGGGCGTGGCGTCGCCTTTCAAACCGACGGGTAAAAAACAGTCCCTGCTCGCCAAAAAATGCTGCTCCACCTCCTTCAAATGTTCATAGCCAGTACCCAACCAGAAACGTGAGCCTATGGCTTTGATATCCCGCACGAGCGCCTCACCCGCTGCTTCATACAATAATTGCGAATAGCTGAACCCCTTGGACAACCCAAATACCCGCAATACGATCGCGCCGCGAAAATGGCGAACAGCACTCGTGATCTGCGGCACGAAGAAGCCGACCACGGCAATATCAAAGTAAGCGTTGGCAATTCGCCAGGCTTCTTCGCTGGGGTTCGCATACCAATCCTGCGAATTAAGAATATCCACGTCTGACTGGGGGATTGTTAACGCCGCGTCAAAGCTGAAATCGACATCGGCGGACAAATTCCCCTCATCATAGGGAAAGCGTTTGGGCATAAACACTTCATTCACGCCCAAGGCACTCAGTTGTTCAACTTCGAAGGTTCGCAATGTCGTGTGATTGAGCAGCCAAAGGACTCTGAGTGTTTTCAAGATTGGGCCAGCCCATTGATAACTTTATATTCGGCCACCGCCTCGTCACAGCCACCGTCAAACACCAGTTCACCGTGATGAAAGACCAGGCCCCGATTGCATATCGAACGTAATGCACTGAAATCATGGGTGGCCAGGACCAGAATTTCTGCTTGCTCGATAAGCCCGGTAATCCGCTCCCTGGCCTTGGCCATGAAGTTCGCATCGCCGGCCCCGATCACTTCGTCAAGCAGCAATATATCGCCGCCCACTGTGGTGGAAATGGCAAACGCCAGCCTGACTTGCATGCCGGCCGAATAGGTCTTTATCGGGTAATCGATAAATTCTCCAAGCCCGGCAAACTCGACTATTTCGTCGGCTTTCTCACGCATGAACTTAGGCGACAGGCCCAGCAACAGTCCTCGGTATAGAACATTTTCGCGGCCGGTCGCATCAGGCTCGAAACCCAGGCTCAAATCAAAGAGGGAGCGAACTTGCCCTTCAACCTTCAGCAGGCCACTTGAAACGGGGTAGAGCCCGGCGACCGTTTTCAAAAAGGTACTTTTGCCTGCCCCGTTGTGCCCAAGCAAACCGACACGTTCCCCGCTGTTTATCTCGACACTGATATTTTTCAGCGCATGGATGTCAGCCACGTTGGAGCGGGCGTGATTATTACCAAACGCACCGGCCATCAGGGACTTCAACGAACGTTCTTTATAAGCCACCGAGGCATAATGAAGATTAACGCCCTGAAGCAGAATCCGATTATTTTTCATAGGTAAAAGATCACTTTGCGCTCAACTCTGCTACCAACGACAATTGCCAACACAGCAAAAAAAACCGCAAGCCCGATGCTGAATGCGTAGTTTTGCCACGTCGGCCATTCGCCCTGAAGCAAGGGCGCACGTATCAATTGCAGCAGGTGGTAAATAGGGTTGTAATCGACCAGTGCATGAAGCCCGCCGTTCTTGAACATCTTGGCTTCGAAATACACCGGTGAAATAAACCACAACGACTGCATGATCAGCCCAAGGGCGTGGGGAACATCTCTAAAACGCGTACTCACGTAGGACAACAGGGTAGAGACAGGCCACGCAATCAACGCCAGCACCGGAAACAGCGTCAATGAGGCCAACCAGCTCCAGCCAATATTCTGTGGAAGTACCACGACCACCCAGCCATAGAGCGAGATACTGGCCAGCAGTAAAACGATGTTACTGCTCAACACCGTGCGCAAGGTATATATCGCCAGGGGATGATTGCATTGCTTGATGTAGGCGTCTGCCTGAACAAATGACAATGAACCCGCCACGGTGTTCGCCGATATACACTCCCACACGATGATCCCGGAAAGAATATAAGGCGCGTACGTGACAATGTCCGCATTAAACAGTTTGCTGAACACTAACGTCAGTAACAGCGTCAGGCCTAACGGCTGGATAACTGACCATACAATGCCAAAAAAAGAACGCCGCCATCGGGATCGAAGATCAGCCAGCGAAAGGTGAACCCAAAAGTAACGGGCATCCCACACGCGGGAAAAGTACAAAAACATCACGTCACCTGAGCAAATAGAGTGAGTCCAAACATTCATCGGCCATTGGCTGCTTGAAGTTTGAAGGTGGCCCAAGTCAACTTATCAACCTGCCCCTGCGTATCAGTCGGCAAAGAAACGGCGAATCGCATCTGCCACGTGCACGACTTGCTCACGGCTCAGCGTCGGATAACTGGGAAGGTTCATTCCGCGCGCACTGAGGTCTTGTGCGATCGGAAAGTCTTCATTGGTCTTGCAATGCGGCATGGTGTGAGCAGGCGCAAACAGCGGGCGCGTCTCTATGCCTTGGCTTTTGAGGTGATCACGTAGCGCCTGACGCCGGCTCGGATCGTCCAATAGCACGGAGCACATCCAATAGGAGTGGCGGGTGCCTGGCTGCTCCGCGTGCATGCGCAACGGCAGCCCTTCAAGCGTTTGATGGTACCAACCGGCAATTTGGCGCTTAAGCGCGAGAATCTCGTCTGCACGTTCCAATTGAGCAAGGCCAATGGCCGCACAGATGTTGGTCATTCGGTAGTTGAACGCCAAATCATCGTGCCAATACTCACGCGTCTTGGAAACGCCCTGGCTTTTAAGGTGGCAGGCCCTCTCGTGAACAAAGCGGCTTTTGCACACCACCATCCCGCCTTCGCCGGTGGTGATGGTCTTGTTGCCAAAAAAGCTGAAGGTGGCGACATCACCGAAAGTGCCGATATGCCGGCCTTTGTACAAGGAGCCGAAGGCTTCGGCGCAGTCTTCGATCAGCAGCACGTTATGCGCTCGACAGAGCGCAACCAGCCCATCCATGTCACAGGCCAGGCCATACAAATGCACAATCATGATGGCTTTGGTGTGTGGCGTAATTCGGCGGCGAACGTCCTCGACACTGATATTCCAGGTATCGGCGTGGGACTCGGCGTAGACCACCTTGGCCCCGGTCTGCATGATCGTGTTGACCGATGCCACGTACGTCAGTGTAGGAACAATGACTTCATCGCCAGGCCCAAGCCCCAGGGCAGCCATTGCCAGGTGCAAGGCAACCGTGCCGTTACTCACGGTGGTGGCGTGTGCAGCGCCAATATAGCGGGCGAACTCGTTTTCAAAGCGGGGAATGAATTCTCCTCGAGAAGATATCCATGTCGAGTCGAGGCACTGGTTGACGTATTCCTTTTCGCGCCCACCCAGATAGGGCTGATAGACCGGAATCATCCGCGCCCCTCCGCGCCAAGCACAATGTTATTAGGCGCACAGGTGTGGCAACGACAAACAAGCGTAGTGTCTTTCATTAAGATGAAGTCTCTGACGCGCCTTTTGAATATTAATCAAGTGCGCTTATTGACTGTTAATTAAGTGCACCCAAACTTAAAAAGGCCGCACACCTACAACTCAAAGGTATTCTTCATCTTTAAAAAAACAACATGACACACGAAATACATCCACTTCTTACTTCAACTAAGCTCACACCCTTCAGATAATTCCTACACACACCGACTTCATGCTCTAAGCTGTCCAAGAATGCTTACCGACACAGCGGGATAGATCGCCCAGGCAAATAACCTTCAGAAATTTCCTCAACAATCGCCCCCACCTGCCGATACCCCCTGAAAGCCTTGCGGATTGAACAACCATGCGTAATAACCAACCCGTTACCCAGCGCGAACGTACCTTCCCCGCTCAGCAACGGTTGATCTCCACCACAGACGCCAAAGGCGTGATCACCTACTGCAACGACGCCTTTGTCGAGATCAGTGGGTTCACCCGTGACGAACTTATCCGCGCTCCGCACAATTTGGTGCGTCACCCGGATGTGCCGTCGGCCGTGTTCGCGCACATGTGGTCCACGCTCAAACAAGGCTTGCCATGGATGGGCATCGTTAAGAACCGCTGCAAGACCGGCGATCACTATTGGGTTAACGCCTACGTGACACCGGTCTTCGATGGCAACCAGGTGATCGGCTACGAATCGGTGCGCATCAAGCCCACCGCCGAGCAGATCCGCCGGGCCGAAGCGCTCTATCAACGGATCAACCAGGGCAAGTCGGCCGTTCCTCAGCGGGACAAGTGGCTGCCGGTGTTGCAGGACTGGCTGCCGTTTATCCTGGTCAGCCAGTTGAGTTTCATGATCGGCGCGTCACTCAACTCCCACTGGGGCTTTGCCCTGGCGGCGGGGTTGTCGGTGCCGTTGGGCCTGTTGGGCCTGAGCTGGCAACAGCGTGGCCTCAAGCGTTTGCTGCGCCTGGCGGAGCAGACCACGTCCGACCCGTTGATCGCACAGATGTATACCGACAGCCGTGGCGCACAAGCGCGACTGGAGATGTCGATTCTCAGCCAGGAAGCGCGTCTTAAGACCTGCCTTACGCGCTTGCAGGATACGGCCGAGCACCTCAACGACCAGGCCGCGCAGTCCAACACCCTGGCGCACAACAGCTCCAGCGGCCTCGAACGCCAGCGCGTGGAAACCGAGCAGGTGGCCACCGCAGTCAACCAAATGGCAGCGACCACCCAGGAAGTCGCCAGCCACGTGCAGCGCACGGCTGACGCCACCCAGGAAGCCAATCGCCTGACCGGTCGCGGTCGCGATATCGCCGGGGAAACTCGCGAGGCGATCCAGCGCCTGTCGGTCGCCGTGGGTGAAACCGGTGTGACCGTCACCCAGTTGGCCAAGGACAGCGATGAAATCGGCGGCGTGGTTGACGTGATCAAGGGCATCGCCGACCAGACCAACCTGCTGGCCTTGAACGCCGCCATCGAGGCGGCCCGCGCCGGTGAGATGGGCCGTGGTTTTGCGGTGGTCGCCGACGAGGTCCGTCAACTGGCGCAGCGCACCGCCGAGTCCACCGGGCAGATCCATGCCCTGATCGCCAAGCTGCAGCACACCGCTGCCGCCGCCGTGCAAACCATGGACGCCGGGCATCGCCAGGCCGAAGAAGGCGTGGCGCGGGTGATGGAGGCGGACCAGGCATTGGTGGGCATCAGTGAAGCGGTGGCCAATATCACCGACATGACCACGCAGATCGCCGCCGCCACCGAAGAGCAAAGCGCGGTGGCCGAAGAGATCAGCCGCAACATCAGCACGATTGCGCTGTTGGCGGATCAGACGTCGGAACAGGCGATGAACTCGGCGCAGTTGAGTGAAGAGCTTACCCATACCGCGAATACCCAGTACTCGCTGGTGGAGCGCTTCAACCGCTGATACAGATCGTTCCCACGCTCTGCGTGGGAACGCCTCCTGTGACGCTCTGCGTCACTGCTTCAAGAGCGGACGCAGAGCGTCCAGGGCTGCATTCCCACGCGGAGCGTGGGAATGATCAGTGGAGAAACCCAGCCACCTTCACCGCCGCAGCCTCCAAATGCTGCTCATGACTAAACCCCGAAGCCTTCAACGGCTTCAAATCATGATCCCCCGCCACCAGCCACATCACCTCGATGCTCGGCGACAACGCATACCCTTCCACCGCCGCCCGATTGCCCAACGCATCGCGCTCACCCTGCACAATCAACGTCGGCGTCTTCAACCCGGCCAAATGTTCGGTGCGAGGTTTTTCCGGCTTGCCCACCGCATAAAACGGATAGCCCAGGCACACCAGCCCATCAGCACCCAATTCATCCGCCAGAATACTTGCCATGCGCCCGCCCATGGACTTGCCGCCAACGGCCAGTTTCCCAGCGACATGACGTCGCACCTCGGCGTACACCTCACGCCAGGTTTCCAGCAGTTTGGGCGCCGGGTTCGGCGGGCGTTTCCCGCCATCCACACGGCGCTGGGCCATGTAGGGAAACTCGAAGCGCACCACGTTCACGCCATGCCCGGCAAGGCGTGCAGCCATGTCGTTCATAAACCCCGAGTCCATTGGCGCGCCGGCGCCGTGGGCCAGGATCAATGTCACCGGCGTACGCGCGATAGACCCTTGCGCCGCATCCCACAACCAGCCGCGCTCACGCACACACTGCGCCCATTGATCCCCGTCAATACTGGCCTTGTGCTCTTTGCCCATGCTTGCCTCGCTTTTTAGTCTGCCTATAACTCCAGCCCAAGTGCCGCATTTGCTTGGGTTGAACCGTGGATGGGGAACCATGAACACTACTTTAAGTACCGCCTATAACTACAAGGTGGTCCGCCAATTCGCCATTATGACGGTGGTGTGGGGCATCGTCGGCATGGGGCTCGGGGTTTTTCTCGCCGCCCAATTGGTTTGGCCTGCACTCAACTTCGATTTGCCGTGGACCAGCTTTGGCCGCTTGCGCCCACTGCACACCAACGCGGTGATTTTTGCTTTCGGGGGCTGCGCGCTGTTCGCCAGCTCCTTCTACTCGGTGCAGCGCACCTGCCAGACGCAGCTGTTCGCGCCGAAAATCGCCGCGTTCTGCTTCTGGGGCTGGCAGTTGGTCATTCTGCTGGCGGCGATCAGCTTGCCGCTGGGCTACACCAGTTCCAAGGAATACGCCGAGCTGGAATGGCCGATCGACATCCTCATCACCATCGTCTGGGTGGCCTACGCCATCGTGTTCTTCGGCACGGTGATGAAGCGCAACACCAAGCACATCTACGTCGGCAACTGGTTTTTCGGTGCGTTCATCATCACCGTGGCCATCCTGCATATCGTCAACAACCTGGAAATCCCGGTCAGCCTGACCAAGTCCTACTCCCTCTACGGCGGTGCGACGGATGCCATGGTGCAGTGGTGGTATGGGCATAACGCCGTAGGCTTTTTCCTCACCGCCGGCTTCCTCGGGATGATGTACTACTTCGTGCCGAAACAAGCCGAACGCCCGGTGTATTCCTATCGCCTGTCCATCGTGCACTTCTGGGCACTGATCACCCTGTACATCTGGGCCGGCCCGCACCACTTGCACTACACCGCGTTGCCGGACTGGGCGCAGTCGCTGGGCATGGTGATGTCATTGGTGCTGCTGGCCCCCAGCTGGGGCGGCATGATCAACGGCATGATGACCCTGTCGGGCGCCTGGCATAAGTTGCGCAGTGACCCGATCCTGCGCTTCCTGGTGGTGTCGCTGGCGTTCTACGGCATGTCGACCTTCGAAGGCCCGATGATGGCGATCAAGACCGTCAACGCCCTCTCCCACTACACCGACTGGACCATCGGCCACGTACACGCCGGCGCCCTCGGTTGGGTGGCGATGATCTCCATCGGCGCGCTGTACCACATGATCCCGAAAATCTTCGGCCGCGAGCAGATGTACAGCCTTGGCCTGATCAACGCGCACTTCTGGCTGGCCACCATCGGCACCGTGCTCTACATCGCCTCGATGTGGGTCAACGGCATCGCCCAGGGCCTGATGTGGCGTGCGGTCAACGAAGACGGCACCTTGACCTACTCCTTCGTCGAAACCCTGGTGGCCAGCCACCCTGGCTTCATCGTGCGGCTGGTGGGCGGTGCGGTGTTCCTCAGCGGCATGTTCCTGATGGCTTACAACACCTGGCGCACCGTGCGCTCGGCGCCATCGCTGCAAGCCGCCGAACCCGCCACCGCCGCGCAGATGGCCTGAGGAGTCTGTGATGAAACACGAAACGATTGAAAAGAACGTCGGCCTGCTGATGCTGCTGATGGTGCTCGCCGTGAGCATCGGCGGCCTGACCCAGATCGTCCCGCTGTTCTTCCAGGACGTGACCAACAAGCCGGTCGAAGGCATGAAGCCCTACACCGCGCTGCAACTGGAAGGTCGCGACATTTATATCCGCGAAGGCTGTGTGCAGTGCCACTCGCAGATGATCCGCCCGTTCCGCGCCGAGACCGAACGCTACGGCCACTACTCGGTGGCGGGCGAAAGCGTGTGGGACCACCCGTTCCTGTGGGGCTCCAAACGCACCGGCCCGGACCTGGCCCGCGTCGGCGCGCGCTACTCGGACGACTGGCACCGCGCGCACTTGTACAACCCGCGCAACGTGGTGCCGGAGTCGAAAATGCCGGCCTACCCGTGGCTGGTCACGGCCCCGGTCGACAGCAGCCACACCGAGACCAAGTTGAAAGTGATGCGCACCCTCGGCGTGCCGTACACCGACGACGACATCAGTGGCGCGGTCGCCAGCCTCAAGGGCAAGACCGAGATGGACGCGCTGGTTTCGTACCTGCAAGTGCTCGGCACTGCCATCAAGAGCAAGAGGTGAGCCATGGGATTTGAATTCGATGCGGGCACCATCCGCGGCCTTGGCACGCTGGTGGTCGCCATTGCGTTTATCGGCCTGTCGCTGTGGGTGTTCAACAACCGGCGCAATGCGGAATTCGAGCAGGCCCGCCTGCTGCCTTTCGCCGATGAACCTCTTCCATCCGACGCTCAAGAAGAGCCTGCAACAAGGAGCACACGCCCATGACGACGTTCTGGAGTACATGGATCTGCGTATTGACCCTCGGCAGCCTGGTCGGCCTGACCTGGCTGTTGGTCGGCACCCGCAAGGGCGAGACCAAAGGCAGCGTCGACCAGACCATGGGCCACGCCTTCGATGGCATCGAGGAATACGACAACCCGCTGCCCCAGTGGTGGTTCATGCTGTTCGCCGGCACCTTGGTGTTTGCCGTCGGCTACCTGATTCTCTACCCGGGCCTGGGCAACTGGAAAGGCGTGTTGCCGGGCTATGAAGACGGCTGGACCCAGACCAAGGAATGGGACAAGGAAATGGCCAAGGCCGACGCCAGGTTCGGGCCGATCTTCGCCAAATTCGCAGCCATGCCGGTAGAAGAGGTCGCCAGGGACCCGCAAGCGCTGAAGATGGGCGGTCGCCTGTTCGCCTCCAACTGCGCGGTGTGCCACGGCTCGGATGCCAAGGGCGCTTACGGCTTCCCGAACCTGGCGGACAACCTCTGGCGCTGGGGCGGTTCGGCTGAAGCGATCAAAGCCACCATCCTCAACGGGCGCCACGCAGCGATGCCGGCCTGGGGTGAAGTGCTGGGCGAGGACGGTGTGAAAAACGTCGCCGCCTATGTGCGTCACGACCTGGCCAAGCTGCCGTTACCGGCCAATAGCACCGCCGACCTCGCCGCCGGGCAAGCCGCGTTCAGCACCACCTGCGTGGCCTGCCACGGCCCACAAGGCCACGGCGTGGAAGCCATGGGTGCGCCGAACCTGACCGAGCCTGCCGGGTTCATTTACGGCACCAGCCTGGCGCAGTTGCAGCAGACCATCCGCCACGGCCGCCAAGGCCAGATGCCGGCGCAGGAAGTGCTGCAGGGCAATGACAAAGTGCACCTGCTCGCCGCCTATGTTTACAGCCTGTCCCACAACGCTGACGGCGCAACGCCAGAAAGCCAAACGGAGTAACTGCTGACTGTGGAGAGGGAGCTTGCTCCCTCTCCACAGCAAGCTCCCTCGCCACAGGTTCTGCATTCATTCTTGAAGTTGCGCGACCAAGTGTCGCACCCTTCCCGAGACCAACTTTCCCCTCCTGCTAATCGGGTCTACGCTTGCTTGCACAGTGGACCGATTCCGGCGTACGCAGCAACAGCTGTTGCCCCCTTAAAAATTCTTGTCCACTCGATCAGCTTTCGATTTTGGATTTTGTCCTTACACCAAACATGGAAAGGGCGCAGAATCTGGCGTGGAACGCATTGATACAGGTCAGTCATTGCGTTGCAATGGCCCCTCGGTTTCTACATACTTGCGGCCGATTTTACCTATAAAAAAACCTAAACCGTGGAACCTTAGAATGAGCACAGCAATCAGTCCGACTGCTTATAACTATAAGGTAGTCCGCCAGTTCGCCATCATGACGGTGGTCTGGGGGATCCTTGGCATGGGGCTCGGGGTGTTCATCGCCTCGCAATTGGTTTGGCCGGAATTGAATTTCGGTTTGCCATGGACGACCTTCGGCCGCCTGCGCCCGCTGCACACCAACCTGGTGATTTTCGCCTTCGGTGGCTGTGCGTTATTTGCCACTTCCTACTATGTCGTGCAGCGAACCTGCCAGACGCGACTGATCTCCGACGGCCTCGCGGCCTTCACCTTCTGGGGCTGGCAAGCCGTGATCCTCGGCGCCATCATCACCCTGCCGCTGGGCTACACCACCACCAAGGAATACGCCGAGCTGGAATGGCCGATCGCCATTTTGCTGGCCATCGTCTGGGTGACCTACGCCGTGGTGTTCTTCGGCACCATCGTCAAGCGCAAGACCAAGCACATCTATGTCGGTAACTGGTTCTACGGTGCGTTCATCCTCGTGACGGCGATGCTGCACATCGTCAACCACGCGTCCCTGCCGGTCAGCCTGTTCAAGTCCTACTCGGCCTACGCCGGGGCGACGGATGCGATGATCCAGTGGTGGTACGGCCACAACGCCGTGGGCTTCTTTCTCACCACGGGCTTCCTGGGGATGATGTATTACTTCGTGCCCAAACAGGCCGAACGTCCCATCTACTCCTATCGCCTGTCCATCGTGCACTTCTGGGCGCTGATCACCCTGTACATCTGGGCCGGCCCACACCACTTGCACTACACCGCACTGCCCGATTGGGCGCAGTCTTTGGGCATGGCGATGTCGATCATCCTGCTGGCCCCGAGCTGGGGCGGCATGATCAACGGCATGATGACCCTGTCGGGCGCCTGGCATAAGCTGCGCACCGACCCGATCCTGCGCTTCCTCGTGGTATCGCTGGCGTTCTACGGCATGTCGACCTTCGAAGGGCCGATGATGGCGATCAAGACGGTCAACTCGCTGTCCCACTACACCGACTGGACCATCGGCCACGTGCACGCCGGGGCGCTGGGTTGGGTAGCGATGATCTCCATCGGCGCGCTGTACCACATGATCCCCAAACTGTTCGGCCGTGCGCAGATGCACAGCGTCGGGCTGATCAATGCGCACTTCTGGCTGGCCACCATCGGCACCGTGCTCTACATCGCCTCGATGTGGGTCAACGGCATCACCCAAGGCCTGATGTGGCGTGCGATCAACGATGACGGCACCCTCACCTACTCCTTCGTCGAAGCGCTGCAAGCCAGCCATCCGGGCTACATCGTCCGCGCCCTGGGCGGTGCGTTCTTTGCCAGCGGCATGCTGTTGATGGCCTACAACGTCTGGCGCACCGTGAGTGCCTCCGACCCGGTAGAAGCCGAAGCCGCCGCCAAGATCGCCGTTGTGGGAGCTCACTGATGAAGCATGAAGTAGTCGAGAAGAATATCGGCCTGCTGGCCTTCTTCATGGTCATCGCCGTGAGTATCGGCGGCCTGACCCAAATCGTTCCGCTGTTTTTCCAGGACGTGACCAACAAGCCGGTGGAAGGCATGAAGCCGCGCACCGCGCTTGAGCTGGAAGGCCGCGACGTCTACATCGCCAACGGTTGCGTGGGCTGCCACTCGCAGATGATCCGCCCGTTCCGCGCCGAAACCGAACGCTACGGCCACTACTCGGTGGCCGGCGAAAGCGTGTGGGACCACCCGTTCCTGTGGGGTTCCAAGCGTACCGGCCCGGACCTGGCCCGCGTCGGCGCACGTTACTCCGACGACTGGCACCGCGCGCACTTGTACAACCCGCGCAACGTAGTGCCTGAGTCGAAAATGCCGGCGTACCCGTTCCTCGTGGAAAACAAGCTCGACGGCAAGGACACCGCGAAGAAGATGGAAGTCTTGCGCACCCTGGGCGTGCCCTACACCGATGAAGACATCGCCGGTGCCGCCGCCGCCGTTAAGGGCAAGACCGAAATGGACGCATTGGTGGCCTACCTGCAGGGCCTTGGCACCCTCATCAAAAGCAAACGGTGACCTGCATGGATATCGGGATGATTCGTGGCCTGGGCACCGTTGTGGTGATGGTGGCCTTTATCGGCCTGGCACTGTGGGTGTTCAGCCCCAAACGCAAGTCGGAGTTTGACGACGCAACCATGTTGCCCTTCGCGGATGACCCCGAAGCCATCAAGCACGTCGAGCAAGCGTCTAGGAGTAACAAAGAATGACTACGTTCTGGAGTCTGTACGTCACAGTCCTCAGTCTGGGTACCATCTTCGCCCTGACCTGGCTGCTGCTGTCGACCCGCAAGGGCCAGCGCACCGAACAGACGGACGAGACCGTCGGCCACTCGTTCGACGGCATCGAGGAATACGACAACCCGCTGCCGAAGTGGTGGTTCATGCTGTTTGTCGGCACCATCATTTTCGCCCTCGGTTACCTGGCGCTGTACCCAGGCCTGGGCAACTGGAAAGGCCTGTTGCCGGGCTACAACTACCTCGACAACGACAAGCAAACCCCCTTCGCCAACGGCCAGACCGGCTGGACCGGCGTGCACGAATGGGAAAAGGAAATGGCCAAGTCGGAGGCCAAGTTCGGGCCGATCTTCGCCAAATTCGCCGCCATGCCGATTGAAGAAGTCGCCAAGGACCCGCAAGCCTTGAAGATGGGTGGCCGTTTGTTCGCGTCCAACTGCTCGGTGTGCCACGGCTCCGATGCCAAGGGCGCCTACGGTTTCCCCAACCTGACCGACGCCGACTGGCGCTGGGGCGGCGAGCCGGCAACCATCAAGGAAACCATCATGAAAGGCCGCCACGCGGTGATGCCGGCCTGGGCTGAAGTGATCGGCGAACAAGGTGTGGCCGACGTCGCGGGTTTCGTGGTGACCAACCTCGACGGCCGCAAACTGCCCGAAGGCGCCAAGGCCGACGTGGCCAATGGCGCAAAACTCTTCGCCGCCAACTGCGTGGCCTGCCACGGCCCGGCCGGTAAAGGCACCCCAGCAATGGGCGCGCCCGACCTGACACATCCGGGTGCATTCATCTACGGTTCGAGCTTCGCGCAACTGCAACAGACCATCCGTTATGGCCGTCAGGGCCAGATGCCGGCGCAGGAGTTGCTGCAAGGCAACGACAAAGTGCACTTGCTGGCAGCCTATGTGTACAGCTTGTCCCATGGGGATAAACCGGCTGAGGAGCAGTAAGCCTCAGGCATGACAAAGCCCCGAATTACGGGGCTTTGTCGTTTCTGGCGCCTGCCATTTCAACGACTGCCCCCTCCACCGCTCGTAACATCAAACTTGTCGACCGCCGCGGGGAAGTAGTAACGTAACTACATTAAATCTGCCGAAGGGGGATGCCCCATGACCATCACCACCATTTCCAGCCGTGAATTCAATCAAGACACAAGTGGTGCCAAAAAAGCCGCCCGTCAGGGGCCGGTTTTTATCACTGATCGCGGCAAGCCCGCCCATGTACTGCTAAGCATTGAGGACTACCAGAAACTGACAGGTCTGAATGTCGACATCGTCGACCTGTTGGTGATGCCGGAAGCGGCCGAAATCGACTTTGAAACCGAACGTGCCGTGATCACTCACCGCCCCGTGGACCTCTCTTGAATGTACCTGCTCGATACCAACGTAATCTCTGAACTTCGTAAACCTCAGGCCGACGCCCGCGTGGTGGCCTGGGCGAAAAGCGTTATCGCCCCACGCATGTTCATCTCAGCCATTACGCTGAAAGAATTGGAAACCGGCGTACTGCGGATGGAGCGCCGAGACCCGGCTCAGGGGAAAGTGCTCCGTACGTGGCTCAAACGTCACGTAATGCCAGCGTTCGATGCCAGGATATTGCCGATTGATGCCGCCGTTGCGCTGCGTTGTGCCCATTTGCATGTGCCGGGCCTGGCGAACGAAAGTGACGCACTGATCGCCGCGACCGCTCTGGTTCACGGGCTTACCGTGGTGACTCGCAACGTCAGCGACTTTCAATCGAGCGGTGTCCCACTGATAAACCCCTGGTGTGAATGAACTTGCGCCTTCCGGGCGCGTAAAACGCTCCACCGATTACTATCGGCGAAACGTTTTATGAGTACGCACCAGCGACTATTGACGAGGTTGACCGCCCACTCGGATAGGCCCAAGGGGTTGTGGAGTGAAATCACGAACGTAGGGGCGCGCCCCGTTTACATCCCTTGGCAGATAGTGGTCTACCACCCCGACGAAACGTTCAAATGGATAGCTCTGCGTATGGCTACCGACAAAGCCCCTTAACGCTTCATTATTCAGCAACCCAAGCGCCAACTGCTTGATGGCTGGGTCACCGTTGCCAGTGGCTATTTTCTTGAGCGAGTCCAGGGTGATATACCCTTTTTTATCAGGGTCTTCCAACCTGGAAAAGTTTTCCACTACCTGCTGCGCCAGTTTGGCATCCTGGCCACTCGGCCTATATCGTGCACCTGTCGGCCTCTCGTACACGCCCGGTTCAGCTGCGGGCTTCTGGGTGACGAATGTTCCAATTTCCATCTTTAAGCACTCCTCTAAGTTGCACCGATTGAGAGTGAACGGTGTACTCATGAGTAGCGAATAAACCAACAGCCGTTCCTGAAATACATATAGCGTCACACACATGTATTCTTACGGAATCGTTCTAATAGTTAATACCTCACTGAATAATCATCGCAGAGCAGTAAGGCTTCAGAGACCACAAAGCCCCGCGCAGCGAACGCTGACGGGGCTTTGTTACTTACGCGCGTAGACAGTACAGACAGTCTCGGGCTTTTATAGGCTGATCATTAGAGACGCGTGCACTCAGTGGCATAATGCCCCTTGTAATAACCCGCTATCTCCTGCCCTCTTTCATCGTAATCAATTTTCTGAGGATATCCGGAACCATAAGTTTCCACAGAGGAGTACCCGACTATTTCTTTTAGCGTATTTATACCAATCTTGTCATCAAGGGAGCCGTTCGGCGCCGCATCCATCCTCTTGAACAGGTCCAGCCGGCGCAACAGTTCACGTGCAAACGATGAGTCTTCTGCTGTAAACCCATCCTCGCCCTTTGAGTGCGCCGCCCGCTCAAGAGAACTTCGAGTGACAAAGTTAGGATCATTCGGATCAGTAAATTTTTTGAAGTTCATGACAAGGTACTTACTCATGGCTTTATCACTCCAGCCACCGAAGTTTTTCTCATCGTTGCTGGGTGCGATTGCGTTGAATATATCCTCCCGATAAATCCTACTGTCTAACAGACCCTTGCCATCTTTGTCCAACGCATACATGAAGTCGTGCCGCTTCCGAGTCTCCTCGGCGACGGCTCTATCCTTTGGAGAATGCAAGCCCGAAATAGCGACTTTTCTGAGCGACTCGGGAGTGATATACCCGGTTTTCGGGTCGATGAATGTTTCAAAATTAAAAAACAAGTGAAAACCTAACGAAAAGTTACTCGCAGACTGAGCAATTTGTGCAGGCGTGAGCTTGGGGGCTTCCACAGGCACAGTGCTATTAGTTGAATTTACGACCGGAGCGCTTACATTCATAGATCACCTTTAGTTTAAAAAAAGATACCGCATGATTGACTTAGCGCTGTTAGAGAAAATCCGTTTTCCAAGAGGCCCCACCAAATTCACCATGTTTAACATAACGATTCTTCATCAGAAGTGTGCCATCCTCGCCATACAGAGCGTACGTTTCAGCGGTGAATGAGTTTGACGCAGTTGAATAATCGCCGACTTCTTTACCCTCATATACTTTTTTCGTCACGAGCCTATCGTAGACATCTCGCTTAGATACAGCACCATCCACATCAGAGCAGTAGGGGTCTTCGTACCCGCTGAACAACTCTTTTCGGTTCAACAACTCACTCGCGAAGGCCATAGCCTCGGGGGTAAACTGACCGTCTTTCGAGTTTGCAACGCGCTCCAGAGAAGCCCGTGTAACAAACTCCTTATCACCAGAATCCATGGACGACAAAACCACGCTGGGCTTAGCGTCTGCATCCATAAACGTATTGAAATGTTTACCGAGGTATTGAGTGATCTCCTTGTCGCTCCATTTACTCAGTTCTTTCGGACCACTGGGCGACGTGGTCCCTGCCACTGATGCATCGCTGGAAACATCCTGCTTTGCAGCCTCTTTTCTGGCCTCGGCAAATTTGGCTATTTGCCTGTCCAGGTAATTGGTTAGTACAAGACGGGGGTAATCAATGGGCTCGCCTGATTTAAGCGCATTAGCAAGCTGATCCACCGGAAAGTTAGGTACAAACGAATTTCGTCCGACGTCCATATATTTTGTTCCTTCAATATCCTGTGCTTGGAATTAAGCAAGGTTCCATTAAGTGGAGAATTAAAAAGAACAGTTCCTTCGTGTAAATTCGAGTCTGTTAAAAGGCATTTCCGACCTATCGAAACGTAGAGCTCCTACGGCATGGATTTCAATTGCGCACAAACCGACCGCGTGGCTGACTGGGCTCACCAGGGCGCATCGTGGTGTCCACCTGCCTGTGCCCGTGCTGACTATGACCCTGGGACGAATGCCCTCTGCGTCTGAAAACCGTCCATACTTCACAAGTCAATTGATCCAGATCACGTACACCATCAATTGATTCCCCCCAACGCGACCAAAGGTCGCACCCGTTCAGCCGTACCAGGGGCGTATCATTACGCCACTGCAAGAGCCTATTTTTGACCCCGGTTGGCACGTACTGGCCGAGGCAAATCTCCACCGCCGTGGGATGCAATGATGAGCAACCAAATACCGGTACATGACGTTACCCCGCCTGCCCAAAACGCCAGTCAATCCGTCGACCTCTATGCGTCGCGCGAGAAAATCTACACCCGCGCCTTCACCGGCCTGTTCCGCAATTTGCGCATGCTCGGCGGCGCCGGTTTGTTCCTGCTCTACTTCGGTACGGTGTGGCTGAACTGGGGTGGTCACCAGGCGGTGTGGTGGAACTTGCCGGAGCGTAAATTTTTTATTTTTGGCGCGACCTTCTGGCCGCAGGATTTCATCCTGCTCTCGGGCATTCTCATTGTTGCCGCCTTTGGCCTGTTCTTTATCACCGTGTACGCCGGGCGCGTGTGGTGTGGCTATACCTGCCCGCAAAGCGTGTGGACGTGGATTTTCATGTGGTGTGAAAAGGTCACCGAAGGCGACCGCAACCAGCGCATCAAGCTCGACAAAGCGCCGATGGGCGCCAACAAATTCCTGCGCAAATTCAGCAAGCACACGCTGTGGCTGTTGATCGGGTTTGTCACCGGCATGACCTTCGTCGGCTACTTCTCGCCGATCCGCGAACTGGTGTTCGACTTCTTCACCGGCCAGGCCGATGGCTGGTCGTATTTCTGGGTCGGGTTCTTCACCCTCGCCACCTATGGCAATGCCGGCTGGCTGCGTGAACAGGTGTGCATCTACATGTGCCCGTATGCGCGCTTCCAAAGCGTGATGTTCGACAAGGACACCTTGATCGTCTCCTACGACCCACGCCGTGGCGAAGTGCGTGGCCCGCGCAAAAAAGGTGTCGACTACAAGGCCCAGGGCCTGGGCGATTGCATCGATTGCACGATGTGCGTGCAGGTGTGCCCCACCGGTATCGACATCCGCGATGGCCTACAAATCGAGTGCATCGGCTGCGCGGCGTGCATCGACGCCTGCGACAACATCATGGACAAAATGGAGTACCCACGCGGCCTGATCAGCTACACCACCGAACATAACCTGTCGGGGCAAAAGACCCACAAGCTGCGCCCGCGCCTGATAGGTTACGCGCTGGTGTTACTGGCGATGATCAGCCTGTTGGTCGGCGCATTTTTCATGCGTTCGCTGGTCGGTTTCGACGTCAGCAAAGACCGTGTGCTGTTCCGCGAAAACGCCGAAGGCCGCATCGAAAACGTCTACAGCCTGAAGATCATGAACAAGGACCAGCGCGACCACACCTACGTGCTCGACGCCTCGGGCCTGCCGGACCTCAAGCTGCAAGGCCGGCGCGAAATCAAAGTCGCTGCGGGGGATATCGTCAGCATGCCGGTGGAGCTGTCCAGCGCCCCTGAGCAACTGCCGTCGAGCACCAACGAAGTGAAATTCATCCTCCGGGATGCCGATGACGACAGTGTCAACATTGAAGCCAAGAGCCGATTCATCGGCCCACAAGTCCGTTAATAATCAGAGAGCAAAACAATGCCCGTAGCCACTGCCGCAAGCCCTTGGTACAAGCACCTCTGGCCCTGGATCATCATCGGGATCCTGACCTGCTCGGTGACCTTGACCTTGTCCATGGTGACCATTGCGGTGAAGAACCCGGACAATTTGGTCAACGACAACTACTACGAAGCCGGCAAAGGTATCAACCGCTCCCTCGACCGCGAACTGCTGGCCCAGACCCTGCAACTGCGCGCCACCGTGCACCTGGACGAACTGACCGGTGAAGTCGACGTGCACCTGACCGGCAACAGCAACCCGACCACCCTGGAACTGAACCTGATTTCGCCGACCCAGCCGGAGAAGGATCGCAAGATCAACCTGGCGCGCAGCGACAGTGAACCGGGCCGCTACCTCGGCCAGGTCACCGACAAGGTCGAAGGCCGGCGCTTCGTGGAATTGCTCGGCGTGGAGGGCGACAGGACCTGGCGCCTGTTCGAAGAAGAACAGGTCAGCCACGACAAAGACTTGCTGCTGGGCGATGAGCCGTTGCAGGGTGCTGAAGACCTGAAGAAGTAAAAAACCTG
This sequence comes from Pseudomonas sp. R76, assembly GCF_009834565.1. GTDB lineage: Bacteria > Pseudomonadota > Gammaproteobacteria > Pseudomonadales > Pseudomonadaceae > Aquipseudomonas. The sequence goes on from NZ_CP019428.1 coordinate 5,018,336, forward strand.
CGCTTCGCGCATCGCGGGCAAGCCCAGCTCCCACAGGAAAATACATTCCTGGTGTGGGAGCCGGGCTTGCCCGCGATGAGGCCCTCCCAGCCAGCTAAGATCTAAACCCATGACCACCCCAACCCCCTGCTACCACTGCGCCCTGCCCGTCCCGCCCGGCAACCGGTTCACCGCCGTGATCCTCGGCGAGCGCCGCGAGCTGTGCTGCCCGGGCTGCCAGGCGGTGGCCGAAGCCATCGTGGCCGGCGGGCTGGAAAGCTATTACCAGCACCGCAGCGAAGCCTCGGCCAACCCCGAGGCGCTGCCGGTGCAACTGGTCGACGAACTGGCGCTGTACGACCGCGCCGACGTGCAAAAACCCTTTGTGCGCCATGACGGCGAACTCGCCGAAACCACCCTATTGATGGAAGGCATCAGCTGCGCGGCCTGTGGCTGGCTGATCGAAAAACACCTGCGCAGCCTGCCCGCCGTGGCCGAGGCGCGGCTGAACCTGTCCAACCACCGCCTGCAGGTGCGCTGGGCCGACGGGCAATTGCCGCTGAGCCAGCTGCTCAGCGAGCTGCGCCACATCGGCTACGCCGCCCACCCCTACCAGGCGGACCGCGCCGCCGAGCAACTGGCCGGCGAAAATCGTCTGGCCCTGCGCCAACTCGGTGTGGCGGGGTTGTTGTGGTTCCAGGCGATGATGGCAACGATGGCCACCTGGCCGGAATTCAATATCGACCTGAGCCCGGAGCTGCACGTGATCCTGCGCTGGGTGGCGATGTTTCTGACCACACCGATTGTGTTCTACAGCTGCGCGCCCTTCTTCAAAGGTGCCTTGCGCGATTTGCGCACGCGCCACCTGACCATGGACGTCTCAGTGTCCCTGGCGATTGGCGGTGCTTATTTGGCCGGTATCTGGACGGCCATCACCGGCGTCGGCGAGTTGTATTTCGATGCGGTGGGCATGTTCGCGCTGTTCCTGCTGGCCGGGCGCTATATGGAGCGACGTGCGCGGGAACGCACAGCTGCCGCCACCGCGCAGTTGGTCAACCTGCTACCTGCCTCGTGCCTGCGCCTCAAAGAGGATGGCCAGAGCGAACGCATCCTGCTCAGTGAACTGGCCGTGGGTGACCGCGTATCCGTGCATCCCGGCGCGGTGCTGCCGGCCGACGGGGTGATTCTCGACGGCCAGTCGAGCATCGACGAATCCCTGCTCACCGGCGAATACCTGCCGCAGCCTCGCCACGTGGGCGACGCGGTCACCGCCGGCACACTGAATGTCGAAGGTGCGCTGACCGTCGAGGTCCGCGCGCTGGGCCATGACACGCGCCTGTCCGCCATCGTGCGCCTGCTGGAACGCGCCCAGGCGGAAAAACCGCGCCTGGCGCAAATCGCCGACCGCGCGGCGCAATGGTTCCTGTTGTGTTCGCTGATCGCGGCGGCGTTGATCGGCTTGCTGTGGTGGGAGCTGGACCCGTCGCGGGCGTTCTGGATTGTGCTGGCCATGCTCGTCGCGACCTGCCCATGCGCGTTGTCCCTGGCCACACCCACCGCCCTCACCGCCGCCACCGGCACACTGCACAAACTCGGGCTATTACTGACCCGTGGCCATGTGCTGGAAGGCTTGAACCAGATCGACACGGTGATTTTCGACAAGACCGGCACCTTGACCGAAGGCCGACTAGCACTGCGTGCGATCCGCCCGTTGGGCAGGCTGAACAGCGATGAATGCCTGAGCCTCGCCGCCGCCCTGGAAAACCGTTCCGAACACCCCATTGCGCGGGCCTTTGGGCGTGCACCGCGGGCCGCCGATGAAGTCTTGAGCTTCCCCGGCCTGGGCCTTGAAGGCCGTGTGGGCGAGCATCAATTGCGCATCGGCCAGCCGGGGTTTGCCTGCGAGCTGAGTGGCTGCCCGATCCCCGCTTCGCCGGACGAAGCCGGGCAATGGCTGCTGCTCGGCGACCGCGACGGCGCACTCGCCTGGTTCGTGCTGGATGACCGCCTGCGCAGCGACGCACCCGCCTTGCTGGCGGCGTGCAAGGCGCGGGGCTGGCGCACATTGCTGCTGTCCGGCGACAGCTCGCCGATGGTGGCCAGTGTCGCTGTCGAGCTGGGCATCGACGAAGCCCACGGCGGCCTGCGCCCCGACGACAAACTGCAAGTGCTGCAACAACTGCACAAGGAAGGCCGCAAGGTGCTGATGCTCGGCGACGGCGTCAACGATGTGCCGGTGCTCGCCGCTGCCGATATCAGCGTGGCGATGGGCTCGGCCACCGACCTGGCAAAAACCAGTGCCGACGCCGTGCTGCTGTCCAACCGCCTCAACGCGCTGGTGCAGGCGTTTACGCTGGCGCGGCGCACGCGGCGGGTGATCATCGAAAACCTGCTATGGGCCGGGCTGTACAATGGCCTTATGCTGCCGTTTGCCGCCCTCGGTTGGATCACGCCCATCTGGGCGGCGATCGGCATGTCCCTCAGTTCGTTGACCGTGGTGCTCAACGCCTTGCGCCTGACTCGCCAACCAAGCGCGCCGGCTGACAGCGCCACTTTAGTAACCCGCCCGTTGCCGGCTTGAGCCGCGCGGGCATGGAGTACAGATGCCAGCTCTCTACGTGATGATTCCAGCGGCGCTGCTGTTAGTCGGCGTGGCCATTTACATCTTCTTCTGGGCGGTGGACAGCGGCCAGTACGACGACCTCGACGGCCCGGCCCACAGCGTGCTGTTCGACGATCAGGACCCGAACCACCTGGCCGCCGTCGACGAAGCCAACGGCCCCGAGCAACCGCCCAAAGACCCGCCCCATGCTTGAACTGGCGCCCCTGCTGGTCTCGGCACTGATCCTCGGCCTGCTGGGCGGCGGCCATTGCCTGGGCATGTGCGGCGGGCTGATGGGCGCACTGACCCTGGCGATTCCCAAAGAGCAACGCAGCCGCCGCTTTCGCCTGCTGCTGGCGTACAACCTGGGGCGCATTCTCAGCTATGCCACCGCAGGGTTACTGATCGGCCTGGCCGGCTGGGCCGTGGCCAACAGCCCGGCGGCGATGTTCATGCGCGTGCTCGCCGGTTTGCTGCTGATCAGCATGGGCCTGTACCTGGCCGGTTGGTGGAGCGGCCTCACCCGTATCGAAAGCCTCGGGCGCGGCCTGTGGCGCTATATACAGCCTGTCGCCAACCGTTTGTTGCCGGTGTCCAGCCTGCCGCGTGCGTTGCTGCTGGGCGCGCTGTGGGGCTGGTTGCCGTGCGGGTTGGTCTACAGCACGTTGCTGTGGGCGGCGAGCCAGGGCAATGCGGCAGACAGTGCAGTGCTGATGCTGGCGTTTGGGCTCGGAACCTGGCCGGTGTTGCTGGCGACGGGCCTGGCGGCTGAACGGGTGACGGCGATATTGCGCAAACGCAGCGTGCGCGTGGCCGGCGGGCTTCTGGTGATTCTGTTCGGCATTTGGACATTGCCAGGCCCGCACCAGCACTGGTTGATGGGCCATTAAAAGGCCATGTGGCATAGCGCCGCTCCCCGTTGATGCAAATCAAGATGCCATCGCAGCCCTGCCCCTAGACTCGGCCCACTAGCCAATCCGGGGGACCGCCCGCATGCTCGACGCCATTCGTTGGGACACAGATCTGATTCACCGCTACGACTTGGCGGGGCCGCGCTACACGTCCTACCCCACCGCCGTACAATTCGACAGCCAGGTCGGCACCTTCGACCTGCTCCACGCCCTGCGCGACAGCCGCAAGGCCGCACGGCCACTGTCGCTGTATGTGCACGTGCCGTTCTGCGCGAACATTTGCTACTACTGCGCCTGCAACAAAGTCATCACCAAAGACCGTGGCCGCGCCCAGGCTTATTTGCAACGCCTGGAACAGGAAATCCAACTGGTGGCCTGCCACCTCGACCCGAAACAGCCGGTGGAGCAGCTGCACTTCGGCGGCGGCACGCCGACCTTTCTCAGCCACGACGAGCTGCGCCAGGTGATGACGCGCCTGCGCCAGCACTTCAATTTGCTGGAGGATGATTCCGGCGACTACGGCATCGAGATCGACCCGCGCGAAGCCGACTGGGCGACCATGGGCCTGCTGCGCGAACTGGGCTTCAACCGTGTGAGCATCGGTGTGCAAGACCTCGACCCCGAGGTGCAACGCGCGGTCAACCGCCTGCAAAGCCTGGAAGAAACCCGCGCGGTGATCGACGCGGCGCGCACCCTGCAATTTCGCTCGATCAATATCGACCTGATCTACGGCCTGCCCAAGCAGACGCCGATCAACTTCGCACGCACCGTGGAGGAAGTGATCAGCCTGCAACCGGATCGCCTGTCGGTGTTCAACTACGCGCACCTGCCGGAGCGCTTCATGCCGCAGCGGCGGATCAACACCGACGAGTTACCTTCGCCGGCGGAAAAACTGCTGATGCTGCAAACCACCATCGAGCAATTGACCCGCGCCGGCTATCGCTACATCGGCATGGACCACTTTGCCCTGCCGGATGATGAACTGGCCATCGCCCAGGAAGAAGGCACGTTGCAACGCAATTTCCAAGGCTACACCACCCACGGGCATTGCGATTTGATTGGGTTGGGGGTGTCGGCGATCAGCCAGATCGGCGACCTGTATTGCCAGAACAGCAGCGACCTCAATCACTACCAGAACGCCCTGGCCGGCGCGCAACTGGCCACCAGCCGTGGCCTGGTGTGCACCACGGATGATCGGTTACGGCGCGAAGTGATTCAGCAGTTGATCTGCACCTTCAGCCTGGGCTTCGAGCAGATCGAACAGGCTTTCAATATCGATTTTCGCGGCTATTTCGACGAGCTATGGCCACAGCTGGAGACGATGGCCGCAGACGGCTTGATCGAGCTGAATGCGCAGGGCATCCACGTGTTGCCCGCCGGGCGCCTGCTGGTGCGCTCGGTGTGCATGGTGTTCGATGCCTACCTGGAGCACCAGAACAGGCAACGGTTCTCGCGGGTGATCTAAGCCTGAATTATTTCGACAGCAGCTTCATGGCTTCCATTTGAGCCTCAGGCGGCTCGTCTTTGAGCGATTTGGCCAGTTGTGCCTGGGCCGTCATCAAACCGGCCTGAATGTTAGCGATATCGCCCTGTAAGCCCGCGACCTTGGCTTGGCGTGCTTCGGGGCTCATGGTGGTGTCATTCATGGCCGCCGACAGCTGCGCCATTTTCTCGGCAAGCTGTTTTCTCAGTTCGCGGATCATTTTCAGCAACTACTTGATGTTGTCTTTCAGATTGCTGTCGTCGATGTCCTTGTTGGGGTTGCTACCGGTCTGGGAGGCTTTGAGCCCGGCACCGGATATCGTCACCACCACGCCTTCACCGGGTGTGGGTGGCGGGGCAGGTTTGTCATCGACTTTTTTGCCCGCGAGCGCATCTGCGGCCGTCAGCACCTGGGGTGCCTTGGTAGTAATGACTGGGTTATTGACTGGGATTACCGACATGACCTGAGCTCCAGCTCATAGGGATTCACCTTTGTATCGGCATCGATACATAAACCTTTATCCATGTGCGGCTTTTTTGTACACGCTGGCCTCATCCACCCTCGGTGCGTTACCCTTACGTCTTATGTGTGTTTTCCCACAAGGATTTAAGAAATGTCCGAGCCAGTTAAACTGCGCGCTCACAGCCAGGCTCACTGCAAGGATTGCAGCCTGGCTCCCCTCTGCCTGCCACTTTCGTTGAATTTGGAAGACATGGAAGCGCTGGACGAAATCGTTAAACGCGGTCGCCCGCTGAAAAAAGGCGAGTTTCTGTTTCGCCAGGGCGACAAATTCGATTCCGTCTATGCAGTACGTTCAGGCGCGTTGAAGACGTTCAGCCTGAGCGACAGCGGCGAAGAGCAGATCACCGGTTTCCACCTGCCCAGCGAGCTGGTCGGGTTGTCCGGCATGGACACCGAGATTCACCCGGTGTCGGCCCAGGCGCTGGAGACCACGTCGGTGTGCGAAATTCCCTTCGAACGCCTGGATGAACTGGCCCTGCAATTGCCGCAACTGCGTCGCCAATTGATGCGGGTCATGAGTCGCGAAATTCGTGACGACCAACAGATGATGCTGCTGCTGTCGAAGAAAACCGCCGACGAGCGCATCGCCACGTTCCTGGTCAACCTGTCGGCGCGCTTCCGTGCCCGTGGGTTCTCGGCCAACCAGTTCCGCCTGAGCATGTCGCGCAATGAAATCGGCAACTACTTGGGCCTGGCAGTGGAAACCGTGTCCCGCGTGTTCACGCGTTTCCAGCAGAACGAGTTGATTGCCGCCGAAGGCAAGGAAGTGCATATCCTCGACCCGATCCAGCTGTGCGCACTGGCCGGGGGTTCGCTGGAGGGCTGATTCAGCCGCTGCGGCCGCGCCAATCGGTGAGGCCGCAGGTATACTTCGAGTCCGTTTTCAACCCTCAGGACTCTTCGACGATGACCTTCGATTCGTTCGACATCAAATCCCTGATCCGCCCCGTCATCGACTTCCCCAAGCCTGGGGTGATCTTTCGTGACATCACGCCGCTGTTCCAATCGCCCCGCGCCCTTCGCCTGGTCGCCGACAGCTTTGCCCAGCGCTATGTCGAAGCCGACTTCAGCCACATCGGCGCGATGGATGCGCGGGGCTTTTTGATCGGCTCGATCATCGCCTATCAACTGAACAAACCGCTGATCCTGTTCCGCAAGCAGGGCAAGCTGCCGGCTGACGTGCTGGCCGAGGGTTACCAGACTGAATACGGCGAAGCCTTCCTCGAAGTGCACGCCGACAGCCTGTGTGAAGGCGACTCGGTATTGATGTTCGATGACCTGATCGCCACGGGCGGCACCTTGATCGCAGCGGCGAATTTGGTACGACGCATGGGCGCGAAGATCTTCGAAGCGGCGGCGATTATCGACCTGCCGGAACTGGGGGGTTCGCAGCGCCTGGAAGACATGGGCATTCCGACGTTTTGCCTGACGCAGTTTGCGTTGACTGAGCGGTAATACCTCAGGTTGAGATGTGTGTTGCCTGGGCCGACCTCTTCGCGAGCAAGCCCGCTCCCACATTTGGAATGCATTTCAAATGTGGGAGCGGGCTTGCTCGCGAAGAGGCCCTCAGGAACAGCAGAGATCACAAGCCCATCTGCTTACTGATGATTTCATTCATCACCTCGCGCGTGCCGCCGCCAATCGACAGGATGCGGTTATCGCGATACAGCCGCTCCACCAGATTGCCACGCATGTAACCTTGGCCGCCAAGGATCTGCACCGCGTCATAAGTCACACGGTCCGCCGTGTCGGTGGCGAGGTTCTTGGCCATGGAAATCTCCTTGATCACACTCTTGCCGGCCGCCATCTTCGCCGCCTGGCGATAGGTGAATTCGCGCGAGACTTCCACCGCCGTGGCCATTTCCGCCAGCCGATGCTTGAGTACCTGGAATTTGCCGATGGGTTTGCCGAAAGCCTCGCGCTGGCCGGCCCATTTCAGGCTTTCCTCGAGTGCAAGCTGCGCAGTCATGTTGGCCATCAATGCCAAGGCCAGGCGCTCGCTCTGGAAGTTGCCCATGATGCAGGCAAAGCCCATGTTCTCGACGCCGATCAGGTTGCCCACCGGCACGCGGCAATCGTCGAAGAACAACTCAGCCGTGTCCGACGTCCACCAGCCCATTTTCTTCAGCGGCTGACCGACGGTGAAACCGGGCGTGTGTTTTTCGATAAGCAATAAACTGATACCGCCAAATCCCGGCTCGCCCGTGCGCACGGCGACGGTATAGAAGTCGGCACGGATGCCACTGGTGATAAAGGTTTTGCTGCCGCTTACGCGGTAATGGTCGCCGTCACGAATCGCGCGGGTTTGCAGGTTGGCCACATCGGAGCCGCCACCGGGTTCGGTGACGGCCAGCGCGATGATCTTCTCGCCGGCCAACACCTGAGGCGCGACGCGCTCACGCACCTCGCGCCGCGCCCATTTAACGACCGGCGGCAAGCCGATATCCAGCGAACCCAAGCCCGCCACCACCCCACCGGAACCGCAGCGCATCAACTCTTCGCTGGCAGCAACCTTGGCAAACAGATCGCCTTCATGGCTGCCGCCCAAGGCTTCGGGATAACCGATGCCGAGGATCCCCGCCGCGCCGGCCTTGAGGTACAGCTCGCGGGGAAAGCTCTGCGCTTCCTCCCATTGCTCGATGCCCGGCAACATCTCGCGCTCGACAAAACGGCGCACGCTGTCGCGGACCAATTGGTGGCTGGGGTCGAAGTAGTCCTGATAGGCAGACATCGGCAAGCTCCAGGTGAGGTGGAGCGAACTTACCAAGCGCTTGCTTGGTTTTCAAGACGCGGGAGTAACACAAAACACTGTGGGAGCTGGCTTGCCTGCGATAGCGAAGTGTCAGGCGATATAAAGTCCCCTGATCCACCGCCATCGCAGGCAAGCCAGCTCCCACATTTTGTCCTGCGGTGTGGCTTAGAGCGCGATCGGCTTACGACCCGCAAACGAATGCGCCAACGTGCCGCCGTCCACCAGCTCCAGCTCGCCTCCCAGCGGTACGCCATGGGCGATGCGCGAGGTGATCAAGCCTTTGTTGGTCAGCAACTGGGCGATGTAATGCGCGGTTGCTTCACCTTCCACGGTCGGGTTGGTCGCCAGAATCACTTCGGTGAAAGTGCCCTGCTCTTCAATGCGCGCCACCAACTGCGGAATGCCGATGGCTTCCGGCCCCAGGCCATCGAGCGGCGACAGGTGCCCCTTGAGCACAAAGTAGCGCCCGCGATAGCCGGTTTGCTCCACCGCGTACACGTCCATCGGCCCTTCCACCACGCACAGCAACGTGTCGTCGCGACGCGGGTCGGCGCATTGCGGGCAGAGGTCTTCTTCGGTGAGGGTGCGGCACTGTCGGCAATGGCCCACGCCGGTCATGGCCTGGCTCAAGGCCTGGGCCAACCGGGTGCCGCCGCTGCGATCACGCTCCAGCAGTTGCAGCGCCATACGCTGGGCGGTTTTCTGACCCACGCCCGGCAAGGTGCGCAGCGCGTCGATCAGTTGGCGAATCAGGGGGCTGAAGCTCATGAGCGAATGGTCCGACAAAACAACGAGACGCGGTTTATACCCGCGCCTCGGATTAGCGTCAAATGGTCAATCCTGCGCGACCCGCACCACCAACTTGCCGAAGTTGCGCCCCTCGAGCAAACCGATAAAGGCTTCGGGCGCCTGTTCCAGGCCCTCGACCACGTCTTCGCGGAACTTGATCTTGCCGTCACGCACCCAGGGCGCCATGGCGCTGAGGAATTCGGGCTGGCGATCGCCATAGTCGTCGAACACAATAAAGCCCTGGATGCGCACGCGCTTGGTCAGCAAGGTGCGTTGCAACGCCGGCAGACGGTCAGGCCCGCTGGGAGCTTCATGGGCGTTGTAGCCGGCGATCAACCCGCACAGCGGAATGCGGGCCTTGGGGTTGAGCAAGGGCACCACGGCGTCGAAGACCTTGCCGCCGACGTTCTCGAAATAGATGTCCACGCCCTTGTCGCACGCCTGCGCCAATTCGTTGGCAAAGTCCGCGCCCTTATGGTCGATGCAGGCATCAAAGCCCAATTCGTCCACCACGTAGCGGCACTTGTCCGCCCCCCCTGCGATCCCGATGACGCGCAAGCCCTTGAGCTTGGCCACCTGCCCCACCACCGAACCGACCGCGCCGGACGCCGCTGCCACGACCAGGGTTTCCCCCTCCTTCGGCTGGCCGATGTCCATCAGCCCCATATAGGCGGTCATGCCCGGCATGCCCAGCACACCCAGGGCCATCGACGGGCTGGCCAGCCCTTTTGGCACCGGGATCAGGTTGCGACCATCAGAAATGCTGTGGCTCTGCCAGCCGGTGGAACCGACGACCAAATCGCCCACTTCGAATTTCGGATTACGCGACTGCTCGACACGGCTGACAGCGCCACCGGTCATCACCTCGTCGATTTCAACCGGTGCTGCGTAGGACGGCGCGTCGCTCATACGGCCACGCATATAGGGGTCGAGGGACAGGTACAGCGTTTTCAGCAGCACTTGGCCGTCTGCCAGGTCCGGCAAGTTCACACGTTCCAGGCGGAAGTTTTCCGGGGTTGGCGCGCCCTGCGGGCGTGAAACCAGGACAATGCGCTGGTTCAGGATAGGTTCTTGAGACATGAGGGGCTCCTTTGTCGAATTCATCGGTATAGGGTGCAGACCATGACAAAGCGCTTGGGGTTCGATGTTTCGTCTGTGGCACCGACTCGTCTGCATCGCAGGCAAGCCAGCGCCCACCCTGACTCCATCACGGCAAAAAAAATGCCAGGCACAAGGCCTGGCATTTGAGTCTAGCCAAGGCTAGCGGATCAGAACGGCAGCTTCATGCCCGGTGGCAGTTGCATGCCGGCGGTTACACCGCCCATCTTTTCCTGGCTGTTGGCTTCGATCTTGCGCACGGCGTCGTTGACGGCCGCGGCGAACAAGGCTTCGAGCATTTCCAGGTCATCTTCGCCAACACCTGGCAAGACGCTTGGGTCGATGCTCACGCGCTTGATGTCGTGACGACCGGTCATCACCACGCTGACCATATCGCCACCGGCTTTACCGGTGACTTCGGCGTTGGCCAGTTCTTCCTGCATCTTGGCCATTTTTTCCTGCATCTGCTGCGCCTGCTTCATCAGGCCGGCCATGCCACCTTTCATCATGGGAATCACCTCAAAGTACGTGGATCAATTAGTAGCCCGGTGTTATGACGCTTGGGGCACCGGGGCGTCGACAGGTTCAATAGTATCGTGGCGCACGACGGCGCCGAACTGTTGCATCATTTGCTGGATGAGCGGATCTGCGTGGATCGAGCTTTCTGCGTCACGCTGGCGGTTCAGGCGCCGACGAGTGGCGGCCTGGGCCGGGGTTTCCTGCTCGGGCTTGATCAACTCGATGGCGATGGTCAGCGTGCGCTCATGGTACTGGTTCAGCGCATCGTTGAGCCGGCGTTGCTGGGTCGCGTTGAACAAGGCGCTGTGGGCCGGGTCCAGGTGCAACAGCCAGTGGTCGCCCTCGATAGAAATCAGCGTGCAGTTGGCGGCGATGCTGCCGGTCATGCCGGAGATCGGCAACTTCGGAAACAATTCCAGCCATTGCAATGCCAACCCGGTGGCCGGAGCCGCAGCAGGCTCCGCTTCGGGCTCGGGTGCCGGCTCGGCGGTGTGTTCGCTGGCCAGCTCGTCCAGGTAGCTGTAGGCCGAATCCATGTCCGGCTCGATATAGTCTTCGTCCAACGGCGGTTCGTCGTCGAGGTCGATGCCTGGCGTGGCGGCTTCGACCTGGGCAACGGTCGGCTCCGGCACCGGCGCTGAGACCCACTCGGGCGCGTCCGGCACCGCGCTGTCGGGCGTCGGCGTAGGCATCGGCGTCAGTTCAGGCTGCTCGCCACTGGTTTCCAGGACGGGCTCTACGGCAGGCTGCAGTTCGACTTCAGGCTCGGCGTCCACCGGGTCGTTCCAGGGCAGGTCGACCACCGGCGCGGGCGCAGGCGCAGGCTCGATCACCGGCTCAGGTTCAACCACCGGCGCTGCGACCACAGGCGCGGGGGCCGGGGTAACCGGCGCAGGCGCAGCCACTACTGGCGCGACGACGGCCGCGCCAGCCACTGGTTTGGCGGAATCAACTGTGGCCTGGCTGATCCCCACTGGCTTTAGCGGCTGTCTCGGCGCGTCTGCCGAGTCGGCGGGCCGGAAGGCCAGCATCCGCAGCAGGACCATCTCAAAGCCGCCGCGCGGGTCCGGTGCGAGGGGCAAGTCCCGGCGCCCGATCAGGCCCATCTGGTAGTAGAACTGCACATCTTCGGCCGGCAATGCCTGGGCCAGCGCCAACACGCGGTCGCGGTCGCCATGGCCGTTGTCGACGCCTTCAGGCAAGGCCTGGGCGATGGCAACGCGGTGCAATACGTTAAGGATTTCCGAGAGCACGCCGTTCCAGTCCGGGCCTTGCTCCGACAAGTGGCGCACGGCTTCGAGCAACGCCTTGGCATCGCCTTCGATCAGCGCGTGCAGCACATCAAACACCTGGCCGTGGTCGAGGGTGCCGAGCATGGCGCGCACGTCGGCGGCCATGACCTTGCCTTCACCAAAGGCGATGGCCTGGTCGGTGAGGCTCATGGCATCGCGCATCGAACCATCGGCAGCGCGGCCAAGCAGCCACAGGGCGTCGTCTTCGAACGGCACGTTCTCGACACCCAGCACATGGGTCAAATGCTCGACCACGCGCTCAGGGGTCATGTTCTTCAGGGAAAACTGCAGGCACCGCGACAAAATCGTTGCAGGAAGTTTCTGCGGATCGGTGGTGGCCAGGATGAATTTGACGTAGGGCGGCGGCTCTTCCAGGGTTTTCAACAAGGCGTTGAAGGAATGGCTGGACAGCATGTGCACTTCGTCGATCAGGTAGACCTTGAAGCGCCCACGGCTCGGCGCGTACTGCACGTTATCGAGCAGTTCGCGGGTGTCTTCGACCTTGGTGCGGCTCGCGGCGTCGATCTCGATCAGGTCGACGAAACGCCCTTCGTCGATTTCCTTGCACACCGAGCAGGTGCCGCAAGGCGTCGAGGTGATACCTGTTTCACAGTTCAGGCATTTGGCGATGATGCGCGCAATGGTGGTCTTGCCCACCCCGCGTGTACCGGTGAACAGGTAGGCGTGGTGCAGCCGTTGGCTGTCCAAGGCATTGATCAGAGCCTTGAGCACATGGGTCTGGCCGACCATTTCGCGGAACGAGCGCGGACGCCATTTACGTGCAAGAACCTGATAACTCATCGAAAACCGTCGCAACTGGGAAGCGGAAGCCGGTAATGCTAGCGGAGCAAGGGGGAAATTGCATCCGGCACGCTCGTCTAATCTGACTAAGCTCTGTGCAATGGCCCCGCAAAGGCCTGAAACCGGAGAGTGTATGCGCGTAGTCCTGGGCGCCTTATGGATGATTTCGCTTGCCAGCCTCGCGGCACCCGCGCCGTTGCGCTTCTCGGTTTCCGACAGCTGGGGCATGCCCATGGCCCAGCTGGAGGGCAACCGGCCCACCCAGGGCATTTTGTATGACTTGATGCTGAGCCTGGCCACCCAGGTCGGGCGCCCCGCCGAGTTCCACGTGCTGGCACGGGCGCGCATCGCCAATGCCATGGCGCACGGCGACATTGATGTGCGTTGCTATGTGGCCCAGGCCTGGGTCGACAACCTGTCCGGCGACTACATCTGGAGCGTGCCGCTGATGGTGCAGCGTAACGTGCTGGCCAGCACCCACACCGCGCCGCACACCGTGCAAGTGGGCACTCTGCCCGCCCAGTCGATCGGCACCGTACTCAATTACCGCTATGCGGCCCTCGAGCCACTGTTCGCCAATGGCCAACTGACCCGCGACGACTCACGCAGCGAAGAGTTGGTGCTGCTCAAGCTGGTGGCCGGGCGCTTTAAATATGCGGTCATCAACGAATGGATACTGGACCGCTTCAACCTGAACCAGCCACCCAACCAGCGCTTGCAGAAGGTCGCGATCATTGACGAGCAAAGCCTGGGCTGCATCGTACGCAACGACCCGAATGTGCCGGTGCAGCAAATCTTGCGCACGCTGCTGCGGATGAAGATGTCGGGGGAGATCAACGACATCATCAAGCTGTACACCGGTGAGGAGGCGCAAACCCTGCACACTCCTGACAAGAACTGACAGGACTGCCTTATAGACTGGGCCCACTTAACCGCACGCTCTCAAGGAGCCACCATGCACACCGTCGCCCATTATTTCCTGCTCTACGTCGACAGCCCGGCCACCAGCGCCAACTTCTATAGCCGCCTGCTGGACACGCCACCGGTGGAGCTGAACCCGACCTTTGCGCTGTTCATCCTCGACAACGGCGTGAAGCTGGGCTTGTGGTCGCGGCACACCGTGGAACCGGCGGCGCGCCTCACCGGCGGCGGTGGCGAGGTTGGATTTTCGTTGCCCGACCAGGCGGCCGTCGATGCCCTGCATGATCAGTGGTTCGCGCGCGGCGCCACGATCATCCAATCACCGACCACCCTCGACTTCGGCTACACCTTTGTTGCCGAGGACCTCGATGGCCACCGGCTGCGCGCCTTCAGCCTGAGCGACTGACCGCCAGCGCCCCTCCAGGCTGATCGCCGCCACGCTGGCCAGCACGATCACACCGCCCAGCATCACCTGCACGGCAATGTGCTCGCCCAGCAGCGTCGCCGCCAGCAACATGGCCACCGGCGGAATCAAGTACATCGCCAGCGACGCGCGGCTGACCTCGACATGTTTCAACACATAGGCCCAGGCGAGGTACGCCAAGGCGCTGGGGAAAATGCCGAGGATCAGCACCGCCAGGTTTTCCGCCAGCGGCGCCTGCCCGACGGCATCGGCCAGGCCTGGCAAGTTCACGCACAGCATCAAAGTGCCCGCCCACACCATGTAGCACGCCATCGTCAGCGGGCTGTAACGATGGGCGTAGTGTTTCTGGATCGCGAAATAAATGCTCCACGACACCGCCGCCACCAGGATCAGCAAACCGCGCGGGTCGATGTCGCCCACGCCATGATCGCCCCAGATCACCACCAGCACGCCGAGCAACCCCAGTAACACGCAACTCCAGCGCCAGGCACTGACGCGCTCCTTCAAGCAGAAAAACGCGATCAACACACTGAACAGCGGCGCCGACTGCGCCAGCACACTCGACGCCGCCGCCGTCACCCATTGCTGCCCGTAATTGAGGCTGGTGTGGTGCAGGAACACGCCGAAAAAACCCAGCACCAGCAGCCACGGCAGATCGCGCCAACGCGGCCGACCAATGCCCACCATCAGCGCCACGCCGCCCATGAATACCGACGCAATCAGAAAGCGCAGCAGCGCCAGCTGGCCGGGGCTGTAGCTGTGCAGCCCCATGTGCACGCCAATCGGCGAATAGGCCCAACAGAGGATGACGCCGGCGATGACTAGCGTAATCTTTACGGGTGACGGGGTATTCATCGACGGCGTCCGGCAACTGAGTAGGAATGCCGTCAGTCTTGGCCCAGGCAAGGCGCAGGACAATTAAGCGTTTCTGACTTCTGAAATCACTGGAACTGAGCAATGGAACTGGCCCAACTGAAAATGGTGCGAGCCGTGGCGCAAACCGGCAGCGTGGCCCAGGCCGCCCTGCAATTGCACTGCGTGCCGTCCAACATCACCACGCGTATCAAGCAGTTGGAAAGCGAGTTGGGCACGCCGCTGTTTATTCGTGCCGGGCGCGGGCTGGCGATCAGCGCCGCCGGTGAGATTTTCCTGGATTACTGCGAGCGCATCCTGGCGCTGGTCGACGAGTCCAAACGCGCAGTGGATGCCAATGCGATTCCCCGCGGCACCTTGCGCATCGGCGCCGTGGAGTCCAGCGCCAGCGGCCGTCTGCCGCCGCTGCTGGCGGAATATCACCGGCGCTATCCCGATGTCAGCCTAGAACTGGTCACCGGTGCCTGGGCCGAGCTGCTCGATGATCTGCAACACCATCGTCTCGACGTGGCACTGGTGGCGGCCGGAGGCAAACGCGCCAAGCTCGAACACAGCGTGGTCTACAGCGAACGCCTGGTGCTGATCGCAAGCGCCTCCAGCGCCCCGATCAACAGCGCCGAAGACCTGGCCGGGCGCACCTTGCTGGTGTGGCCACCCGGCTGCCCGTATCGCGCCGCGCTGGAAAACTGGGTCAAGCCCCACGACTTCAAGCCAAGCATCGCCAGCTATGCCAGCTGGGGCACGATCATCGGCTGTGTCAGCGCGGGCATTGGCGTGGCGTTGGCGCCGGAAGGCATTCTGGCCCGCTATGAGCAGGCCAATCAGCTGGCGTCTTACCGGTTTGAGGAACTGCAGGCGGTGGACAACCTGCTGTTCTGGCACAAGGACACCCAACGGCACCTGGCGCGGGATGCGTTTGCCGGGCTGCTGCGCGAGACTTTTGGCTAACTCGTTGGGCAAATTTCAGATATTCTCCCGCGAAATTAATTCAAAATGTAAGGGACTACCATGAATTACATCCGCGCATTGATGGCGGCGGCCGCCCTGAGCCTGTCTGCCGCACCCGCTTTTGCTGCACCCGCACCGGCTCCTGCTGAAGCCAGCGCCCCCGCCGAAACGGCCGAACACTTCCTCGCCTCACTCAAGCAGAAGACCGGCACGGTCACCCTGCCGAGCGGCATCGCCACGCTCAAGCTCAACGATGAGTTCTACTACCTCGACCCGTCGGACACCGAGCGCTTGCTGACCGATGGCTGGGGCAACCCTCCCGGCTTCAAGACCTTGGGCATGATCGTGCCGAAAGCGGTGAGCCCGCTGTCGCAAAGCGGCTGGGGTGTGATTGTCAGCTACAAGGCTGACGGGCATGTTTCCGACGAGGATGCGGCGAAAATCGACTATGCCGAACTGCTCAAGCAGATGCAGGAAGAAGACGAAGAAGACAACAAACAGCGCCAGAAACAAGGCTACGCCGGCCTGCACCTGCTGGGCTGGGCCGAGCCGCCGCACTACGACGACACCACCCACAAGATGTATTGGGCACGCGAACTCAAAGCCGACGACGCCCAGCAGACCACCCTCAACTACAGCATCCGTGTGCTGGGCCGTGAAGGCGTGCTGGAGCTCAACGCCGTCGCCGCCATGGCCGACCTCGCCACCATCAAGCAGGAAATGCCCAAGGTCCTGGCCTTCACCAACTTTACCGACGGCAACCTGTACACGGACTTCAACCCAAAGACCGACAAACTGGCCACTTACGGCCTGGCAGCCCTGGTCGCCGGCGGGATAGCCGCCAAGGCCGGGTTGTTTGCCAAGATCGGCATATTCCTGCTGGCAGCGAAGAAGTTTCTGGTGGTCGGTGTGGTGGCGCTGTTCGCCCTGATCCGCAAGTTGTTCAATCGCGATAAAGCCTGAACCCAGGCATAAAAAACGCCGCAGCGTGCATGACACGTTGCGGCGTAGCGAATGCGTTCAGATCTGCGCAGTGATCAGGGCCGACAGGCAGCTGTCGCAGCTCAGTTTTTCGGCGCAGACAGCCGGCTGTATTCGTCCTGGCTGATCCAGCCGGTGTACGTATGGTCCTTGGCGTTGGTGAACTCAACGTGGGCCCAACCCTCCTTGAATGCCAGTACGCCCACCACATCATCCTTGACGATATACGGGCGCTTGGCTGCATCGGCGCCGGGCTCTTCGAGCAAGTAAGCCTTGTCGGCGGACACCGTCACCAGGCCGATCCACTGCGTGTTGGCAGTCTGGGTCAGCTCCAGGCCCGTGGCAATTTCCGGCATCAGCACGCTCAGGCAGCCAGGATGCTGGCGGCCCTTTTCTACGGTCAGCGTCACGCCATCGGACGAAGCCGCCACGCTGCCGGGGTAGGCCTCGTCAAGCCAGGTGGTAAGGGCTTCGGGCTTGCCTTGCAGGTAGAACGCACAGCTGCGCGTCACGCCCTCGCCCAATTCTTCCGCGTAATAACCTTCGACCTGATGCTCAGGCGTGACCGCCAGCATCAGCCCTTCGTATTTGCCTGAATGCAAGGCTGTTTCGCCCGCAAATGCAGGCGCGATAGCGCACAACGACAAAACACCTGCTGCTAGAAAACGCGTCATCTTATTTTTTCCCTTCCAATGCTTCGTAGGCCTTCTTGATACGACGGTCATAGTCGCCGTAATCCTCGCCGTTATAGTTGCGCGCCATGGCGACATAATCTTTATTTTTCATGGCTTTGATCAACGCCGGGCTCTGGCTGCAGAAGCCGATAAAGGCCTTTAGTTGGTTGCCGGCATTAATCTTTAATGCCGCCGCAAATTCAAACACGGTCTTGTAACCACAGGAGGTGAAGTTGAACCCCATGATCTGAAACATACCCCAGGACGCCGACATCAACGCCGCTTCCTGGTCCAGAGCAAACGCAGTGGCCATGGTTTCCCAGGCCTTGGTCTGGTCCTTGTTGTTGACCTGCCACTGCGGCCCGGCTTTTCGCACATAGGGGTAAGACAGCAGTGGATGCGCCTGGTCATAAATGTGCTTGGTGTATTTGCGAAACAGGTGCCCTTCAAAGGCGATCACCGGCAACTTGGCCGGCCCGAAACCGGAACGCCCGCCGGACTCGACAGTGGCGAAGGCCTTGATGATATTCACCGAGATACCGCTGCCCAACTGGGTGGCGGCGTTCTGGAAGTCGCTGTCGGTGAGCGTCATGCCGCCGTCGCACGTGGCCTGGAGCATCAATTGCCGGTTACGCCGCTCGGCCTCGACCATCGCACGCATGCGGTCCAGGTACACGTTGACCGTGGCCTGCACCGCGTCGCCGTTGTTATTGCCGAAGACATTCAGAAAACTGGGAATGCGCATCGTCGGGAAGGCCTTTACGGGCACCTTCACCGCTTCTTCGATCAGGCTATTGAAGGTCCGACCAGTTGGGTCGATCACGCCATCGGGGTGCGCATACTTGAGATGGCGAAACTGATACTGGCTGATGCACTGCACCAACTGGCCGTCACACTTGCCGTTTTCGGCCAGCGCAAACCCCATCTTGGGAATGATCAAATTGAAAAGATACTGGATGCACTGAACATCGGCAGGCAAGTTGCGCGCTTTACCTGGCGCGCCGACCGAAGCACTGATAAGACGGGGCAACCCTGGCAGGCTTTTCATCACAGACATCCTTGTTAGTTAAAGAAGTGATAGCACTTCAGTATCAAGCCGGCGCACTTGTCACAAACTGAAACAAGTGGCCGGCGGAAACTAACAATATGGTTTTGGGTTGTCCAGAGGGCGTTTGGAATGTTGTGAAATAGCCGTCATGCGCGGCTATTTTTTCTTTTCCAGCGCCTCGAAGGCTTTCTGGATGCGCTTGTCGTAATCACCATAGTCGCTGCCGTTATAGATGCTGGCCATGCCCACATAATCCTTTTTCTTCATGGCATTGAGCAGGGTCGGGTTCTTGCGGCAAAAACCGACGAACGCCATCAATTGCTGGCCGGCATTGAGCTTCATCGCGGCGACGAACTCGTACACAGTCTTGTAGCCGCAGTTGGCGAAATTGAAGCCCATGATTTGAAACATGCCGTAGGACGCCGACAGCAACGCCGCCTCCGGGTTGAGGTTAAACGCGGCGACCAGCGTCTGCCACGCCTTCGCCTGGTCCTTGTTATTGGCCCGCCACTGCGGGCCGGCCTTTTCTTTGTAGGGGTAAGACAATAAGGGATAGGCCGCGTCGTACTTTCGTTGAGTGTGCTTGCGGAAAATGTGCCCTTCGTAAGCAATCACCGGCATTTTTGCCGGCCCGAACCCGGAACGCCCACCGGACTCGACGATGGCGAAAGCCTTGATGATATTCATCGCAACAGCACCGCCCAATTGGGTGGCGGCATTCTGAAAGTCCGCTTCGGTCAGCGTGACGTTACCGTCGCAAGTGGCCTGGGTGACCAACTTCTGTTTGTCCACTGCTGCCTGGATCGGTGCCGGAGCGCGCTCTGGGGTCTGCTCGACTTTTACACCGGTCGCGTTATTGACTTGAGCAACGGCCTTGCGCGCTTCCTCAACCAAGCTGTTGAACGTCCGCCCTCCCGGGTCAATTACCCCGTCCGGCTTGGCCACCTTAAGATGGTTCAACTGATAGTCGAGGATGCGCTGGACCAACAGGGGGCCGCACTTGCCGTCCACCACCAAGGGTGAAACAGATTTGGGCGCAATCAGATTAAACAGACGTTGAATGTGTTGAACATCGGCAGGCACATTGCGGGCCTTGTCTGTGGTGCCGACAGAGGCACTGATAACACTGGGTATCGCTTGAAGGCTGGTCATGGCAATCATCCTTGTTGATCAACGGAGTGCCATCACTTCTTCACTACTCCAGCACCGGTTCACATGTATCAATGAAGCTAGCAGCCCGTCCCGTTTTGTCCAGCCACGAGACGGGGCGTGGTGAAACGCTCAAGGGCGCTCACGACCCAGTCGCTTTGCAGGACGCGTGCTGCCAAGACCTTGCGAGTATTCAGCCGCCAATTGCACTATTGTGGCTGCGCAAGGAGCCTCCAAAACACTCAAGGATTGAAATGAAAGCCTCTCTACTTATTTTGTCGGTCGTGGCTCTGTTGTCCGGCTGCGCCTCGTCCTCGACTGCTGTCGCCCCAGACCTTTCACGCGCCTCCATCGCCGAAACCAAGTCGGTGGTATTTAACGGCAAGACATTTGTCCTGAAATACCAGAAAAATGGCTTGTGGGAATATTTCCCGGAACACGAAAGCGTCGATGCATGGACTGAAATGCTGGACTTCACTGTCGTCCCTTTGGGCGATAAACGCATCGAACCGCTGGACCTGGGTCAACGCACTGTCCAGCTGCACCAGCAGGAAAACCCGGACATGCCGGCGGTCCTGACGACGGACAACAAGACCGGGATCCTGTATCTGATGCTGTTCTTCCCCTCGTCGCTGCGCAAAGACGGACATTTCTCCGAGTACAGCTTCTTCAAGTATTACCGCGACAGCGGCACGGGCCAGATCATCATTTTTCACTTCGCCAGAAACGTAGCGGCCAAGTCACAGACACCGGAGGAGCGCTGGGAAAGCACCACGGAGATAGGCCATGAAATCGTGCCGGTGATAAAGGCATTTCCCAAGTACCGCCCGTAATGCGGTTGAGCGCGCAGCAGAAATCGCTTCGCAGACATTGATTGTCGGCAAAAACGTAAAAAATTTGGGATTTGAGGGTTACTTCGGAAGAGCGTTATGGAGGCAACCCCACCAGCCACACCCCGGCACACAATGTTCCCGCTGTGGCTGCTGCCTTCCGGCTCTGACCAGGTTCACGGGTAATCGTTGCGGGGGGACCGATGGGGTCACCATAACGACGCTGGCCTCTCGGCAAGCGGGGCCATTGTACCGATCTCATCGGAAGTTACAACCGTTGGTGCCGGATTAAAAAGCCAAGGGGTTCAAGTACTTGCCCTAGTGTCAGATTCAACCTCTTTCAAATGTGGGAGCCGGGCTTGCCCGCGATGCAAGCGCTTCGGTGTGACAGTTACGCCACGGTGACGCAATCGCAGGCAAGCCAGCTCCCACATTTTGATCACTGGGCCTGTAATACCTCATCAGCCCTGCCGCCCTCTTCCTGAATCACCAAGTGTATGAAGTGCAGCTTGGCAATCACCGCCGGCGGTAACACGAAGGGATAGAAATCCGGCTGGCCCATGCTGCGCGACAGCTCGTTGAGCATGCCGGCCAGCTCGATCCAGGCGTTGACGAATGACAGGAACGCCGCACCGCCAGGGTGTTCGGGGTCGTAGAGCGTGGTGAGCGGAAACGGCTGATAATCCAGGTCCATCTCGCGGGCGCTCATGCCAAAACCCAAGGCGGTGTCGACGGCGTCCATCATGTGCAGGTAGTGAGCCCAGGTTTCGGCCCAGTCTTCCCAAGGGTGCATGGTCGCGTAGGCGCTGACGCAGGCTTGCTGCCAGTCGGGTCGCGGGCCGTTCTGGTAATGCTGCTCGAGCGCATCGGCATAGCTGGCGCGTTCGTCGCCGAACAGGGTGCGAAAGGGTTCGAGCCAATGGCTGTTGGCGATCAACCGGTCCCAATAGTAGTGGCCGACTTCATGGCGAAAGTGGCCGAGCAAGGTGCGATAAGGCTCGCGCATCTGTACGCGGATCTTTTCGCGATGGGCGTCGTCGGCTTCCTTGATGTCCAGGGTGATCAGGCCATTGGCGTGGCCGGTGGTGGGCGCGTTGCCCTCCAGGTCGATGCCGACGAAATCAAAAGCCAGGCCGCTGTCTTCATCGACGCTTTTGGGCACCACTTGCAAGTCCAGGCTGATCAGTTGCGCCACCAGGCGACGCTTGGCGGTTTCCACTTTGCGCCAGCGCTCGGGGTTTTCCGGCACAGACAGGTCGGGAATGGTGCGATTGAGGCTGCAGGCCACGCACAACGGTGCGGTGCTATGGGCAGGAATCAGCCAGTTGCAGGCTGCTGGGGTGTCGAGGTTGGCACAGCGACGGAAGGCGCCGGCGGCGAGGTTGTCGTCTGCCAGCCAGGTATCGGCGACAGGCCCAGGCTGAAGGGAGGACAGGCGGCTTTGCTGCGGCTGATAGCCCAGCAGCGCCTGGCACGCCAGGCACTGGCTGTTGCGAAAGAACAGCGATTGGCCGCAACGGCATTGCCACACCTTGCTGTTACGCGAGGTTTCGGCCATGAACGGTGCGGCGATGCGCGAACTCAGTTGCTCGAAGTAGCGAAACATGGCGATCTCTCCCTGGATGACCAAGACTAGATCATCTCCCACTGAAGATCGTTCCCACGCGCAGCAAAGGAATGCACCCTGTGACGCTCCGCGTCACGACGTTCAAGAGCGGACGCAGAGCGTCCAGTGCGGCATTCCCACGCGGAGCGTGGGAACGATCAGTCAGACGGTGATGTTGTGCTTGGCGAGGAACGCAACGAAGGCTTCTTCGTCCAGCACCTTCAAACCGAGTTCGGTCGCCTTGGCCAATTTCGAACCGGCGCCCGGCCCCGCCACCACGCAGTGGGTTTTTGCCGACACCGAACCCGCCACCTTGGCGCCCAGGCTTTCGAGCTTCTCCTTGGCCACATCGCGGCTCATCAGCTCCAGGGAGCCCGTCAGCACCCAGGTATGCCCAGCCTCCGGCAAGCCTTCGACCACCTTTCTCTCGCTCTGCCAGTGCATGCCGAAATCCTTAAGCTGCTGCTCAATGGCCAGGGCGTGGTTGGCGTTGTTGGGGTTATCGAAGAAGTCGCGCACGGCCTTGGCCTGCCTCTCGGGCAGCGCCTGGCGCATGTCCAGCCAGTCGGCCTTGATCACGCCTTCCAGGGTGCCGAACTTGTCCGCAAGTTTCTGCGCGGCGCCGGGGCCAACACTCGGCACGTGCAGTTTGTCGAGCAAGCCACCCAGTGTGGTGCTGGCGGCGAACTCGGCGCTCAGGTCGCCCTGATCCTGCAATTGCAGGGCGCATTCGTCCGGCGACAACAGCGCGCCAATTACGCCCTGGTTATGACTGTCCTCAAAGAAGCTGTGAATCTCGTGCGCCACTTCCAGGCCGACGTCCGGCAAGTACGTCAGCACTTCCGGCAAGGCCTTCTGCACGCGCTCCAGGGACGCCAGCGAGCGCGCCAGCACCTTGGCGGTCTCCTCGCCCACATCGGGAATACCCAGCGCGTAGATGAAGCGCGCCAGGGTCGGCGTCTTGCTGTTTTCGATGGCGGTGATCAGCTTCTTGCTGGAAATATCGGCAAAGCCTTCCAGGTCGATAACCTGCTCGTACTTGAGCTTGTAGAGGTCGGCCGGCGAACCGATGAGTTTTTCATCCACCAGTTGCTCGATGGTCTTGTCGCCCAGGCCGTCGATGTCCATGGCGCGGCGCGAGACGAAGTGAATAATCGCCTGCTTGAGCTGCGCGCCACACGCCAGGCGCCCGACGCAACGGTACACCGCGCCTTCGCTGACGGTTTCCTTGCCCTTGCTGCGCTTGACCAGTTGCGTGCGCTCAACATGCGAGCCGCACACCGGGCAGCTTTCAGGGATTTGCACGGCGCGGGCATGTTCCGGGCGCCGCTCGGTGACCACCGACACGACTTGCGGGATCACATCACCGGCGCGGCGGATGATCACGGTGTCGCCGATCATCAAGCCCAGGCGCGCGACTTCATCCATGTTATGCAGCGTGGCGTTGGACACGGTAACGCCCGCCACCTTGACCGGTTTCAAACGCGCCACTGGCGTGACGGCGCCGGTGCGGCCGACCTGGAATTCCACGTCGAGCAGTTCGGTCAGCTCTTCCATGGCCGGGAATTTATGCGCAATGGCCCAGCGCGGCTCACGGGCGCGGAAGCCCAATTCACGTTGCGAGGCAATGCTGTTGACCTTGAACACCACGCCGTCGATTTCATACGGCAGGCTGTTACGCCGCTCGCCGATATCGCGGTAGTAATCCAGGCAATCCTGAATGCCCTTGGCCAGTTTCAGCTCATGGCTAATGGGCATGCCCCATTTCTTCAGTTGTTGCAGGTTGCCGATATGGGTATCACTGATGTCGGTGGTCACACCGTAGCAGCAAAATTCCAGCGGGCGGCTGGCGGTAATCTTCGAGTCCAACTGACGCAAGCTGCCGGCCGCGGCGTTGCGCGGGTTGGCGAAGGTCTTGCCGCCGACTTCCAGTTGCGAGGCGTTCAAACGCTCGAAACCGGCCTTGGACATAAACACTTCGCCGCGCACTTCCAGACTCGCCGGCCAGCCGCTGCCGTGCAACTTCAGCGGAATATTGCGCACGGTGCGCACATTGACGCTGATGTCTTCGCCGGTGGTGCCGTCGCCTCGGGTGGCGCCGCGCACCAGCTCGCCGTCCTGATACAGCAGGCTGACCGCCAGGCCATCGAGCTTGGGCTCGCAGCTGTATTCCACCGCCGCGCCACCGCCAAACAGATCGCCCACCGGCAGGTCGAGGCCTTCGGTAACCCGGCGATCAAACTCGAGCATGGTGGTTTCATCAAAGGCGTTGCCGAGGCTGAGCATCGGAATGTCGTGCTTCACCTGAGTGAACGCCGACAACGCCGCACTGCCGACCCGCTGCGTCGGTGAATCACGCGTCACCAGTTCCGGGTGCTCGACCTCCAGGGCCTTGAGCTCGTGGAACAGCCGGTCGTACTCGGCGTCCGGAATGCTCGGCTCGTCGAGGACGTGGTAACGGTAATTGTGCTGATCCAGTTCAGCGCGCAATTCGAGGATGCGGGTGTGGGCGGCGGTCATGGGTGTTCTCTCAGAAAGCAAAAGAGCAGCCGAAGCTGCTCAATATGTTAGTGCGCTTATTCTACTGACAACGCTGAAGTCCAATCCTCAGCGTTTCTGTGTCAGGGCGCGACGCTCGAACTCGACGATGCGCTGACGGTAGTGTTCAATGGTCTGGGCAGTCAGGACGCTGCGTTGGTCGTCCTTGAGCTCGCCGTTGAGTTCCTGCGACAGCTTGCGGGCTGCGGCCACCATCACGTCGAACGCTTGTTTCGGGTGACGCGGGCCTGGCAAGCCGAGGAAGAAGCTCACCGCCGGGGTGCTGAACAGGTCGATATCGTCCAGATCAAAGGTGCCCGGCTTGACCGCGTTGGCCATCGAGAACAGCACTTCGCCGTTACCGGCCATGCTTTCGTGGCGGTGGAAAATATCCATCTCGCCAAAGCGCAGGCCGCTTTCGAGGATGTTCTGCAGCAGCGCCGGGCCTTTGAAGCCGGCAGCGTCACGGCAGATCACGCTGATCACCAGGACTTCTTCGGCGGCCGGCTGATCGTTGACCGATTGGCGTGGCGCGCTTTTGGTCGGGGTCTCGTCAGGGAAGTCATCATCACGGCTGCTGAAGCTCGGGCCATCATCGACGTCGAGGTTCAGGTCGCCCTGGTGCGGCTCGGCCACGGCAGCGCTGCCGCGTTTGCCGCGCTTGGAAGAGGGTTCACGGGCTTCACGCACCGGCGCGCTCATCGACGGCAAGTCGTGTTCGTCCAGTTGCGGCTCTTTATGGGTGTCCAGCACACGAGGCGGCCCCAGCAGCTCGGCGCTGCCGTCGTCGTCGGGCAAGTTGGACAGGTTGCGGTCCAGACGGAATTTAAGCTTGCCCTTGCCACCGCGCATGCGGCGCCAGCCATCAAAAAGAATACCGGCAATGACAATAATGCCGATGACGATCAGCCACTCGCGCAGACCGATTTCCATGTAATCCCGTGCCTCTAATAAAAAATGCTGAAAAATAAGGGGTTTAGCACCGTGCAAACCGCTTTAAAACGTGGCGCCAACTCTATGTTCTGACTGACGTTTTGCCCACGCATACGAAAAATTGACATTAAACTAGCACGACCAAAGATAACTTTACACCGTCTGTCAAAATGGCTTGAACAAATATGTCCATTTGCCACTTTCGCCAGACCGGTAAACCCGCCTACAGCGTGCTAAAAAATTTCTCTAATGGCGCGACTCAAGATTCCACCATCGCCATCGCTTCTTCGACATCCACCGCCACCAAACGCGAACAGCCCGGTTCGTGCATCGTCACCCCCATCAGTTGATCGGCCATTTCCATGGCGATCTTGTTGTGGGTGATATAGATGAACTGCACGGTCTGGGACATCTCTTTAACCAACCGAGCGTAGCGTCCAACGTTAGCGTCATCCAGCGGGGCGTCAACTTCGTCGAGCATGCAAAACGGCGCCGGGTTCAACTTGAAGATCGCAAATACCAGGGCCAATGCCGTCAGTGCCTTCTCGCCACCGGACAACAAATGGATGGTGCTGTTCTTCTTGCCCGGAGGCCGCGCCATGATCGTCACCCCTGTATCGAGTAGATCTTCGCCCGTCAGTTCCAAGTAGGCGCTGCCGCCACCGAAAACTTTCGGGAATAACGCCTGTAAACCGCCATTAATCTGATCAAAGGTATCTTTGAAGCGATTACGGGTTTCCTTGTCAATCTTGCGGATCACGTTTTCCAGCGTATCCAGGGCTTCCACCAAGTCGGCGTCCTGGGCGTCCAGATAACGTTTGCGCTCGGACTGCTGCTGGTACTCGTCGATGGCCGCGAGGTTGATCGCGCCGAGGCGTTGAATGCGTGCAGCAATACGCTCAAGTTCTTCTTCGGCGTCTTTCTCGTTGGCCTGGGCGGTCAGCGTATTAAGCACGCCGTGCAGGTCGTAGCCGTCTTCCAGCAACTGGTCTTGCAGGGTCTTGCGGCGCACGGTCAGGGCCTGCCATTCCATGCGTTGTTGTTCGAGCTGGCCGCGAATCAGCTGGGATTGCTGCTCGGCCTGGGTGCGGCGTTTTTCCGCATCACGCAGTTCGCGGTCGGCGTCTTCCAGGGCGATCTGCGCGGTCTTGAGTTCTTCATCGACGGTCATTCGCTTGTCGAGCAACTCTTCGAGCTTGAGGCGCAGCTCTTCCAGCGGCGCTTCGCCCTCCTCCAGATTGAGGCTCAATTGCTCGCGTTTTTCGGTCAGGCGTTCGGACTGCATTTCCAGGCGCTCAAGCGCCTGGCGCGTGGACGTGTGCTGAGCCTGCAGTGAACCGAGGCGCACCGCCAATTGGTGGGCGTGGTCCTTGTGCTGGCGGGCTTCCTGGCGCACACGGTCGAGGCGTTCGCGCAGGCTGTCACGCTGGGCCAGCAGCAGCTCGCGCTGCTCGGTGTCGAGCGCCATGCTGTCGAGGGCTTCCTGCAACTGCAGGCGCGCTTCGCCGATCTGTTCGTGTTCAAGGGCGCGTTGTTCGCCCATCTCGGCCACTTCCTCGTCGAGGCGAGTACGGCGCAAGGTGAGTTGCTCGACCTTGGCCTTGCTCGCCGACAGCTGGGCCTTGAGTTCGCCTTGCTGGCGCGCTTCGTCCTGCAACAGGCGGCGCAAGTGTTCGCGGCCGGTCTCTTGCTGGCGCTGGGTGGCGCGCAGGGTTTGCAGTTCGGTTTCCAGGCTTTCCAGGGTGGCTTCGCGCTCTTCGCGTTCGGCAGTCAGGTTGACGATTTCCTGGCCACGGGCCAATACGCCGCTTTCAGCTTCACTGGCACGGCGTACGCGCAGGAAGTGCCGACCCACCCAATAGCCATCACGGCTGATCAGGCTTTCGCCGGCCGCCAGCTGACCGCGTTGGGCCAGAGCCTGCTCCAGCGACTCCACCGGTTTGACCTGACCCAGCCATGGCGAAAGATCAATTGCCGCCTCGACCTTGTCGAGCAAACTGCCCGGCACTCGCGTGCCATCGGCGGCTGGGCTGAGCAAACGCAGATCGCCCTGGGTGAAACCGGCCAGGTCGAAACCGCCAAAATCATCCACCAGCACGGCCTGCAGGTCGGCGCCTAAAACAGTCTCGACCGCCAGCTCCCAGCCCGCTTCAACTGTTAACCCTTCCGCCAGGCGCGGGCGCTCGGCCAAATGCTGGTCGCGCAGCCACTCGGCGGTGCCGGTGCCAGGGTCCAACGCGGCTTGCTGCAAGGCTTCCAGGGAGGCCAACCGGCCGTTCAGCCGCTGCAAATCACCCTGGGCCTGCTGCTGCGCCTGGGTCGCCTGTTGCAGTTGCTGACGCAATTGCTCCAGGCGCTCCACTTGTTGTTCTTCGCTGGCTTCCAGCTCTTCCAGCGTCATCTCGCTTTCGGCCAGCTGCTCGCTCAGCTCCATGATCGCCGCGTCTTCGGGGTCGGCGGCGAGCAACGCCCGCTCCTCCTGCATGCGGCGCTGGCGCTCGGCCAGGCGTTCCATGCTGGTTTCCAACTGCTGGATGCGCGACTGCTGCACCTCAGCCTCGCGGCGCGGCTCGGCGGATTTCAGGTTGAAGGCGTCCCACTGCTCCTGCCAGCCGTGCATGGTGGTTTCGGCTTCTTCCAGGGCCGCGGCGGCTTCTTCGGCGGCAGCGCTGGTGATTTCCTGCTCGGGGGTGAGCATGTCCAGCTCTTCGCCCAACGTCAGCAGCAAGGTGCGGTCATGGCCCAGGTGCGATTCGGTTTCCAGGCGCGCGCGTTCGGCTTCCTTTAAATCCTCCTGCAACTGGCGCAGGCGCTGCTGGCCGTGCTGGATGCTCTGCTCGACGCGGGCGATATCGCCGCCCACCGAATAGAAGCGCCCCTGCACCAAGTTGAAGCGTTCGGACAGGTCATGGTGGCCGTCACGCAGGCGCTCAATACTGGCATCGGCGTTACGCTGCTCGGCCACCAGCGCTTCAAAACTGATTTCCTGGGTGCCGATGATCGCTTCGCGCTGGCCGACCTGATCATTCAGCGCCTGCCAGCGCAAGGCCGAGAGTTGCGCCTTGAGCTGGCGCTCTTCGCCCTTGTATTCCTGATACTTCTCGGCCGCCTGGGCCTGGCGGTGCAGGCGTTCCAACTGGCGTTCCAGCTCTTCGCGCAGGTCGGTGAGGCGGGCGAGGTTTTCGTGGGTGCGGCGGATACGGTTTTCGGTCTCGCGGCGGCGCTCCTTGTATTTGGAGATGCCCGCCGCTTCCTCGATAAAGTTACGCAGCTCTTCAGGCTTGGCTTCGATCAGCTTGGAGATCATGCCCTGTTCGATGATCGAATAGCTGCGCGGGCCCAGGCCTGTGCCAAGGAAGATATCGGTAATGTCCCGACGCCGGCACTTGGTGCCGTTGAGGAAGTAACTGTTCTGGCTGTCGCGGGTCACCTTGCGGCGAATGGAAATTTCCGAGTAGGCCGCGTATTCGCCGACCAGGGTGCCGTCGGAGTTGTCGAACACCAGTTCGATGCTGGCCTGGCTCACGGGTTTACGGCTGGTGGAGCCGTTGAAGATGACGTCGGTCATCGACTCGCCGCGCAGGTTTTTTGCCGAGCTCTCGCCCATCACCCAGCGTACGGCGTCGATGATGTTCGACTTGCCGCAGCCATTGGGCCCCACCACTGCCGCCATGTTACTGGGGAAGTTCACCGTGGTCGGGTCGACGAAGGATTTGAACCCCGCC
This sequence comes from Pseudomonas sp. R76, assembly GCF_009834565.1. Classification (GTDB taxonomy): domain Bacteria; phylum Pseudomonadota; class Gammaproteobacteria; order Pseudomonadales; family Pseudomonadaceae; genus Aquipseudomonas. The sequence continues at coordinate 5,047,734 of NZ_CP019428.1, forward strand.
AGTTTGATGCACTTGAGCCGCACGCTTAGGCGTCCGCCAATGCAGCGATGACCAGCGAGCAACTGCGCTGGCCGTAAGCCGAGAGCACCTGGCGAATCTGCGCCAGGTCACGCGCCAGCACGGCGGCGAGCAGTTGCTCGAACAGCGCCAGGTACTCGCTCATGGACGCCTTGCGTTGATCCAGCGCCAGGTAATAGGCGCGGTTCATCGCCGGTTGCAGGTTCTCGACGGTTTCCTGCAAATACGGGTTGTTGGCGAACGGGTACGCGGCGCGCATCACGTTGAAGCTTTCTTCGACGAAGGCGCGGATGTCCTGGCGCTCGAAACTGTTGACCAAACGCTGCTGGATCTGCAGGAACGGCGCCATGTCAGCCTGCACCTGCCAGCCTTCCGCCACGGCATTACCGAGCAGGATGTACAACTCGCCCATCAGCGTGCACAGGCTCTGCACCTTGTGCGCGGTGAGTTCGGTCACGTGCGCGCCACGGCGCGGCAGGATCGCGATCAGGTGGCGGCGTTCGAGGATCAATAAGGCTTCACGCACGGAACCACGGCTGACATTGAGCGCCAGCGTGACCTTCTGTTCCTGGATCCGCTCCCCAGGCTTGAGATCGCCGCGAATGATACGTTCGGCGAGGTGGTGAGCGATTTGCTCGGCGAGACTGTCCGGCGCCTTGAACGTCATGTTTTCCCTTCAAAATCTTCTATCGGTACAAGCGCGGCAGTGTAGCGCATTGGCTGGCTGATGGCGCTACGCCCACAAGCGCGAATTTGGCATGAAATAAGCAACGATGAAAAGCCAGAAGCCCCGAAAAACACCGGTCTCAGAAGACTGGACCATAATTGAAAGTGTTGTAATCGCAATTTCTTGACCTTCTGGTCAGAAAATCGTTGACCGAAAAGTCAGACATGACTAGATTCGGCGCAAAGCGGTTAACAACAATAATGAGTCTGCGAGGCCTTCCGTGATCCAGTTTTTACTTAACCAGGAACTCCGTAGTGAGCACGCCCTGGACCCCAACCTGACCGTGCTCAACTATTTGCGTGAGCACCTGGGCAAATCCGGCACCAAGGAAGGCTGCGCCAGCGGCGACTGCGGCGCGTGCACCGTGGTCGTCGGCGAGTTGCACACCAACGATCAAGGCGCGCAGCAGATTCGTTATCGCAGCCTCAACTCGTGCCTGACCTTTGTGTCGTCACTGCACGGCAAACAACTAATCAGCGTCGAAGACCTCAAGCACCAAGGCCAGCTGCACAGCGTGCAACAGGCCATGGTCGAGTGCCACGGCTCGCAATGCGGCTTTTGCACACCGGGTTTTGTCATGTCGCTGTTCGCCCTGCAAAAGAACAGCGACGCTCCCGACAGCCAAAAGGCCCATGAAGCCCTGGCCGGCAACCTGTGCCGTTGCACCGGCTACCGCCCGATCCTCGCCGCTGCCGAACAGGCTTGCTGCAACAAACCCCTGGACCAGTTCGACAGCCGCCAGGCCGAGACCATCGCCCGCCTCAACGCCATCGCGCCAACGCAAACCGGCGAACTCAACAGCGGCGACAAACGCTGCCTGGTGCCGCTGACCGTCGCCGACCTCGCCGACCTCTACGACGCCTACCCGCAAGCCCGCCTGCTGGCCGGCGGCACCGACCTGGCGCTGGAAGTCACGCAATTCCATCGCACGCTGCCGGTGATGATCTACGTCGGCAACATTGAAGAAATGAAACGCATCGACGACTTCGACGACCGCCTGGAAATCGGCGCCGCCACTGCCCTGTCCGACTGCTACGGCGCGCTGCATCACGAATACCCGGACTTCGGCGATTTGCTGCACCGCTTCGCCTCGCTGCAAATCCGCAACCAGGGCACCTTGGGCGGCAACATCGGCAACGCCTCGCCGATTGGTGATTCACCGCCACTATTGATCGCCCTCGGCGCGCAGATCGTGCTGTGCAAGGGCAACGCCCGCCGCACCTTGGCGCTGGAAGATTACTTCATCGACTACCGCGTCACCGCGCGCCAGGACAGCGAGTTCATCGAGAAAATCATTGTGCCCAAGGGCCACACACTGTTCCGCGCCTACAAGGTGTCCAAGCGCCTGGACGATGACATTTCCGCGGTGTGCGCCGCCTTCAACCTGAAGATCGAGAACGGCGTGATCAATGACGCCCGCGTCGCCTTCGGCGGCATGGCAGCCACGCCCAAACGCGCAAAAAGCTGCGAAGCCGTATTGGTCGGCGCCACCTGGAATGCCGCCACGGTGGAGAAAGCCTGCGCCGCCTTGGCCGAGGACTTCACCCCGCTGTCGGACTTCCGCGCCAGCAAGGAATACCGCCTGCTCAGCGCACAGAACCTGCTGCGCAAATACTTCATCGAACTGCAAACGCCGCACATCGAGACTCGGGTGACCGCTTATGTCTAACCATCACGCCGTCGTTAAAACCCAGGCTGAGCTCGCCGAGCTGTTCGCCCAGGACCTGACTTCCGGAGTCGGGCGCAGCGTCAAGCATGACAGCGCCGCCAAGCACGTCAGCGGCGAGGCGCAGTACATCGATGACCGCCTGGAATTCCCCAATCAATTGCACCTGTATGCGCGCATGTCCGACCGCGCCCACGCGAAAATCCTCAGCATCGACACCGCGCCCTGTTACGCCTTTGACGGCGTGCGCATTGTCATCACCCACGAGGATGTGCCGGGCCTGAAAGACATCGGCCCGCTGATGCCGGGCGACCCGCTGCTGGCCATCGACACCGTGCAGTTCGTCGGCCAGGTGGTGCTGGCCGTGGCCGCGCGCGACCTGGAAACCGCGCGCAAGGCCGCCATGGCGGCGGTGATCGAATACGAAGACCTCGAACCGGTGCTGGACGTGGTCGAAGCGTTTCGTAAAAAACACTTCGTGCTCGACAGCCACACCCACCAGCGCGGTGATTCGGCGGGCGCGCTGGCCACGGCGAAAAACCGTATCCAGGGCACGCTGCACATCGGCGGCCAGGAACACTTCTACCTGGAAACCCAGATTTCCTCGGTAATGCCCACCGAAGACGGCGGCATGATCGTCTACTGCTCCACCCAAAACCCCACCGAGGTGCAGAAGCTGGTGGCCGAAGTGCTCGACGTGTCGATGAACAAAATCGTGGTCGACATGCGCCGCATGGGCGGTGGTTTTGGCGGCAAGGAAACCCAGGCCGCCAGCCCGGCGTGCCTGTGTGCGGTGGTGGCGCGCCTCACCGGCCAGCCGACCAAAATGCGCCTGCCGCGCGTCGAAGACATGCTGATGACCGGCAAGCGCCACCCCTTCTATATCGAATACGACGTGGGCTTCGACGACAGCGGCCGTCTGCACGGGATCAACCTGGAACTGGCGGGTAACTGCGGCTGTTCGCCAGACCTGTCCAACTCGATTGTCGACCGCGCGATGTTCCACGCTGACAACTCGTATTACCTGGGCGACGCCACGGTCAACGGCCATCGCTGCAAGACCAACACCGCCTCCAACACCGCCTATCGCGGCTTTGGCGGCCCGCAAGGCATGGTCGCCATCGAAGAAGTGATGGACGCCATCGCCCGCCATCTGGCCCTCGACCCGCTGGCCGTGCGCAAGGCCAATTACTACGGCAAGACCGAGCGCAACGTCACCCATTACTACCAAACCGTCGAGCACAACATGCTCGAAGAGATGACCGCTGAACTTGAGGCCAGCAGCCAATACGCCGAGCGCCGCGAAGCGATTCGCCTGTACAACGCCCACAGCCCGATCCTGAAAAAAGGCCTGGCGCTGACACCGGTGAAGTTCGGCATCTCGTTCACGGCGAGCTTTCTTAACCAGGCCGGTGCGCTGATCCACATCTACACCGACGGCAGCATCCACCTGAACCACGGCGGCACCGAGATGGGCCAGGGCTTGAACACCAAGGTTGCGCAGGTGGTGGCCGAAGTGTTCCAGGTCGAAATCGACCGCGTGCAAATCACCGCCACCAACACCGACAAGGTGCCCAACACCTCGCCCACGGCGGCTTCCAGCGGTGCCGACCTGAACGGCAAAGCCGCGCAAAACGCTGCCGAAACCATCAAGCAACGCCTGGTGGAATTTGCCGCGCGCAAGTACGACGTGAGCGAAGCGGATGTGGAATTCCACAACGGCCATGTGCGCGTGCGTGACCAGATCCTGACCTTCGAAGCGTTGATCCAACAGGCGTATTTCGCCCAGGTCTCGCTGTCGAGCACCGGCTTCTACAAGACCCCGAAAATCTTCTACGACCGCAGCCAGGCGCGGGGTCGGCCGTTCTATTACTTCGCGTTCGGCGCGGCCTGCTGCGAAGTGATCGTCGACACCTTGACCGGTGAATACAAGATGCTGCGCACCGACATCCTTCACGATGTGGGCGCCTCGCTGAACCCGGCCATCGACATCGGCCAGGTGGAAGGCGGGTTTATCCAGGGCATGGGCTGGCTGACCATGGAAGAGCTGGTGTGGAACAACAAAGGCAAGCTGATGACCAACGGCCCGGCCAGCTACAAGATCCCGGCCGTGGCCGACATGCCGCTGGATTTGCGCGTGAAGCTGGTGGAAAACCGCAAGAACCCGGAAGACACGGTGTTCCATTCCAAGGCCGTGGGTGAGCCGCCGTTCATGCTCGGGATTGCCTCGTGGTGCGCGATCAAGGATGCGGTGGCGAGTTTGGGTGACTATCGCCATCAGCCGAAGATTGATGCGCCGGCGACGCCGGAGCGGGTGTTGTGGGGCTGTGAGCAGATGCGGCAGTTGACCGCTGCAAAAGCCGTCGAAACTGAGTTGGCTTGATCGTTCCCACGCTCTGCGTGGGAATGCCGGCATGGACGCTCTGCGTCCGCTCTTGTGACGCAGAGCGTCACGGTATGCATTCCCACGCGGAGCGTGGGAACGATCTGACTGGAGGTGACTATGAACAACTGGATCAGCGCCCTCGCCGACCTGCAAAATCAGGGTGAACCCTGCGTGCTGGTGACCATCATCGAAGAGCTCGGCTCCACGCCGCGCAATGCCGGTTCGAAGATGGTCATCAGCGCCGCGCAGACCTTCGACACCATCGGTGGCGGGCACCTGGAATACAAGGCGATGCAGATCGCCCGCGACATGCTCGTGCGCGGCCAGCAGAACACCCATCTGGAACGCTTCAGCCTCGGCGCCAGCCTGGGCCAATGCTGCGGCGGCGTGACTGTGTTGCTGTTCGAACCGATGGGCCAGGTGCAGGCGCAGATTGCCGTATTCGGCGCCGGCCACGTCGGCCGTGCACTGGTGCCGTTGCTGGCGAGCCTGCCGTGCCGGGTGCGCTGGATCGACTCGCGTGACCAGGAGTTTCCGCAACAGATCCCACAAGGCGTGCGTAAAATCGTCAGCGAAGAGCCTGTCGACGAAATTGCCGACCTGCCGGTGGGCAGTTACTGCATCGTCATGACCCACAATCATGCACTCGACCTGGAACTCACCGCCGCGCTGCTCAAGCGCAATGACTTTGCCTACTTCGGCCTGATCGGCTCGAAAACCAAACGGGTCAAGTTCGAACACCGCCTGCGTGATCGCGGCTTCGACACCGCGCAATTGCAACGCATGCGCTGCCCCATGGGCCTCACCGAGGTGAAGGGCAAACTACCGGTGGAAATCGCCATCTCCATCGCCGGCGAAATCATCGCCACCTATAACGCGAATTTCGGCCAGCACACCGCCAGCGCCGAACCCATTGCCAAACTGCTGCCGGCCTCGCGTCGCAGCCAAGCACTCTAAATTGAGATAATCATGCCTTTGACTCGCAAAGCCTACCGTGCCGCCATCCTGCACAGCATCGCCGACCCTGCTGAAGTGGGGATCGAAGCCTCCTATGAGTATTTCGAAGACGGCCTGCTGGTGATCGATAACGGCCAGATCAGCGCCTTGGGCCATGCCAGCGATTTGCTGCCCACACTGCCCGCCGATATTGACGTCACCCATTATCAGGATGCGCTGATCACACCGGGCCTGATCGACACCCACATCCACCTGCCGCAAACCGGCATGGTCGGCGCCTATGGCGAGCAGTTGCTGGATTGGCTCAATACCTACACCTTCCCGTGTGAAAGCCAGTTCGCCGACAAGGCCCATGCCGAAGAAGTCGCAGACATCTTCATCAAGGAACTGCTGCGCAACGGCACCACCACCGCGCTGGTGTTCGGCAGTGTGCACCCGCAGTCAGTCAATGCGTTTTTTGAAGCGGCGGAAAAACTCGACCTGCGCATGATCGCCGGCAAGGTGATGATGGACCGCAACGCGCCGGACTACCTCACCGACACCGCCGAAACCGGCTACCAGGAAAGCAAGGCGCTGATCGAACGCTGGCACGGCAAAGGCCGTTTGCACTATGCGGTGACGCCACGTTTTGCGCCGACCAGCACACCGGAACAATTGGCCTTGGCCGGGCAACTGCTGGGTGAATACCCGGACCTGTACATGCAAACTCACATCAGTGAGAACAAGCAGGAAGTCGAGTGGGTGAAGGAGCTGTTTCCGGAGCGCAAAGGCTATCTGGACGTGTACGACCACTACAAATTGCTCGGTGAGCGCTCGGTGTTTGCCCACGGCGTACACCTGTGTGATGACGAGTGCGCGCGACTGGCGGAAACGGGTTCGGCGGTGGCGTTCTGCCCGACCTCGAACTTCTTCCTCGGCAGTGGCTTGTTCAATTTGCCGATGGCCGAGAAGCACAAGCTGAACGTGGGCCTGGGCACGGACGTGGGTGGCGGCACCAGCTTCTCGCTGCTGCAAACCCTGAACGAAGCCTACAAGGTCATGCAGTTGCAAGGCGCGCGGTTGAGCCCGTTCAAGTCGCTGTACCTGGCGACCTTGGGCGGCGCGCGGGCGCTGCGTCTGGAAGACAAGATCGGCACCTTGCAGCCGGGTACTGACGCGGACTTTTTGGTATTGGATTACAACGCCACGCCGCTGCTGAGCTATCGCTTGAAGCAGGCGAATAACATTGCCGAGACGTTGTTTGTGTTGATGACGCTGGGGGATGATCGGACGATTTTGCAGACCTACGCAGCCGGCAATCTCGTGCATCAACGCTGATCTAAAGCACACCGAGAAACAAATGTGGGAGCGGGCTTGCCCGCGATGCAGGCACCGCGGTGTATCAGGTAAACCGCGGTGATGCCATCGCAGGCAAGCCAGCTCCCACACAAGCCAGCTCCCACATTTTTGATCGGGGTTACAGTTTTACCGAGGAGCGTCCTGGCTTTTTCGTCTGCAACAAATGCGAAAACACCGCATGCAAATCATCCGACGCGCTTTCCTCATCGAGGTTGAGCTTGCTGTCGATGTGATCCATGTGGTGCATCATCAAATTCACTGCCAGCGCCGCGTCGCGTGCTTCGATCGCGTCGATCAGCTGCGTGTGTTCATCGTAGGAACAGTGCGAGCGGTTGCCGCTTTCGTACTGGGCGATGATCAACGAGGTCTGCGACACCAGGCTGCGCTGGAAGCTGATCAGCGGCGCATTCTTCGCCGCTTCGGCCAGCTTGAGGTGGAATTCGCCGGAGAGGCGGATACCGGCACCGCGATCGCCGCGTGAGAAGCTGTCGCGCTCGTCGTTGACCATCTGACGCAGCTCGGCCAACTGTTCGGCCGTGGCGTGCTGCACGGCCAATTCAGTGATCGCCCGCTCGACCAGACGCCGGGCCAGGAATACCTGACGCGCTTCTTCTACACTTGGGCTCGCCACCACCGCGCCGCGATTGGGCCGCAGCAGTACCACGCCTTCATGGGCCAGGCGCGAGAGCGCGCGGCGAATGATGGTGCGGCTGACGCCAAAGATTTCGCCCAGTGCCTCTTCACTCAATTTGGTTCCGGGCGCCAGGCGTTGTTCGAGGATCGCCTCGAAGATATGCGCGTAGACGATATCGTCCTGGGTTCCGCTGCGACCGGCCTTGCCGGCTCGCGGTTGTTTCTTGAGAGGTTGCAACTGTTCGTTCATGGGCACTCGGGTTTGGAGAACGGCGGCGAATTAACGGTAATACGGCAAGCGCGTGTTGCTGGCAAGTATCACCTAAAAACACGGCACATTGTACACAACCCAATGCGCCAACACACTGTACGGCTGTTTGCGGCTGCGGCTGTATTGCAATGAGTGGTTACGTTTGAGTTTAGGCTTGAATCCGCGCCTTCACCGGCTAAACCCAGGTAAAAGGAACACCTCCCCATGACCGACGCCACCCAAGCGCCTTTGCGCCCGTTGGCCGACACTTCTGCGTCGGCCGTCGTCGCCGGCTTCATCGCCATGATGACCGGCTACACCAGCTCCCTGGTCCTGATGTTCCAGGCCGGCCAGGCCGCCGGCTTGACCACTGCGCAGATTTCTTCGTGGATCTGGGCCATCTCCATCGGCATGGCGGTGTGCAGCATTGGCCTGTCGTTGCGCTATCGCACGCCGATCACCATTGCCTGGTCCACACCCGGCGCGGCGCTGTTGATTACCAGCCTGGGCGGCGTGAGTTACGGCGAGGCCATCGGCGCCTACATCACCTGCGCGGTGCTGGTGACGCTGTGTGGGTTGACCGGCAGTTTTGAAAAACTGGTCAAGCGCATCCCGTCGTCGTTGGCGGCGGCCTTGCTGGCGGGGATTCTGTTCAAGATCGGCAGCGAGATTTTCGTCGCCGCGCAGCATCGCACCGGCCTCGTGCTGGGGATGTTTTTCACCTACTTGATCATCAAGCGCCTGTCGCCACGCTATGCGGTGCTGGCTGCGCTGGTGCTCGGCACACTGCTGTCGGGTTTTATGGGCTTGCTGGATTTCAGTGCTTTTCACCTCGAAGTGGCGACACCGGTGTGGACCACGCCGCACTTCTCGCTGGCCGCGACTATCAGTATCGGCATCCCGCTGTTCGTGGTGGCGATGACCTCGCAAAACATGCCCGGCGTCGCCGTGCTGCGGGCCGACGGCTACAACGTGCCCGCCTCGCCCTTGATCACCGCCACCGGCCTGGCTTCATTGGTACTGGCGCCGTTCGGCTCCCACGGCATCAACCTGGCGGCAATCAGCGCAGCCATCTGCACCGGGCCGCATGCCCATGAAGACCGCAACAAGCGCTACACCGCCGCGGTGTGGTGCGGGGTGTTCTACGGCATTGCCGGGGTGTTTGGCGCAACATTGGCGGCGTTGTTCGCAGCGCTGCCAAAGGAGCTGGTGCTGTCGATTGCGGCATTGGCGCTGTTTGGCTCGATCATCAATGGCTTGAGCATCGCCATGAATGAGCCGAAGGAACGGGAAGCGGCGCTGATCACCTTTATGGTCACCGCGTCAGGCTTGACGCTGTTTTCCATCGGTTCGGCGTTCTGGGGGATTGTGGCGGGAGTGTTGACGCTGCTGATTCTGAACTGGCGCAAGGCATAAAAAAACGGCGACCCTCAGGTCGCCGTTTTTTTCAGTATCACTTAGCCGCGTTGATCGGCTTTTCCGGATACCACACGTCCAGCAACGGGCTGACTTCAGCCTTGGTCAGCTCGGAACGGGTTTTCAGCCAGGCTTCGACAGCAGCGCGCTGCTCTTCGGAGACCGAGCCACGCTTCTGCAGGCAAACCAGACCGTAGTCATCGCCGCCGACATAGCCCAGGCCGTTGGCTTCCATGGCTTCTTTGATGAATGCTTCGAGGAAAGCGTCGATAGCTTCTTCACTCAGGCCTTCTTTGAAGTCCAGGTTCAGTTCGAAACCCAGCTCTTGAAATTCATCAACGCACAGTTTTTTGCGCAGACGCTGGGAACGGTTAGTCGCCATTGGAACAATCCTCATAAGTAATAACGGGCGGCACTTTAGCAGTTTAAGGCGGCAATTGCCCGACTCTCTGGGACAAGCGGCTATCTGTCTGCAAAAAAACGCGCAATACCAGCTATCGTTCAGCTACAACTGGATCCACCTTGGGGCATAATGCCGACACTTTCGTGACCAATGAGGGATTTTCTTCCATACCCCTCGCCTTTTTCACCCTCCTCAGCAGTAGGGTTTTATTCTTTATGATCAAATCTTTCCGTTCCCATTCTTTACGTTCAATGTTTTTTGCCGGTCTTCTTCTACCGCTGGCCTTTTCTGCCACTGCCGCCCCGATCAACAACACCCTGCCACCCAACGTTGCGCAGGCCCTGCAAAAAGCCAAACTGCAAAATACCGCGCTGTCCTTGGTGATGCTGCCCCTCACCGGCCCAGGCACGCCGACGGTGTTCAACGCCGACGTTTCGGTGAACCCGGCCTCGACCATGAAGCTGGTCACCACCTACGCGGCCCTGGAAATGCTCGGCCCCAACCACCAGTGGAAAACCGAGTTCTACACCGACGGCACCCTCAGCGGTGGCGTGTTGCACGGCAACCTGTACCTCAAGGGCGGCGGCGACCCCAAGCTGAACATGGAAAAACTCTGGCTGCTGATGCGCGACCTGCGCGCCAATGGCGTGCAGCAAGTCACCGGCGACCTGGTGCTCGACCGCAGCTTCTTCAACCAGCCGCAATTGCCCGAGTTCAATGACGACGGCAACGACGAGAACAAGCCGTTCCTGGTCAAGCCCGACGCCCTGCTGGTCAACCTCAAGGCGCTGCGCTTCGTCACCCGCAATGACTCGGGCCGCGTGATCGTGTCGGTCGAGCCGCCGATTGCGAGCATTCGCATCGACAACCAGGTCAAAGTCTCCAACGCCAAGCAGTGCACCGGCGACGTGCGCTACAGCCCGGTCACAGCCGCCGATGGCAGCGTTACCGTAACTGTCAGCGGTCAGTTGGGCGATGGCTGCAGCTCGCAGACTTACCTGTCGCTGCTCGACCACGCCACCTACACCGCCGGCGCCGTGCGCGCGATCTGGCAGGAATTGGGCGGCACCATCCAGGGCCGCGATATCCAGGCTTCTGTGCCCAAGGACGCCAAAGTCCTCGCCCGCGCCTTTTCGCCGGACCTGGCGGAAATCATTCGCGACATCAACAAATACAGTAACAACACCATGGCCCAGCAGTTGTTCCTGAGCCTGGGCGCACAGTTTCGCAACGATGCCGACGGCGACGATGCCAAGGCGGCACAGCGCGTAGTGCGCCAGTGGCTGGCGAAGAAAGGCATCACCGCGCCGCACCTGGTGATGGAAAACGGCTCCGGCCTGTCGCGCGCCGAACGCGTCAGCGCTCGCGAGATGGCAGCCATGCTGCAAGCCGCGTGGAAAGGCCCATACGCCGCTGAATACATCAGCTCGCTGCCGATTGCCGGCACCGACGGCACCATGCGTAAACGCCTGAAGACCACGGCCATGCGCGGCGAAGCCCACGTCAAGACCGGCACTCTGAACACCGTGCGCGCCATCGCCGGCTTCAGCCGCGACAACAACGGCAATACCTGGGTGGTGGTGGCGATCCTCAACGACTCGAAACCGTGGGGCGCGTCGTCGGTGCTGGATCAGGTGCTGCTGGACCTGTATCGCCAGCCGAAGCTGACGGCGGCGGCACCGGTACTTTAAAAACCACACAGATCCAAGGTGGGAGCTGGCTTGCCTGCGATGCAGGCACCGAGGTGTATCAGTCACACTGCGGTGATGCGATCGCAGGCAAGCCAGCTCCCACATTTTCGGCTTCCACCCGATCCCTGCCCGCCTGCTTGGCCACATACACCGCCGAATCTGCGCGCAGCAGCAGCCCATCAATGCCTTCATCGATGCGCCAGCTCGCCACACCAAAACTGGCGGTCACGATGCCCACCGCGTCCATCGGCGCACTGCGCAGCGACTGCCACAATTCCATCGCCAGGCTGTACGCCTGATCGCGATCGGTATGCGGGCACAACACCACAAACTCTTCACCGCCCAGGCGACAGAACACATCGGTACGCCGCAGGCGCTGGCTGATGCGCGTGCACACCTCCTGCAACACGCCATCGCCGACCGCGTGCCCGTACTGGTCGTTGATGCGCTTGAAGTGGTCGATGTCGAGCATGATCAACGACAGCGCCCCCGAGGTACGGTTAAGCCTGAGCATCTCGGCCTTGAGGCGATCGTGGAAATAGCGGCGGTTATGAATACCCGTCAGCGAGTCGGTGATCGACAGCGCGCGCAGTTCTTCCTCCACGCGCTTGAGATCGGAGATATCCGACACGTAGCCGTGCCAGAGCGTGCCGCCTCCCGGTAATTCTTCTGGCGTAGCTTCGCCGCGAATCCAGCGCAGGCCGCGTTGCGGCAGCAGCACGCGGTACTCTTCGCGCCAGTGGCTCAATTGCAGCGCCGACAAGCGAATCGACAGGCGTACCCGCTCGACATCCTGCGGATGAATACGCTCGAAGACCTTGCCCGCGTCCTGCTGCAGCACGCCGGGCTCGATTTCATAGATATCGCGCATGCCATCGCTGGCGTAGATGAACCGTCCGTTGTCCTGGTGTTCCAGGACGAATTGGAAGATCCCGCCGGGTACATGGGCACTGAGTTTTTTCAGCAACCGGTCCCGCGCCGCCAGCGCCTCGTAGGCGCGTTTCTGTTCGGTGACATCCAGGTAAATCGCCAAGTGCCCAATCCATAAACCATGGTCATCCAGCAGCACTGTGCCGAGCATGTTCACGGTCAACGGGCTGCCATTTTCACGCAACAGCGTCCACTCCCGGGCCTCGTGCAGGTTGTCCGGGCTCTCCACCAGCATCGCCTGGCTCGGCGGGATGCGCTTGCCCATGGCCACACTCAAGGCGGCCGAGCGCGCTTCGAGTTCAGCGGCCAGGTGCAGGCTTTCCAGGGTCATGCGCCCCAGCACGTGCTCGGACTTATAGCCCAGCATCTGCTCGGCACCGGCATTAAACGTATTGATCACACCGCGCAGGTCGGTGGCGATGATCGCCACTTGAGTCGCCGCGTTCAGCACGCTGCGCAATTGCCCGTGCGCCCCGCGCAACTCTTGCTCACGCAGGCGCAATTGCACGGTGCGCTGCTCCACCAGTTTGAGTGCGCGCTGGCGTTGGCTGACCAGTACGTACAGCAAAGCGCTGAGCAATAGGCTGAGCAGCCCGCCCATGGTCAGGATGGTACTCATCGAGGAATGGTTGGCCTGGTCGAAGACTTGGCTCGCGCGCAATGTCAGGGCATACACGTGGTCGCCGAGGGTCAGTCGCCGCGCGGCGCTGAGGTCACTGACGCCGACGGCATTGCTGGAGGCATACAGCACGCGCTGCTGGGCATCGGAGGTGTCGACGATTTGCATCATCAGGTTGTCGCGGTTCGGCTTGGGTAGCCCATCGGCCACCAACTGACGCATGCTGATCACCGCCATCACAAAACCGCTGGGTTCAGCGTTGGGCAGCTTGCTCACGGGCGCCACCAATAAAACCCCGGCGGCATAGGCCGGCTCCACACCCACCAGTTGCATCGGCTGGGACACCGCCGGCTTACCGCTTTGTTGCGCACGCTCAAGGGCCGAGCGCCGCAGCGGCTGGGCCAGCAGATCAAAACCCAGCGGTGAGCCCAGCAGGCTTTGGGTCTGGCTGTACAGCACCGGCACGTATTCATCGCGCTGGGGGGCCGGCGCCAGCTCACCCGACGAATTCAGTTCGCGGATGCTGAAGGCTGCGCCGAGCTGAAGTGAGATCTCGTGTTCAAATGCGCTGCGTTGATCGCGGAATATCCGCGGCGCCCACGCATACGCACGGGCGCGTAGCAGCAAGGGTTGGGCGAAGCCGTCAAACTCGGCACGGGACACGTCACTGGAATTGACGAAAAAACGCTGCAGGCTGGCCAGGCGTTGCTCCTGGTCTTCAAAGCGTTCCTGCAGGCGCGTGTAGCGCTCGTTGACCAGCAACTGGAAGCGCTGGCGAACTTGTTGCTGATAAAGATCGGCGGCGGCCCAGGCAACGAGCACCGTCAGCGCGCAACCTGCCAGTAACACCACCAATGCCACCAGCCAAGCCGACGCCTGCTCACTGATAAAGCCTAGGATCTTGGGGCGGACGGCATGCATCGGCATAGGCAACACTCACAACGCCAGCGTGCAGGGCTGTCACTTTGGCTAGGGCTTAAGTTATAGCCATGAGGCCACTGTTTGACCAGCGCAAAAAAGCCGCAAGCCCAGAAAATGCTGGGCTTGCGGCTTTTTGGTGCAACCTGGTACCGGGATCAGCGCGCGGTGATTTTCCAGGCCCGGTGAATCTTCGCGTTGCGCGCGAAATCCGGGTCGAGGGTCTTGTCGCTGATTTCTTCTACCGCATAACGTTCGCTGAGGTTGTCTTCCAGTACGAACTTGCGGAAGTTGTTCGAGAAGTACAGCACGCCGCCCGGTGCCAGGCGCGCCATGGCCAGGTCGAGCAATTGCACGTGGTCACGCTGCACGTCGAAGATGCCTTCCATGCGCTTGGAGTTGGAGAAGGTTGGCGGGTCGATGAAGATCAGGTCGAATTCATCGCGGCTGGCTTCCAGCCACGCCATCACATCACCCTGCTCCAGGCGGTTCTTGTCGGAGAAACCGTTAAGCGAGAAGTTGCGACGTGCCCAGTCCAGGTAAGTCTTGGACAAGTCGACGCTGGTGGTGCTGCGCGCCCCGCCCTTGGCCGCGTGCACACTGGCAGTGGCGGTGTAGCAATACAAGTTGAGGAAACGCTTGCCGGCCGCCTCTTTCTGAATACGCATGCGCATCGGGCGGTGGTCGAGGAACAGGCCGGTGTCCAGGTAATCGGTGAGGTTGACCAGCAGCTTCACGCCGCCTTCGCTGACCTCAGTGAATTTGCCCTGGGCACTCTGGCGCTCGTATTGCTTGGTGCCGCTCTGACGCTCGCGACGTTTGACCACCACGCGGCTCTTGTCGACGTTCAGCGCCTGGGGAATCGCGGCCAAGGCATCGAACATGCGCGCGGAGGCTTTTTCCGGGTCGATGGATTTCGGCGCAGCGTATTCCTGCACATGGACCCAATCGTGGTACAGGTCGATGGCCATGGAATATTCCGGCATGTCGGCGTCGTACACGCGGTAGCAGTCCACGCCTTCGCGCTTGGCCCATTTGCCCAGTTGCTTGAGGTTCTTCTGCAGACGGTTGGCGAACATCTGCCCGCCTTCGCTCAGGCGTGCCTGCTCAACCACCGGCGCCGGGGCCGGCTTGATCGGGTTACCGTTCTTGTTGTACTGGCGCTCAACCGGCTCGGTCGGGGCTTGATCGTAAGCGGCTTGCTCACGTTCGGCCTGGCGCTGTTCCGGCGTGCGGCGCTCGCCCGTCACGAACTGGTCCGGGTTGACCTTGATCAGCAGCAGCTTGCACGGCAACGCGCCGTTCCAGAACGAATACTGTTTGTGGCTGCGAATGCCCATCCGCTTGCCCAGGTCCGGCGCGCCGGTGAACACCGCCGCTTCCCAACCCATGCACGCCTGACGCAGGCGCTCGCCAAGGTTCTGGTAGAGGTACAACAGGCTGGCTTCGTCACCCAGACGCTCGCCGTACGGTGGGTTGCAGATCACCAGACCTTTCTGATTCTGGTCCGGGCGCGGCTCGAAGGTGCCGACTTCGCCCTGGTACACCTTGATCCAGTGGCTCAGGCCTGCACGTTCGATGTTGTTGCGCGCGGGCTGAATCAGGCGTGGATCGGCTTCGTAGCCACGCACCCACAACGGCGGCTTGTTCATGCCAATGGCCGCACGCTCGGTGGCTTCGGTGTGCAGCTTTTTCCACAGCGCCGGGACGTGGCCGAGCCAGGTGGTGAAGCCCCACAGTTCGCGGTTGAGGTTGGGGGCCATGTCGGCGGCAATCATTGCGCCTTCGACCAGGAAGGTGCCGACACCGCACATCGGGTCAGTCAGCGCGCCGCCTTCGGCAGCAATGCGCGGCCAGCCGGCGCGAATCAAAATCGCCGCCGCCAGGTTTTCCTTCAACGGCGCCGCGCCCTGCTGCAAGCGGTAACCGCGCTGGTGCAGGCTGTGGCCGGACAGGTCGAGGGACAGAATTGCTTCGCCGCGGTCCAGGCGCAGGTGGATACGCAGGTCCGGGTTGATTTTGTCGATGGACGGGCGTTCGCCGGTCGGGGTGCGCAGCTTGTCGACAATCGCATCCTTGACCTTCAGCGCGCCAAAGTGGGTGTTGTCGATGCCCGAGCCGTGGCCGCTGAATTCCACCGCCAAGGTGCCATCCGGGACCATGTGGTCAGCCCATTCGATGTCCAGTACGCCGTGGTAGAGGTCTTCGGCGTCCTTCATCGGGAAGCGCTTGAGCACCAGCAGCACGCGGTTGGCCAGGCGCGACCAGAGGCACAGGCGGTAGGCGGTTTCCATGTCGGCCATGCCGCGCACGGCCGAGGTGTGCTCGCGGGCTTCCTCAAGGCCAAGCCCGACGGCTTCCTCGATCAGCAGGCCTTCGAGGCCCTTGGGGCAAGTGAGGAAGAGTTCAAAACGGTCCGACATGGGGCATTCCAGGCTTTTCAGCAATAAATGAACGGGCGACGCATCGCCGGCTCGGTTTTCAATCAAGCACTTTTCTTGAAGAGCGCTCGCGTGGCACGAATGTGCCGTTCCACCCCGGCGGCCAGGCCTTTCGGCCAAAATTTCCGGGGCAGATAAATAAATGATCGCAACAAAAAGAAATATTCCGACCCTTCGTCGAATAATAACCGACTGCAACGGGCGGGCATTCTCACTAAAGGATTAAACCCATCCTCTTTGCAGGGCACATCATAGCTGGGTTTGCCCAACAAATGGGGCGAAAAGCCAGCCCAGCTTATGGCTATAGCATCGTTATCGTTACGTGCTTATGACAAAACGATCATTGAATCCATGTGACCTATTGGTTAGAACTCAACACAGGTTGGCGCCGTAACGACGTCGACACATTGGCTCGCCACGCCGGCAGCGAGCCCACCAACGGCAGAAAAACTCTGCCCGGCCTCGGACGAGGCCGAAGGATATCAAGACAGTCAACAAGTGAGGGAAACACCCTATGAGAAGACTTAAGCGTGATCCGTTGGAAAGAGCATTTTTACGCGGATATCAATATGGCGTTCATGGCAAATCCCGTGAGCTTTGCCCATTTACTCTACCGTCGGTACGCCAAGCCTGGATCAACGGCTGGCGAGAAGGACGCGGCGACAACTGGGACGGTATGACTGGCACTGCGGGAATCCACAGACTCAACGAACTTCACGCCGTCGGCTAACACAGGGCACTTAATCCGACACACCACCTTGAAGATGATGTAACGACTTAACCACGCACGCCCCATCAGGGCGGCGGGCTTCGGCCCAGGGGCTCCTTTAGGGAGCCCTTTTTATTGCCTCAAGCTTTGGGCAACGCTGCAATCGCATCCACCGACTCGCGAATCAGCGCCGGCCCTTTATAGATGAAGCCGGAGTACAACTGCACCAGGCTGGCGCCGGCGGCAATTTTCTCGGCCGCATGCCTGCCTTCGGTGATGCCGCCCACGGCGATGATTGGCAAGCGCCCCGCCAACTCAGCTGCCAGCACCTTGACGATGTGAGTGCTCTTGTCCCGCACCGGTGCACCCGACAGCCCGCCTGCCTCATCACCATGGGCCAGCCCTTCAACGCCGACACGGCTGAGGGTGGTGTTGGTCGCGATTACCGCGTCCATGCCCGATTCCACCAAGGCTTGGGCGACCAGCACGGTTTCTTCATCACTCATGTCCGGGGCGATCTTGATGGCCAGCGGCACGCGCTTGCCATGGCGCACGGCCAAGTCTTCCTGGCGCTGGCGCAAGGCTTCAAGCAGTTGCTTGAGGGAATCGCCAAATTGCAGGCTGCGCAGGCCCGGCGTATTGGGCGAACTGACGTTGACGGTGACGTAGCTGGCGTGGGCGTAGACCTTGTCCAGGCAGATCAGGTAATCATCCACCGCATTCTCGACCGGCGTATCGAAGTTCTTGCCGATATTGATGCCGAGGATGCCCTTGTATTTCGCCGCTTGAACCCGCGCCAACAAGTGGTCAACGCCCTGATTGTTGAAGCCCATGCGGTTGATGATCGCCTCGGCTTCCGGCAAGCGAAAGATCCGTGGTTTCGGGTTGCCCGGCTGCGGCCGTGGCGTCACGGTGCCAATTTCGACAAAGCCGAAGCCCAGTTGTGCAAAACCGTCGATGGCCGCGCCGTTCTTGTCCAGGCCTGCCGCCAGCCCAACCGGGTTGGGGAAATCGAGCCCCATCACCGATACCGGCATCTTCGCCGGCGCTTTGCATACCAGGCCATTAAGCCCCAGGCGGCCACCGGCGCCGATCAGGTCCAGGGACAGATCGTGGGAAGTTTCCGGGGAGAGTTTGAACAACAGCTGGCGGGCCAGGGTATACATGGGCGGGCTAGACTCGGATGGCGGCGAAAGGTGGCGCCGATTATAGCCGGGGTGGCGCGCCAGGTGCGAGGTACGCCGCTCAATCGTCAGTGGCGTTGCGCGACCAACGCCTCGTACTGCGCCCAGATTTTTTCGGCATAACGCAGGCGCAACGCCTCTCGCTCCGGTGCCACCCCGGCATTGTAGGAGCCCACGGCGGTCCAGTTATAGCCGAAACGCTGGATAAATTCGGCAAGGATCGAAGCGCCCACTTCCACCGACAAACACGGCTCAGTCAGCAACCTTTCCTCGGTAATCCCCTGCTTGGCCAGGCGAGGCAGGTGCATGCTGTTGATCTGCATCAGGCCGATATCCCGGGAGCCATCGCTGTTGTCAGTGTTCAGCGCCTGCACCCGGTAACCCGACTCAACTGCAGCAATCGCCTGCAACAGCTCCGGCTCGATATCGTAGCGGCGGGCAACATCGTCCCAGCAACTGGCCCAGGCGTGATGGCTACTCATCAGTACGCTCAACAGCAGGCCTTGGCCCAATCGCTTAATCATGTGCCACCTGGCCACACGCCGAACAGATGTACTGCGCACGTCCCCGACCAGCCTGACGCGATGCGTGCAGCTCGACTTTTACCGCACAGGTAAAGCGATAGCCTCTGCCATAGATCGTCTTGATAAAGTCTTTGTCTTTTTTCAGGTGTTTGCGCAATGCATAGATGCAGCGCGTGAGTGACTCCTCGGCCACCTCGCCACGCGGCCAGACCAACGCCAGCAACCGGTCCTTGGTCATCAACTCGCCATTGGAGGCCAACAGCAGCCGCAGTACATGCCACTCCTTGGGTGGCAACTGGATATCCACGCCTTCGCCCGTCAACTGGCCATCGCCATACAAGGTCCATCCAGCAAACACCCGTGAGGTGGTAGTCACATCATTCGCGATGGTCATACGCACCTCTGCATCCGACTAATGACATTCAATTACTTGCTTCCAGAAACGGCCAACACGGCAACCCCACGACTATAAAAACCTGACCGGCAAACAACGTTAAGAAAAAGCGCCTGTAGTCGAGGATTTAGGCACGCACCTCGTAGGACTTTTCTCCAGCGCGCAACGCACGTTCGGGCAATCGTTCAGAAGCCTGCTTAAAGGGCTATTTCATTCCGGCACTTCAAGGTGTTCACGTACAAACGCACGTTGCACTTGCTCATATTGGCGCTGCGTCAATGGCGGCGGTCCGACGGCACCGGCGAGCAGCTTGAGTTCGCTTCCAACGGCTCGCGCCTGGATCACAAACAGCCGCACCTCGGAGCGTCGAGCACGGCCGGTCATGTCACTGTCGCGTCGAAAACCGCCCAGCCAAAGGCGCCTGCCCGGCGGTACACGCACCACGGTGCTGATTCCCACTCGCCCCACCTCCCCCGCCGAGCCAGGTTTGAGCTTGCTGTCCAGTTGACGGTCATCCTTGATGTTCAGCTGCATTTCGATCTGGTTCGCTTCGGCAAAACGCGCAAGCACACTGGCCTCGGTGCCATACTGCACAGGCTGCCATTCATGGCTGTCGCTGCCGGGACTGGACAGGTAGAACGTATGGTTGTCCTGGAAAACCGCCGGAACATTTTCTTGGGTAAGGATCACCGGAAAAGTAACGATCCGCGCTTTGCGCCGGCGCTCCAGCACACCGAGCTGCGCCATCAAGCGGTTATCCTCCAAAGGTTCCAATACGCGTGTCACTGAGGCCCCGGTGCCTGTTTCCTCGGCCCAGGCCGCGCCCATTTTCTCGAATTCGCTGCGTTCCACATCGACCTGCCAAAGCGACACTTCAATCGGCCGCTTGGGTTTGTCGAGCTGCACCACCAGTTCCTCAATCGCCTTCACTTGCTCAGGCTTACCCTTGATCAACAGGCTGTTGGAGTCGGGGTAAGCAATCACTACCAGGCCCTTGTCGGCCAGCAAACTCGCGGGGCGCTGCGTGTCATTTTTTTGCTCGCTGGCCAGCACGGTTTCGATCATCGAGGCCATGCCCGATACATTCACCTTCTCGCCGCCCATGACGTACTGACGGTCTGCCACGTGGGTGTTGAACACCTGCACCACGCCGAACGTCTGGGCGCCCACGCGCACCTCGGTGCGTGGCCTGTCCATCAGTTGGGCCAGGTGCAGCACCTGGTCTACATAGTTGGGCGGCCCGGACACATAGAATGTCCGCCCTGCGCTCTGCCTGAGCGGGTAACGTGATTCATCAAGGCCAGAACGGCGCATGAAGCCGCGCAACCTGTCGACCGAAATATGCCGCAACGCCACCGCCGAGCTTTTTGCCTCCCCCGCCTCATAGAGGTAAATCACCTGCCCGTCGCTGTACCAGATCAGGCCCTGCTGCTCGGCGACCGCCTCCAAAGTGTGCTGCGCCGCCCCCAGGTCGAAGGTTCCGGAAAGGGTTCTGCGCGCCACCTCGCGGCTGACCACTACCGGCAAGCCCAAAGGCACCGACAGGGCGGTAAAAAACGTATGCAGGCTTTCATCCCGCGCTTGATAGGTTTCGCCCATGACAGGTGCGATGGCCAGCAACAGTGCCAGGCACAGCAGCCAGCGATGCAACCCGAAGCGGTTCATCATGGCTGGCGAATCGATAGTCACCGTAGGTGTTCCTGACAGTCTGGCGCAAAGAGGTGGCCATACTGAAAGACCGGCGCGTTTCAATCTTGATGGAAAGTTGATGGGGCCTTGGGCATGCCCATCCGTGGCATGTGCCTTGCTATGGACATTGCATCAGAGCGCGCGCCAACGTCGGAACGCGCTTACGGACAAAGGCGTCGTGACCCTGCATTGGCCTGCATCGCCATCTGTGGGCACGGTGCTTTTTTTTTGAGAGAAAAAGGTAGGTGTTGATGAACGATTCGGTCGGTAAAAACCCGATGAATACAGCGCTGGCCTGGGTAAACGGCAGTGACGCCCCGGAAAAGAGCAGCCTCGACCTGGGTTTCATGGCACTGACCGACTGCGCCTCGCTGGTGGTCGCCGCCACCCAGGGTTTCGCGCAACCTTACGGCCTCACGCTGAACCTCAAACGCCAAACGTCCTGGGCCAACCTGCGCGACAAACTGGTCAGCGGTGAACTGGACGCCGCCCATAGCCTGTATGGGTTGATCTACGCCGTGCACTTGGGCATTGGCGGCGTCGCGCCCACCGACATGGCCGTGTTGATGGGGCTCAACCAGAACGGCCAGAGCATCAACCTGTCCCATGGCCTGCAACAGCAGGGCGTGACCACTCCTGAGGCATTGGATCGCCACGTGCACCAAAGCCGAACAAAACTGACCTTCGCCCAGACCTTTCCCACTGGCACCCACGCCATGTGGCTGTATTACTGGCTGGCGAGCCAAGGTATTCATCCGTTGCAGGACGTCGACAGTGTGGTGGTGCCACCGCCGCAGATGGTCGCGCACCTGCAAGCCGGGCGCATCGATGGGTTTTGTGTCGGCGAGCCCTGGTGTGCCAGCGCGGTCAAGCAGAACCAGGGGTTCACGCTGGCGACCACTCAGGCGATCTGGCCGGACCATCCGGAAAAAGTTTTAGGCTGTACCCAGGCCTTCGTCGATCAATACCCGAACACCGCCCGCGTGCTGGTCATGGCGATTCTCGAAGCCAGCCGCTTTATCGAAGCCAGCCAGGAGAACCGCCGCTCCACCGCGCAATTGCTCAGCGCCCGTGACTACCTGGATGCACCGCTGGACTGCATCGAGCCGCGCCTCCTCGGCGCCTATGACGACGGCCTCGGCAACCAGTGGCAAGACCCGCATGCCCTGCGGTTTTTCGGCAATGGCGAGGTGAACCTGCCTTACCTCTGCGACGGCATGTGGTTCATGACCCAGTTTCGGCGCTGGGGCTTGCTGCGCGAAGACCCGGACTACCTCGGCATCGCGCGCCAGGTGCAGCAACTGGAGCTGTATCGCCAGGCCGCCGCTGCCGTCGGCGTGCCGGCAACCGTGCAGGACATGCGCAGCAGCCAATTGATCGACGGCAAAATCTGGGACGGCTCCGACCCCGCCGCCTATGCCCGCAGCTTCCGCTTGCACGCCATGGCGGACGCTACCAGCCGCCAGGCGTTGCGCTGACAGGACGACGACTATGTTGCGAATCCTGTTGATCAACGACACCCCGCGCAAGGTCGGGCGCCTCAAAGCTGCATTGATCGAGGCCGGATTCGAGGTCATCGATGAGTCCGGCCTGACCATCGACCTGCCCGCGCGCGTCGAAACGGTGCGCCCGGACGTGATCCTGATCGATACCGAGTCACCCGGCCGCGACGTGATGGAGCAAGTGGTGCTGGTCAGCCGCGACCAGCCGCGGCCGATTGTGATGTTTACCGACGAGCACGACCCCAATGTGATGCGTCAGGCGATCAAGTCCGGGGTCAGCGCCTACATCGTCGAAGGCATCCAGGCCCAGCGCCTGCAACCGATCCTCGACGTGGCCATGGCCCGCTTTGAAAGCGACCAGGCGCTGCGCGCCCAGCTCCAGGCGCGCGATCAGCAGTTGGCCGAGCGTAAACGCATCGAACTGGCCAAGGGCATGCTGATGAAAATGAAGCACTGCAATGAAGAAGAGGCCTACACCCTGATGCGCCGCCAAGCGATGAGCCGCCAGCAGAAACTGATCCAGGTGGCGGAGCAGATCATCGCCATGAGCGAGTTGCTCGGCTGATCCGGCGCACGTTTTGCGTAGGCGACGCGGAGCGTCACAGGGTGCATTCCCACGCGGAGCGTGGGAACGATCAGGATCAACGCGTTTTGGCGCAGCTCTTGCTAAGCATTCATCACAGGTAACCAACGGCGGTTGCCCCTTCTACGACAAAGACGTCGCCCATCCGGTTTGCCCTTGCGAACCCGGTGGCGGCGTTTTTTCGTTTTGGCCCCAGAGCCTGGGGCCGGTGGGGTGGCCTTCAACCGGCGGCCCCATCACTTGGCCTTCTTACAAGACCCCAACCGTTGAGGTGCGTGATGAAATCAAGCTTCTGGAAATCCGGGCACACCCCGACCCTGTTTGCCGCGTTCCTGTATTTCGACCTGAGTTTCATGGTCTGGTACTTGTTGGGCCCACTGGCGGTGCAGATCGCCGCCGACCTGCACCTGACCACTCAACAGCGCGGCCTGGTGGTGGCCACGCCGATCCTGGCCGGCGCCGTGTTGCGCTTTCTGATGGGCATGCTGGCCGACAAACTGTCGCCCAAGACCGCCGGGCTGATTGGCCAGGTGATTGTGATTGCCGCGCTGTTCGGCGCGTGGAAACTTGGCATCCACAGCTACGAGCAAGCCTTGCTCCTGGGCATGTTCCTGGGCATGGCCGGCGCGTCGTTTGCGGTCGCCCTGCCCCTGGCGTCCCAGTGGTATCCGGCTGAACACCAAGGCAAGGCCATGGGCATCGCCGGTGCCGGCAACTCCGGAACAGTGTTTGCGGCCTTGCTCGCACCGGTGCTGGCGGCCGCGTTTGGCTGGAGCAATGTGTTCGGCTTCGCGCTGATTCCCTTGGTGATCACCCTGGTCGTCTTCGCTTGGCTGGCGCGCAATGCCCCTGAACGCCCGAAAGCCAAATCCATGGCCGACTACTTCAAGGCGCTGGGCGACCGCGACAGCTGGTGGTTCATGTTCTTCTACAGCGTGACGTTCGGCGGCTTTATCGGCCTGGCCAGCGCCCTGCCCGGCTACTTCAACGACCAGTACGGCCTGAGCCCGGTGACGGCCGGCTACTACACCGCCGCCTGTGTGTTTGGCGGCAGTTTGATGCGCCCATTGGGTGGCGCCCTGGCCGACCGTTTCGGCGGGATTCGCACCCTGCTCGGCATGTACAGCGTGGCGGCCATCTGCATCGCCGCGGTGGGTTTCAATCTGCCAAGTTCTTACGCGGCCCTGGCACTTTTCGTCTGCACCATGCTCGGCCTTGGCGCAGGAAATGGCGCCGTGTTCCAACTGGTGCCCCAGCGTTTTCGCCGTGAAATCGGCGTGATGACCGGCCTGATCGGCATGGCCGGCGGTATCGGCGGCTTCGCCCTCGCCGCCGGCATGGGCGCGATCAAACAAAGCACCGGCAGTTATCAGATCGCCCTGTGGTTGTTCGCCAGCCTGGGCGTGCTGGCCTGGTTTGGCCTGCACGGCGTTAAACGTCGCTGGAGAACCACCTGGGGTTCGGCCGCCGTGACCGCCGCGCGCGTCTGATGGGCCTGCAACTGAGCGTCGCCCACGCCAGCGCCATCGGCCCTCGGGCGGAAAACCAGGATGCGCTGCGCGTGGTCACACCAGTGGCCGAACTGGCGGCGAGCAAGGGTTACTTGTGCGCCATCGCCGATGGCGTCAGCCAATGCGCCGATGGCGGCCTGGCCGCGCGCTCGACCTTGCAGGCGCTGGCGCTGGACTACTACGCCACGCCGCAAACCTGGGGCGTGGCGCAGGCGCTTGAACGTTTGTTGCTGGCGCAAAACCGCTGGCTGCAAGCCAACGGCGGTGGCCAGCCGCTGCTGACCACCCTGAGCGCCCTGGTGTTTCGCGGCCAACGTTTCACCCTCGCGCATGTCGGTGATTGCCGGGTGTATCGCTGGCTCGACGGCGAGTTGCAGCGCATCACTGAAGACCATGTGTGGGAGCAGCCGGGCATGCAGCATGTGCTCAAGCGCGCCCTCGGCCTGGACCAACACCTGGTGCTGGATTTTCTCGACGGCGAACTGCGTGCCGGCGAATGCTTCCTGATGCTCAGCGATGGCGTATGGGCGACCTTGGGTGATCACAGCATCAGCGCGATCCTGCGCGAGCAAACCGATCTCGATGTGGCGGTGAATACCCTGGTCAACGCCGCGCACCTGGCCGCCAGCCAAGACAATGCCAGCGCGCTGCTGGTGCGCATCGACCAACTCGGCGCCGCCACCCTCGGCGATGCATTGGTGCAGCTGCAGCAATGGCCGCTGCCACCGCCGCTGAAGCCCGGGCAACGTTTTGAAGGCTGGCAGGTTGAAAGCGTTGTGGCGCAGAGCCGGCAGTCCTTGCTGTATCGGGTACGCGATGCCCAGCAGCAGCCGTGGCTGCTGAAAACCTTGCCGCTCAGCCGCGACGATGACAGCGACGCCGGCCAAGCCTTGTTGTCGGAGGAATGGTTTCTGCGCCGGGTGGCCGGGCGCGCGTTTCCAGAAGCCCACGCCGCCAGTGGGCGCCAGCATTTGTACTACGTGATGCGTGAATATCCGGGGCAAACCCTCGCGCAACTGTTTCAACAGCAAGGTCCATTGCCCCTGGCGCAATGGCAGTCCATCGCCGAGCGGTTGCTGCGGGCGGTGGGCCTGCTGCATCGACGGCAGATCCTGCACCGTGACATCAAGCCGGAAAACCTGCTGCTGGGCGACGATGGCGAACTGCGGGTGCTGGATTTCGGCTTGGCCTACTGCCCGGGGCTTTCCGAAGACCGCGCCCACCTGCTGCCCGGCACCCCGAGTTTTATCGCTCCGGAAGCATTCGGCGGGGAGCCGCCTACGCCGCAACAGGATTTGTACAGTGTCGGCGTCACGCTCTATTACCTGCTGACCGGGCATTATCCCTACGGTGAAATCGAAGCCTTCCAACGGCCGCGTTTCGCCCAGCCAGTCAGCGCCAGTCGCTACCGCCCCGACTTGCCGGACGGGTTGCCGCTGAGTCTGGAGCGCGCCGTGGCGGCGCAACCGGCGCAACGTTATGAAACCGCCGAAGAGTGGCTGCTGGCGCTGGAGCAGGCAGACCGCCGTGAATTAAGCGTGCGACCACGACCGTTGCTGGAGAGCGAGCCGCTCAAGGTCTGGCAAACCCTGGCCACGGTTTCGCTGCTGATCAACCTGGTGCTGGTGTATTGGTTGCTGCACCACTAAAGGGCGATTTCCCACACGATTTCGATGGCAACCCAACTAAACCGGGCGCCTGGCGACTTGGCACAACCGCTGCATTACTTTCATCAACAACACACACATAGCCGCCCCTTCAACGTCGAAGGGTCGAGCTTCCCGAGAGAACGGGACCGGACAAAGGTGTCCTCGCCAGGTAACTGGCGGGGACGCCTTTTTTTGTTTGCACGGAATTTGTCGAGCCATTGCGGAGAACGACATGAAAAAACTCAAATTGGTGATGATCGGCAACGGCATGGCCGGGGTTCGCACCCTTGAAGAATTGCTCAAGCTGAGCAGCGACCTGTACGACATCACCGTGTTCGGCGCCGAGCCCCACACCAACTACAACCGCATCCTGCTGTCGCCGGTGCTGGCCGGTGAGCAGACCTTCGAAGAGATCGTGCTCAACGACCTGAGTTGGTACCTGGATAACCACATCAAATTGTTGCTCAACCGCAAAGTGGTGCAGATCGACCGGGTCAAACGCATTGTGATTGCCGAAGACGGCACCGAAGCCGAATACGACCGCCTGCTGATTGCCACCGGTTCGACTCCTTTTATCTTGCCGATCCCCGGCAACACCTTGCAGGGCGTAATCGGCTACCGCGACATCGCCGACACCCAAGCCATGATCGACACCGCCAAGACCCACAAGCACGCCGTGGTTATTGGCGGCGGCCTGCTCGGCCTGGAAGCCGCCAACGGCCTGATGCTGCGCGGTATGCACGTGACCGTGGTGCACATCGGCGAGTGGCTGCTGGAGCGGCAACTGGACAAGACCAGCGGCCAGTTGCTGCAAACCGAACTGGAAAGCCGTGGCCTGGTGTTCCGCCTGTGCGAACAGACCCAGGCGCTGCATGACGCCGGCAATGGCCGCGTCGGTTCGGTGCAATTCAAGAACGGCGACATCATCCCCGCCGACCTGGTGGTGATGGCGGCCGGCATCCGCCCTAACACTGAGCTCGCGGAAAAATCCGGCATCCCGTGCAACCGTGGGATTCTGGTCAACGACACCCTGCAAACCTACGACCCGCGCATCTATGCGATTGGCGAGTGCGCCAGCCACCGTGGCATCGCTTATGGCTTGGTCGCGCCGCTGTTCGAACAGGCCAAGGTCTGCGCCAACCACTTGGCGCAGTTGGGCTTTGCCACTTACAAAGGCTCGGTGACCTCGACCAAGTTGAAGGTGACCGGTATCGACCTGTTCTCCGCCGGCGACTTCATGGGCGGCGAAGGCACCGAGACCATCACCCTCTCCGACCCGATTGGCGGCGTGTATAAAAAACTGGTGATCAAGGACGACATCCTGGTCGGCGCCTGCTTGTACGGCGATACGGCGGATGGCGGTTGGTATTTCCGCCAGATCCGTGAGAACCACGCGATTGGTGAGATTCGCGATCACTTGATGTTCGGTGAAAATGCTCTGGGCGATGTAGGCCATCAAGGCCAGGACAAAGCCATGAGCATGGCCGACAACGCCGAAGTCTGCGGTTGTAACGGCGTGTGCAAAGGCACCATCGTCAAGGCGATCCAGGAACACGGGCTGTTCAGCGTCGACGAGGTCAAGAAACACACCAAGGCCGCCAGCTCTTGCGGTTCCTGTGCCGGGCTGGTGGAACAGATCCTGATCAATACCGTGGGCGGTGCCGCCGACGTCAAACCGAAAAGCGAAAAGGCCATTTGCGGTTGCAGCGACCTCAACCATGGGCAAATCCGCCAAGCCATCCGCGACCAGCATCTGCTGACCATCGCCGGCACCATGAGCTACCTGAACTGGCGCACGCCCAACGGCTGCGCCACCTGCCGCCCGGCTCTGAACTATTACCTGATCTCCACCTGGCCGGGTGAAGCCAAGGACGACCCGCAATCGCGCCTGATCAACGAACGCGCCCACGCCAATATTCAGAAAGACGGCACCTACTCCGTCGTCCCACGGATGTGGGGCGGTGTGACCAATCCGTCAGAGTTGCGGCGCATCGCTGACGTGGCTGACAAGTACAACGTGCCGATGGTCAAGGTCACCGGCGGCCAGCGCATCGACTTGCTGGGCATCAAGAAGCAGGACTTGCCCGGCGTGTGGAAAGACCTCGACATGCCGTCCGGGCACGCCTATGGCAAATCCATCCGCACCGTGAAGACCTGCGTCGGCAGCGAGTTCTGCCGCTTCGGCACACAGAACTCGACGCAGTTGGGCATTGAGCTGGAGCATGACCTGTTCAATATGTGGTCGCCGCACAAGGTCAAGCTGGCGGTGTCCGGCTGCCCACGCAATTGCTCGGAAGCCGGCATCAAGGACGTGGGAATAATCGGCGTCGACTCCGGCTGGGAGATGTACATCGGCGGCAACGGCGGGATCAAGACGGAAGTCGCAGAGTTCTTCGTCAAACTCAAAACCGCCGAAGAAGTGCGCGAATACAACGGCGCCTTCCTGCAGCTCTATCGCGAAGAAGCCTTCTACCTCGAGCGCACCGTGCACTACCTGCAACGCGTAGGCATGGAGCACATCAAGAAAGCCGTGCTGGAAGACCCGGCCCGGCGCCAGGCACTCAACGAGCGCCTGCAATTCTCGCTGTCGTTCGAGCAGGACCCGTGGAAAGAGCGCCTGGAGCAGCCGCTGCTGAAAAAGGAATTTGAAGTCATCCCCGTCAAACAGCTGGAGGTGCCGGCATGAACTGGCTGGATATCTGCGCCCTCGAAGAAATCAACGCCCTGGGCTCGCGCATCATCAATGGCCCAAAGGGTGACATCGCGATTTTCCGCACCAGTGACGACGAAGTGTTTGCCCTCGACGACCGCTGCCCGCACAAGGGCGGCCCACTGTCCCAAGGCTTGATCTACGGCAAGCGCGTGGCCTGCCCGCTGCACAACTGGCAGATTGATCTGGCCTCCGGCGAAGCCCAGGCGCCGGACATCGGCTGCGCCCACCATCACCCTGCCCGCGTGGAAAACGGCCGGGTCATGCTGGCCCTGCGGGACGCAGGTTGATGGACCGCCAGACCACCGCGTCCACCTGCTGTTATTGCGGGGTGGGTTGCGGCGTGCTGATCGAGCATGACGGCGCGCAGATTCTCAGTGTGCAGGGCGACCCAGACCACCCGGCGAATTTTGGCAAGTTGTGCAGCAAAGGCTCAAGCCTGCACCTGACCGGCGACTTGGCCGCCCGCGCGTTGTACCCGGAGCTGCGCCTGGGCAAAGGCTTGGCGCGCGCGCGCACCGATTGGGAGACCGCCCTGGAACACGCGGCCAACGTGTTCGCCGAAACCATCAGCGAACATGGGCCGGACAGCGTGGCGTTCTACATCTCCGGGCAGTTGCTGACCGAGGACTATTACAGCTTCAACAAACTGGCGCGCGCGCTGGTCGGCACCAACAACATCGACAGCAACTCCCGGCTATGCATGTCCTCGGCGGTGGTGGGCTACAAGCGCAGCCTGGGCGCCGACGCGCCGCCGTGCAGCTATGAAGACCTGGAATCCAGCGACTGCGTGATGATCGTTGGCAGCAACATGGCCTACGCCCACCCGGTATTGTTCCGACGCCTGGAGGAAGCCAAAGCGCGGCGCCCACAGATGAAAGTGCTGGTGATCGACCCTCGGCGCACGGACACCTGCGATTTGGCTGACCTGCACCTGGCCATCCTGCCGGGAACGGATGTGGCCCTGTTTCATGGGATTTTGCATGTATTGCTGTGGGAAGACTGGATCGACCGTGAGTTCATCCAGGCGCATACCGATGGACTGGTCGAGTTGAAGCGACTGGTGCATGACTACACGCCGCAAATGGTCACGCAGCTGTGCGGGATCAGCGTCGAGCAGCTGCGGCTGTGCGCGGAATGGGTCGGCACCTCCAGCAGCTTTCTGTCGCTGTGGTGCATGGGCCTGAACCAATCCACCGCCGGCAGTGCAAAAAACAGCGCGCTGATCAACTTGCACCTGGCCACTGGGACGATTGGCCGGCCGGGCTGTGGGCCGTTTTCCCTGACGGGGCAGCCGAATGCCATGGGCGGGCGCGAAACCGGTAGTTTGTCGAACTTGCTGCCGGGCCATCGCGAAGCCGCCAACCCTGAACACCGTGCAGAAGTCGCCGCCTATTGGGGCGTTGAATCGTTGCCGGCGCCTACCGGGTTGACCGCGATAGAGCTGTTCGAGCAAATCCAGGCCGGCAAGATCAAGGCCGTGTGGATCGCCTGCACCAACCCCGCGCAATCGCTGCCGGACCAGAACCGCGTACGTGCGGCATTAGCGGCGTGCCCTTTCGTGGTATTGCAGGAGGCGTTTCGTACCACCGAGACGGCGGCTTATGCCGACCTGCTGCTCCCCGCCGCCAGTTGGGGCGAAAAGGAAGGCACCGTGACCAACTCCGAGCGGCGTATTTCCCACGTGCGCCGCGCCATTGCCCCACCTGGCGAAGCACGGCCGGATTGGGCGATTACCGTTGATTTTGCACAGCGGCTGGAGCGTCGCTTGCGGCCGGGGCTGGCCAGCCTGTTTGCCTTTGAGCAACCGGCGCAGATTTTTGATGAATACAAGCTACTGACCCGCGACCGCGACCTTGACCTGTCGGGCATCAGCCATGCCCTGCTCGATCAGATCGGGCCGCAGCAATGGCCGTTTCCCGCGGGCGCGCAAACGGGAACGCCGCGTCTGTATGCCGATGGCGTATTCCCGACTGACAGCGGCCGGGCGCACTTTGTCGCCGACCCTTACCGCGCCGCCAAGGAGCAGCGCGATGCGCGCTTCCCGCTGACCCTGATTACCGGGCGCCTGCGTGATCAATGGCATGGCATGAGCCGAACGGGCACGGCAGCGCAGCTGTTCGGCCATGTCAGCGAGGCGTTGCTGAGCCTGCACCCGGATGAATTGCGCCGTCATCGTTTCAAAGAAGGTGATCTGGTCAACCTGAAAAGCCGGCGCGGCAACGTGATCGTCGCCGTCAACAGTGACGACAGCGTGCGCCCAGGTCAGGCATTCCTGCCGATGCATTGGGGTGATCGTTTTCTCAAGGGCGGCGTCAATGCGCTGACCCAACCGGCGTTTGACCCGTTGTCGAAACAGCCGGAACTCAAGCACAGCGGCGTGCGCCTTGAAGCGGTACACCTGCCGTGGCAGCTGTTCGCGCTGATTGAAGGAAATGTTCAGCAACACTTTGAAGCACTGCGCCCACTGTGCGAAGGCTTTGCCTACGTCAGCTTGAGCCTGGCGGGACGCGAACGTCCGGCGCTGCTGGTACGTGCGGCGCATACCGAGGCGCCCGACCTGCAACTATTGACCCGCATCGACGAACTGCTGGGCCTCAATGACGGCCCTGTCATGGCCTATGACGACCCGCGCCGCTCGATCGGCAAGCGGGTAAAAATCGAAAAAGGCCGTATTACCGCGTTGCGTCTGGCGGGCGAAACCCTGGCCCGGCATTGGCTGCAGAGCCTTTGGCTGGAAGGCCGTACCGACGATCAACTGCGCCGCTGGCTGTTGGCGCCGCTCAGCGCGCCACCGGGCGGTGCGGCAGCCAGCAACAAGACGCTGTGCAACTGCAGGAACGTCAGCGAAAACGCGGTGTGCGCCGGTATTGCCCGTGGCCTGAACCTGGACGGGCTTAAACAAGAATTGGGCTGCGGCACGCAATGCGGCTCCTGTGTGCCGGAAATCAAACGTCTTTTGGCCAGCAACTCGCAGCCAATCGCAATCAGTGTGTGAGGGGAAAACATGAGCGCAAAAGTCTGGCTGGTGGGCGCTGGGCCCGGGGATCCGGAGCTGTTGACCCTCAAGGCGGTGCGGGCCCTGCACGAGGCCGATGTGGTGTTGATCGACGATTTGGTCAACCCGGCGGTGCTGGAACACTGCGTTGATGCGCGGGTGATCACCGTTGGCAAGCGCGGCGGGTGCCGTTCGACGCCCCAGGATTTTATCCACCGCTTGATGCTGCGTTATGTACGCCAAGGCAAGTGCGTGGTGCGGCTTAAAGGCGGCGACCCGTGCATTTTCGGCCGGGGCGGCGAAGAAGCGAGGTGGCTGCGCGCGCGCGGGGTGATGGTAGAACTGGTCAATGGCATTACGGCAGGCCTGGCGGGGGCAACCAATTGCGACATTCCGCTGACCTTGCGCGGTGTCAGCCGAGGCGTAACGCTGGTCACGGCACATACCCAGGACGACAGCAGCCTGAACTGGCGCGCGCTGGCCGAGGGCGGGACGACATTGGTGGTGTACATGGGCGTGGCGAAGCTGGAGGAGATTCGTCAGCAACTGCTGGAGGGGGGAATGGCGGCGGATATGCCGGTAGCGATGATCGAAAATGCATCGCTGCCCCAGCAGCGGGAATGCCGCAGTCATCTTGCGCGTATGCACGCGGATGCACTGTCATTCGCCCTGAAGAGCCCGGCGATCCTGGTGATCGGCAGTGTTGCCGCCACGGATCAGGCCGCTTGCGTTGCGGTTTCAGCCGGCGGCTGAGGTAAATTTCAGGCGAAAAAAAGCCCGGCCTAAGCCGGGCTTTTTTTTACCACTCAGTAATTACTGAGCAGCTTGAGCTTCTACCGAGGCTTCTACGCGACGGTTGATAGCGCGGCCAGCTTCAGTTGCGTTGTCAGCAACTGGGCGGGATTTGCCATAACCAACCGAGCTTACACGGTTAGGAGCGATACCGTCTTTGACCAGAACTTGCTTGACCGCGTCAGCACGACGCTGGGACAGCTTCTGGTTGTAAGCGTCAGGACCGACGGAGTCAGTGTGACCTTCAACAACGGTGGTGGTTTGTGGGTACTGTTTCATGAAGTCAGCGAGGTTTTTCACGTCGCCGTAGCTGTTAGGCTTAACAACCGACTTGTCGAAGTCGAACTTCACGTCCAGCTCAACACGAACAACCTGAGCAACTGGAGCTTCTGGCTCTGGAGTTGGCTCTGGAGCTGGTGCTGGGGTAGGAGCTGGAGCAACTGCGCCAGCGTTGCCGCCGAAGTTTACGCCCAGGCCGACCAGTGCGGAGTAATCCCACTTGCCGTTGTCCAGGTTGTAGTCGGACTCAACACCAGCACGTGCGAACAGGTTGTTGGTGAAGTAGTACTTCACGCCAGCGCCAGCGATAGCCAGGGTGGACTGGTCGCGACCTTTGTGGCCGTCAGCTTCAACGTTGGTACGGCTCTGGTGACCGAAACCACCTTCTACGTATGGACGCAGGGAATCAACACCAGCCTGACCGAAGTGGTACTGAGCAGTCACGCTGCCAGTGTCACCTTTGATCTTCTGGGAACCAGTACCGTCGTTCGAACGGGTGTGGTTGGTGGTGTCGTAGTTCAGGTTGATCGACACGTCGTCGGTCAAGAAGTAACCGATGCTGGCGCCAGGGTTGTAGCCGTCTTCGATGTGCTTAACGCTATCGTTGAACTGCTTTTTGTAGAACAGCTGGCCTTCAACTGCGCCTTGGCCTTGTGCCAGTGCGCCGAAAGAAGTAGCGGCAATAAGAGTACCAATGGCCAAGCCCAAGGTGTTTTTCAGTTTCATCCGTTAAATCCCCATCTGGTGATTGTAAAGCAGTCCCACAAACCGGGGGACAACTCGGCGACAAGTCTAACAGAACTTGCCTACACGTAAGAGATATTTGCCACGCACTAAGTTTCAGTCTCGCCCGCAAATTTCTCACGTAATTTATCAAGAGCGCGTTTGTAACGCATTTTTGTAGCACTCAAACCCATGTGCATGATGTCAGCAATTTCCTGAAACTCTAGCTCTGCGACAAATCGAAGCACCAGAATTTCTCGGTCAATCGGATTCACATGCACCAACCAGCGATCGAGTCCGCCCTTCTCCTCGGGTGCCGGCGCCTTTTCTTCAGACGCTTCCTCAAGGGGGTCCAGACTCAAAGCGTCCATCAAGCGACGCTTGCGCCGTTCCTTACGATACTGCGTGATGCACTCGTTGTACGTGATGCTGTAGAGCCAGGTCTTGAACTTCGATTTGCCCTCGAAGTTCTTCAGGCCGTACAGCACCTTGAGCATCACTTCCTGACAGACATCATCCGCATCTCTATCGTTCCCTAAATACCTTGAACAAACGTTGAACAGAGTGCGTTGATATCTGCGCATCAATTCTTCGTACGCGCGTGTTACGTGAAACAGCTCCGTGTGCGAGCGCGCGACCAACTCCTCATCAGAGAGCTCACGGGGGTCATAGCGCGTGGACAGCGTTTGGGCTTTATTCAAAACAAGTCGTGCCGACAGTCAGGTCAATGTCCGCTGCAGCCCGGTCACCCGGGTTCGCGGCGGCGTACATTAGCAGGGTTTGCCGGGTTAGCGGCTACTGACCTGCTGCTCCAGGAGAATCCGATTGGACAGTGACACCAGTTCACCCTCATCGGTCAGCACCGTAGTTTTCACGGTACCGATCTCCTCGATTTGCCCTTCGACCTCGCCCACACGCACCTGCTGCCCTACCTGATACAACTCACGCACATAGATTCCCGCAAGAATCTGCCCGGCAATTTCCCGGCTTCCCAACCCCATGGCCAGCGCAACGGCCAGACCAACGGTAATCAAAACAATCACAATCACGTGGTTAAGCAGGTCAGTTTTGACCTCCAACTGGCTGATCGCGACCGAAATACTGATGATGATCACCAGGCCTTGGGCAATTCGACCCAGGCCCGCAGCATAGTCCAACCCCACGCCTTCGGCCGCACCGCGCACCAGCCCATTGGCCAGTTGCGCCAGTAAAACGCCTACCAGCAGCACCAGCGCGCCGCCGAAAACCTTCGGCAAATACAGCGCCAGCATGTCGAGCGTAGCTGAAACTCGCTCAAGTCCAAGGGATTGAGCAGCAGAAACCAGAAAAATAAGTAAAACGAACCAGTAGACGATCTTCCCGATCAGGGTAGAGATCGGCACTTGCAAGCCGGCACGCCCCAACAGCTTGGTCAGGCCGGTGCCTGCCATCAAGCGGTCCAGGCCCAGTTTGGCGAGCAATTTGGACAGCAAGGTGTCGAGCAGCTTGGCCACGACAAACCCGAGCAGTACCAGGACCAGCGCCCCAAACAGGTTGGGAATGAAATTCGCCACTTTGGTCCACAATGCGGTCATCGCAGTGACCAGACTCTGGGTCCAGAGATCAAGTTCCATATTCAATCAGCCTTATCAGCAGTGCGAGCAAGAGGTTTACGACGGGACACCGGCGATACATGGGCCGAACCATTGTTCAGGGCCATCATCAACGCCGGCAGCCAACGACCGAGCAGACCGAACAAGTCACCCGCCCCTACCTGACGGTTGGCGGTTTTCAACACGCGGCCAAGGCAAGCATCGTCGTCACGGTTGGACGGCGACGCATTGAGCATGTCACGCAAAGACTGTTCGAACGGATCGTGCATAAAGACCTCTCGCAAGTGTTTTAAAAGACGAGGGTTAAATTCCTGGGGTCACATGGCCCCTTCGTACGTTCAGGTCATATTCAGGTCAAACCCAGCGCAATCGTCGAAATAGCCACCATTGTCCCAGTGCGACGGCCACCATCATCAGGCACGCAATCACGAATCCATAAGGGCTGCCAGAGAACGGAATGCCGCCCACATTTATACCCAGCAAACCGGTGAGAAAACTCATCGGCAGGAAGATCCCGGTGATGATCCCGAAGCGATACATGGTGCGATTCATGCGCAGGCTCAAACGCCGGTCTTCGGTCTCAAGCACAAGCCCCACGCGCTCCCGAGCCAATTCGAGCTCTTCAAGGTATCGCGTCAGGCTGTTGTGTAATTCGTTCCAATAGTCGGCATCGTCGTCACAGAACCAAGGCAATTTGATGCGCGTGAGCTGGGCGAAAATATCCCGCTGCGGCGCAAGAAAACGTTTGAGCCCAGCGGCTCGACGACGTATCTGCAAAACGTTGCCATGCTCCGGAGTATACCGTTCGTCGGCATCCAGTTTTTCTTCCTCGATATCGACGACTTCAGACAGGTCGGTGACCAGATCCTGCACTTTATTGGTCAGGTATTGCGCCATATAAAGGATGAGCTCGGACGCGGTCTTCGGCCCTTTTCCTTCCGCCAGTTGCACCAGTAGCTCATCGGTTGCGCGCAGCGGGCGCAGGCGCAGGGAAATCACGCGACTGGCCGCAGCGAAAATGCGCACCGATACCATGTCTTCCGGCTCGGCGCCGGGGTTAAGGTTGACCCCGCGCAGAAACAGCAGCAATTCTGCGTCGGGCAGCGGCAGCAAGCGCGGACGGGTGTTTTCCTCCAACAGCAGGTCGCAGGCGAACTCGCTCAAGCCGCTGGCTTTACGCAGCCACGTCTGGGTCTGCGGGTGGCTGCGATCCCAATGCAGCCACAGGCTTTCCTGTGGCTGCAGCTGCAAGTCGTCAAGCTCAGTCCGGGCAATCGAACGCGCACCGCCTTTACCGTCCAGCACCAGGGCGTGCACCAGCCCCCATTGCGCGTTTTCTTCCTCGAACATCCTCACCCCTATCGGCTACTGCGGTTTATTCAGGCATTTTCAGCGGGCTTGGCGAGACGATCACGCCATTATTGTCCGCATAGATGTATTCGCCTGGGCGGAAGGTCACGCCGGCGAAAGTCACGATCACATTCAGGTCGCCAATACCGCGCTTGTCGGTTTTCATCGGGTGGGTTGCCAACGCCTGCACCCCAAGATCAGTCTGGGCGATGACATCGACATCACGGATGCAGCCGTAGATCACCAGCCCTTCCCAGCCGTTCTTCGCGGCTTTCTCAGCGATCATGTCGCCCAGCAACGCGCGACGCAGGGAGCCGCCACCGTCAACCACCAACACTTTGCCGGCGCCAGGCTGGTCGGCCTGTTCCTTGACCAGGGAGTTGTCTTCGAAGCACTTGATGGTGACGATTTCGCCGCCAAAGGAGTCTCGGCCACCGAAATTGCTGAACATCGGCTCAACCACCTGCACCAGGTCCGGGTAGGTGTCGCACAAGTCGGGCGTCACGTAATGGTTCATCGAGAAACTCCTGTCGTTAAAGAAGAGGTCGAACATCCCACGGTGTACATCAGAAAAACGCATCGCAACAGGCATTCTTTAGGCAGTTGCCCGTCGGCGGCGGCCATGATCAGACCCATCTCATCGCAACGCAATAACCACTGCGCGACTGAATATGACCAGAAGCGTTTAATCCGTCATATATTAGCCGCAACCACACACGAGTGAAACGCCCTTGGCAGAGCGCCGGGTCAAACCGCTTCCAGTGCCTGGGATTCTGCCCCGGCTAACGGTGACAGCGGATCTTTCAACCAGCGCTCCACCAAAGGCCATACCTCAGCCTGCGCGGCTTTGCTGACCAGCATCTCAACGTGCCCGAAATCCCCGGTAAAACCTTGCTGGCGCCCCAGGCACAGGTATTGGCGATGCTCCGAACCGACTTGCTCGAACAGCTTGCGGCACGCCCAATCCGGATCCTGCCGGTCGCCCGCCGCGCTCACCGCCAACAGCGGCACGTCAACGTCTGCCAGACCTTTCCACCAGTCCTGCTTGCCATCGCCAAAACGACCGAACAGGCCGTTCCAGCGCATGGCTTCGATCATCACGCCTGCCGGCTCGTCCTCCGGGCCGCGCTTGAGCCGCGAACCGGACACTTCACCAAAGCGTTTCAGGAGCAAACGACCGGTCCACTCCAACGGTGGAATCTTCAACGGCCAATGGGTGCGGCTGACCTGACAGCCAAACAGCGCCACCGAGGCCACTGCCGGCGCGCCCAGGTGCTGGCCGCCCAATGCCGCCGCCAGGGCCGTGCCGCCCAAGGAATGCCCGACCCAATGCGGAATTTGCGCACTTTGCTCACGCACAAACGCGCCAATGGCCGGTAAATCGTAACGCGCATAGTCGGCGACACGGTTCCTGGCATAGTCGTGATTGCGTTTGGACAAACCGTGCCCGCGCATTTCCGGGATCCATACATCAAAACCCTGGCGCGCCAGGTAAGCGCCCAGGCCGATGCCTTTGGGCGAGTACCAGAAACGCCGGTTGGAAAAACTGCCGTGCAACAAAATAACCGGCGTGCCCCGGTTTTCCGGGACATCGGCCAGGCCCAAACGCGTCACGGCCAGCTCGACGGTGCCGTCGGGGCTGTTGCCGGGTTTGAGGCGGTACACATCTTCACTTAAGTCGCCACGACGTTCAGCGCTGATCAGGGCGACGGGAAACAGGTTGCTGCTGCTTTGCATAATGCTCTTGCACAAAAAAGGGCGGCGTCCGGAAGGAGTTCCGCCCTGCACAGATAAGAATGCCGGTCACCCTTGGCGAGTGACCGGCACTTTTGACGTATCGACCTTAAGCGGACGCTTGGCCTTCCGCGAGGAAGAACCAGGTTTCCAACACGGAGTCAGGGTTCAGCGAGACGCTCTCGATACCTTGTTCCATCAGCCATTTGGCCAGGTCCGGGTGGTCGGAAGGGCCTTGGCCGCAGATG
This sequence comes from Pseudomonas sp. R76, assembly GCF_009834565.1. Lineage (GTDB taxonomy): Bacteria > Pseudomonadota > Gammaproteobacteria > Pseudomonadales > Pseudomonadaceae > Aquipseudomonas. The sequence continues at coordinate 5,086,298 of NZ_CP019428.1, forward strand.
CCGATGTACTTGCCGGCCTTGTTGCAGGCCTGGATGGCGTTGGCCAGCAGCTTCTTCACCGCCGGGTTACGTTCATCGAACAGGTGCGCAATGATCCCCGAGTCACGGTCCAGGCCCAGGGTCAGCTGGGTCAGGTCGTTGGAGCCGATGGAGAAACCGTCGAAGAATTCCAGGAACTCCTCGGCCAGGATGGCGTTGGACGGCAGCTCGCACATCATGATCACGCGCAGGCCGTTTTCACCACGGCTCAGGCCGTTTTCTGCCAGCAAGTCGACCACCTGGCTCGCTTCGCCCAGGGTGCGCACGAACGGCACCATGATCTCGACGTTGGTCAGGCCCATCTCATTGCGTACGCGCTTGAGGGCACGGCATTCCAGCTCAAAGCAGTCGCGGAAGGCTTCGCTGATGTAACGCGAGGCGCCACGGAAGCCCAGCATCGGGTTTTCTTCTTCCGGCTCGTAGAGCTTGCCGCCGATCAGGTTGGCGTATTCGTTGGACTTGAAGTCCGACAAACGCACGATGACCTTTTTCGGATAGAACGCCGCCGCCAGGGTGCTGATGCCTTCCACCAGTTTCTCGACATAGAAGCCGACCGGGTCGTTGTAGCCGGCGATGCGCTTGTCGACGCTTTCCTTGATGTCCGCTGGCAGGCCGTCGTAGTTCAGCAGGGCCTTGGGGTGCACACCGATCATGCGGTTGATGATGAATTCCAGGCGGGCCAGGCCCACACCGGCGTTCGGCAACTGCGCGAAATCGAAGGCACGGTCCGGGTTGCCGACGTTCATCATGATCTTGAACGGCAGGTCGGGCATGGCGTCGATGGAGTTTTGCTTGATGTCGAAGCCCAGTTCACCTTCAAAGATGAAACCGGTGTCGCCTTCGGCGCAGGACACGGTCACGCCCTGGCCGTCTTTCAACAGTTGGGTGGCGTTGCCGCAACCCACTACCGCTGGAATCCCCAGCTCACGCGCGATGATCGCCGCGTGGCAGGTACGCCCGCCGCGGTTGGTGACGATGGCGCTGGCGCGCTTCATTACCGGTTCCCAGTCCGGGTCGGTCATGTCGGAAACCAGCACGTCGCCGGGCTGGACTTTGTCCATTTCGGACACGTCCTTGATGATCCGCACCTTGCCGGCGCCGATGCGCTGGCCGATGGCACGGCCCTCTACCAGCACGGTGCCGGTTTCCTTGAGCAGGTAGCGCTCCATGACGTTGGCCGAGGTGCGGCTTTTCACGGTTTCAGGGCGCGCCTGCACGATGTACAGCTTGCCGTCGTCACCGTCTTTGGCCCACTCGATGTCCATCGGGCACTTGTAGTGCTTTTCAATGATCATCGCTTGTTTGGCCAATTCGCTGACTTCAGCGTCGGTCAGGCAGAAACGCGCGCGCTCGGCCTTGTCGACTTCAACGGTTTTCACCGAACGACCGGCCTTGGCCTCGTCGCCGTAGATCATCTTGATGGCCTTGCTGCCCAGGTTGCGGCGCAAGATGGCCGGACGGCCTGCCTCAAGCGTGTGTTTGTGGACGTAGAATTCGTCCGGGTTCACTGCGCCTTGTACGACGGTTTCACCCAGGCCGTAGGCGCCGGTGATAAACACCACGTCACGGAAACCGGATTCGGTGTCCAGGGTGAACATCACGCCGGCCGTGCCGGTTTCCGAACGCACCATGCGCTGCACGCCGGCAGACAGGGCCACCAGCTTGTGGTCGAAACCCTGGTGTACGCGGTAGGAAATGGCGCGGTCGTTGAACAGCGAAGCGAACACTTCCTTGGCGGCGCGGATCACGTTTTCGACGCCGCGGATGTTCAGGAAGGTTTCCTGCTGGCCGGCAAAGGAGGCGTCCGGCAAGTCTTCGGCGGTGGCCGAGGAGCGCACAGCAACGGCCATGTCCGGGTTGCCGGCCGACAGGGTGGCGAAGGCGGTGCGGATTTCTTCGTTGAGCTTCTCGGGGAACTCGGCTTCCATGATCCATTGACGAATCTGGGCACCGGTCTTGGCCAGGGCGTTGACGTCATCGACGTCCAGGGCGTCCAGCGCGGCGTGGATCTGAGCATTGAGGCCGCTCAGTTCGAGGAAATCGCGGTAAGCCTGGGCCGTGGTGGCGAAACCACCGGGCACCGAGACACCAGCGCCTGCAAGATTACTGATCATCTCGCCGAGGGATGCGTTCTTGCCCCCCACATGCTCTACATCATGGACGCCGAGCTTATCGAGGGAAACTACGTACTCTACCAAGGTGATCTCTCCACTTTCTGTGTTGGAAAAGCTCAGGACGCCGGCTGCTCAGTAGGAGCAAACGCCAGCGCTTGTGGCCTGGACCTGGAAAATAAGTGAGAATGCTGCCCACTGCGGGACGGCAAAATCGCGCCTATCATATCCAAGATTCGCCATCAGCTTAAGGCCCAGGGCTCAAATGAAACGATCTGCTTTCTTTATCTCCGACGGCACCGGCATCACAGCCGAAACATTGGGCCAGAGCCTGCTCGCGCAGTTCGAAAACATTACCTTCGCCAAATTCACGCGGCCCTATATCGACAGCGTGGATAAAGCGCGGGCCATGGTACAACAAATCAATCTGGCGGCTGAAAAAGACGGTTTTCGGCCGATCATTTTTGACACCATCGTCAATCAAGACATCCGTGAGATCCTCGCAACCTCCAATGGTTTCATGATCGACATCTTCTCCACGTTCCTGGCGCCGCTGGAACAGGAGTTGAGTGAACACTCCTCCTATTCTGTAGGAAAGTCCCATTCCATTGGGCACAACTCCAATTATATGGAGCGTATCGAGGCGGTGAACTTCGCCCTCGACAACGATGACGGCGCCCGCACGCACTATTACGACAAGGCCGATTTGATCCTGGTGGGCGTGTCCCGCTGCGGCAAGACGCCGACGTGCCTGTACATGGCCATGCAGTTCGGCATCCGCGCGGCCAACTATCCGCTGACCGAAGACGACATGGAGCACCTGACACTGCCGGCCGCCTTGCGCGCGCACCAACACAAGCTGTTCGGCCTGACGATTGACCCGGATCGGCTGACGGCGATCCGCAATGAGCGCAAGCCCAACAGCCGCTATTCGAGCTATGCACAGTGCGAGTTCGAAGTGCGCGAAGTGGAAAATCTGTTCCGTCGCGAGAATATTGCGCACATCAATTCCACGCATTTCTCGGTGGAAGAGATCTCGGCGAAGATTTTGGTGGAGAAGGGTGTAGAGCGCAGGTTCAAATAGTTGTATTGCCTGATATGGCCCCATCGCAGGCAAGCCAGCTCCCACAGTTGACTGAGTTCCAACACTGGAATGCATTCAAATGTGGGAGCTGGCTTGCCTGCGATGAACGATAACGCGGTCCTACAGGTGAAACCTGCCACCGCCCTGCCCCAACGCGGTCGCCAGCGCATCAAACCCCGCCCGCAACAACTGATCATCCCCCGACGTGTTACAGATGCTCGCCCGAATAAACTGCGGCACCGCTGTTTGCCCGACGGCAAAGGCTTCGGCCGTGGCGATCAGGTAATTATTCTGCTTAAGCTCTGCCTCAATTTCCGACGCACGCCATGGCTCCGGTACTTCAATCCAGAAGTGCGGGCTGTTGAGGTGAGTGCGGTATTCAAGGCCGGCCAACAGGTCGCCCACCAGGGCTTTGCGGCGGCTGATCTCGTTGATCTGCTGGCGTAGCAGGTATTCCGCCGTGCCGTTTTCGATCCACTGCGTTGCCAGCTCCAACGTCACCGGCGTGGCCATCCAGCAGGTTGAGCGCAGGGCTGCAGAAATACGGCTGACCAGCGCCGGTGGCGCGTGCACATAGCCCACCCGTAATCCGGCGGACACGGCCTTGCTCAGGCTGCTGATCAAAATCGTACGTTCAGGCGCGAAATGGCTGAGGGGCGGCGGCCGGTCTTCTACCAATACGCCGTGGGCTTCGTCCTCAAGAATCAGCAGGTTGTGTTCACGACAGACTTTGACCAAGGCTTCCCGGCGCGCCACCGATAACACCGCCGTCGTCGGGTTCTGGATAGTGGGCGTGCAATACAACGCCGAAACCCGGTGATTACGACAGACTTCATCCAGCGCGCCCGGCAGCACACCTTCTTCGTCCATCTCCAGGCCGATCAGCCGTACGCCGAGCATGCGCGCGGCCGTGATCAGCCCAGGGTAGGTAAGCTGTTCAGTGACCACCGTATCGCCCGCCCGCAACAGCGCCATCATCGCGCAGAGCAAGCCATGCTGGCCGCCATTGACGCAGATGACCTGCTCGGGAATCGGGTGAAAATCACGCTGTACCAGCCACTGCGCCCCTGCTTCGCGGTAGCGCGGCAACCCTGCATCCGGGGTATAGGCGCTGATGTCCTGGAGGAACTTGGCGTTGGTCGACAGGGTTTGGAAACTCTGGGCCAGAAACACGGTTTCCTGCCCCGGTATATGCATGTTGCGGCTCATGTCGAAGTAATGACGCGGCTCCTCGCTGACGTTGCGAAAGCCTTCGTCACGCTGGCGCTCCATCCCACGCTTGCGCACGAATGTGCCGTCACCCACTCGCGCCACCACCAACCCCAGGCGCTCCAGCTCGCCGTAGGCGCGGCTGATGGTGCCGATGGTCACACCCAGATTGTCGGAAAGCACCCGATGGGGCGGCAGTTTTCGTCCGGGTTCAATCAAGCCTTCGAGGATGCCGCGCTCCATCACATCGGACAGGCGTTTGTACTTCACGCCCTGACCGCTGGACAACCCCTCACGCATAATTGACACCATGTCAATATTTGTTTTGACAGCCATCATTCGCCCTAATAGTGTGCTTTTACGGGTTCAATCACCGGATGAAACAACTTAATACACAGTCAATATAGAGTTCAATTCCGGCTCAGGGAAGCAATAAACGATGCCAATGTCCGCCGTTCTTGAAAACACAACAAAAACAAAAACTCAGAAACAGTGGTTGGCCGGCCTGGTCACCAGCGTGATGTTTCTTATCGTGTGCCTGAGTTGGGGCACCACGTGGCTGGGCATCAAGATCGCCGTCGAAAGCGTGCCACCGCTGACCTCGGCGGGCCTGCGCTTCCTGATCGCGTTCCCGCTGTTCCTGTGTTTTGCCCTGGTGCGCCGCGAGCCGATTTTGTTCCCGCGCGAAAGCCGCTGGTTCTTCGTATTTGTGACCTTGTCCTACTTCAGCGTTCCCTATTACCTGCTCAACTACGGCGAGATGCATGTTTCCTCCGGCCTGACCGCCCTGCTGTTCAGCTGCATGCCGGTGTTTATCCTGATCTTCTCCGCGCTGTTTCTGCGTGAGCGCATCTATTTTTCCCAGGTGGTCGGCATCGGCATCGGTTTCGGCAGCCTCTACATGATCATCAAGAGCCAGGGCCTGCACCTGGACCACGCCGAGTTCTTCGGGGTACTGGCGATTCTGACCGCCGCAATCATGCATGCCTTGTGCTACGTCATTACCAAGCAAAAAGGCAGCGCCATCAGTGTGATCACCTACAACACCCTGCCCATCGGCATTGCCGGGCTGATGCTGTTCGTGGCGGGCCTGTGGTTTGAAACACCGACCTTCGAAAACATCACCCTGCGCTCCTGGAGCGCGCTGTTTTACCTGGGGTTGGTGGCATCGGTGGGCGGTTTTATCGTGTACTTCATGCTGCTAAAACGCTTGAGCCCGATCATTTTGTCGTTCGTATTCATCATTTTCCCGGTGTTCGCGGTGATCATCGGCGCCTGGTACGAAGGCGTGGAAATCTCCCGAGACCTGATGCTGTACTCGGCCATCCTGCTGGCCGGTTTTGCGATCACCAAGTTGCCGGTTGAAAAACTCCTGGCCAAGAAAAATTGACCCTCCAATACCAGCAACGCGAGAGAAACATGGAAGTCCTCCGCCCCACCGCCCTGGAACAGATCTACGCCCACGCTAGCCGCAGTTACCCCGAGGAATGCTGTGGCTTTGTCTTCGCCGATGGCAGCGTGTATCTGGGCAGCAATATCCAGAATGAGTTGCACCGCAAGAACCCCGAGATGTACCCGCGCAGCGCGGCCAACGGCTACACCTTTTCAGTGGCCGACACCCTGCTGATGAACAAGGCGTTTCGCAGCGACAACCCGGTGGTGGTGATCTATCACTCCCACCCGGATGTCGGCGCCTATTTCAGTGACGAAGACCAGGACAAGGCACTGTTCCTGGGTGAGCCGATCTACCCCGTCAGCTACTTGGTGGTGGACGTTCGTCAGGGCCATGCCCTGGGCTCAAAGCTGTTTGCCTGGGATGGCAAGCATTTCGCTCTTCAACCCTTCAACGACCTGCACACGGAGTTGTCCATGAACGCTGTCTCTTTCCCCGATATTCTGGTTCGCGTGGCCAAGCTGCCGGAATCGACTCTTGAGGGCACCGGATCGACATTGCGCGAAGTCATTGAAAACCTCTGCAAAAGCCACCCGCAGCTGCGCGCTCATCTGTTCCACGAGAAGAACAACCAGCTCAAGGAACACTTCCTGTTTACCGCCGAGGAAGAACTGATCGGTGCCGACGACCCGTTGCCGGAAAAAGCCAACATCGAAGTGCTGCTCGCCACCTCCGGCGGCATGGGCATAGACGCTTTAAGCAATGAACCTGCCCTTAGTAATGAGGAAGTACAGCGCTACGTGCGCCACATCACCCTGCCGGGCGTCGGTCGCGAAGGCCAATTGAACCTGAAAAAAGCCAAGGTACTGATCATCGGCACCGGTGGCCTGGGCTCGCCCATCAGCCTGTACCTGGCGGCAGCCGGGATCGGCACCCTGGGCCTGGTGGATTTCGACGTGGTGGAAAGCAGCAACCTGCAACGCCAGGTCGTTCACGGCAACAGCACCCTGGGCATGCCCAAGGTCGAGTCCGCCAAGCAACGCCTGCAAGACCTCAACGCGCATATCCAGATCAACGCGCACAACACTGCGCTGAACGTCGACAACGCACTGGAGCTGGTCGGCGCCTACGATCTGGTGATCGACGGCACCGATAATTTCGACACGCGCTACCTGGTCAACGACGCCTGCGTACAACTCGGCAAACCCTTGGTGTACGGCGCCATCTACCGCTTCGACGGGCAGATCAGCGTGCTCAACTATAAAGGTGGGCCGTGCTATCGCTGCCTGTTCCCAAGCGCACCGCCGGCGGAACTGGCGCCCAACTGCAGCGCCGGTGGCGTGATCGGCGTGCTGCCGGGTGTGGTGGGGATGATTCAAGCCACCGAGGCCATCAAGTTGCTGATCGGCATTGGCGAGCCGTTGTCCGGCCGCTTGATGCGCTTTGATGCACTGGCGATGAAATTCAGCGAAATTCGCTTCAAGCGCCGCGCCGACTGCCCTTGCTGCTCGGAACTGCGCCACAGCGAAAGCGTAGCGCCGGCGGTCTGCGCCGATGCCATCCCAAGCCAACCCTCCCTCGCCGAGGAACGCTACATCAAGCCGCGCGTACTCAAGCAAGTGCTTGAACACCACCGCAGCGCCGACGTGCTGCTGGATGTGCGCGATGCCAGTGAGCTGGAGGTGTGCAAATTACCCGGCGTGGTGCATATCCCGCTGGCCGAACTGGACGCACAGCTCGACAGCCTCAGCCGCGACAACACCCACTACCTGATCTGCTACGCCGGCACCCGCGCCGAGCAAGCCGCCAGTACCTTGCTGGCCGCCGGTTTCGCCAACACCAAAGTCCTGCAGGGCGGCATGAAACATTGGGTTCGCGACGTCGAACCCGACATGCCGTTGTACTGAGCCGAGGGCTGACTGATGTTGCATAACTCCATTCTCGACGTCATCGGCCACACGCCGATTGTGCGTCTGGCGCAGTTTTCCGAAGACCTCGGCATCGAGGTCTACGCCAAGCTCGAATCCCTCAACCCCGGTGGCAGCCACAAGGCGCGCATCGCCTTGGGCATGATTCTCGACGCCGAGCGCCGCGGCGTGCTGATGCGTGATTCCGGGCAGACCATCATCGAGCCCAGCGGCGGCAATACCGGCATCGGCCTGGTCATGGCCGGTAATGTACTGGGCTACAAAGTGGTGCTGGTGATCCCCGACAACTACAGCCCCGAAAAACAGAAACTGCTGCGGCTTTACGGCGCCAAAGTAGTGCTGTCAGACAGCCGCCTGGGGAATAATTCCCACGGCGAAAAGTGCATGGAACTGCAGCTGGAAAACCCCAGCTACGTGATGCTCAACCAGCAGCGCAACGGCGCCAACCCGCAAACCCACCGCGACACCACCGCACCGGAAATCCTCCGCGCCTTCGGTGAGCGGCGCGTGGACTACTTCGTCAGCGGCATCGGCACGGGTGGCCACATCACCGGCATCGGCGAAACCCTCAAGGCTGCGTGGCCGGCCATGCGCGTGATGGGCGTGGAGCCCGAAGAGTGCGACCTGCTCAAGGACCGGCACGCGCCCCACCATATCCAGGGCCTGTCGATCGGCTTGATCCCGAGCATTCTCAATGTGGACGTGATCGACGGCATGCTCAAGGTGTCGCGCCAGGCGTGCATCGACATGATGAAACGCATCATGCGCACCGACGCCATCAGTTTGGGCTTGTCCTCTGCCGCCAACATGGTTGCCATCGCGCAGCTCGCCCCTGAACTGCCGCCCGAAACGGTGGTGTTGACCATGGTCTACGACAATGCTGACAGCTACCTGCCCAGTTTCGAATAACCGGTTTTCCAACCATCCAGAATGCGGGGGTGCCTCCATGGGAGGCTTTATCGACATGCAACAGCTGCACGATGAGCTGCTCACCCACCTCATCAAGACCCTGACGCCTGCGCAGATCAAGCAGCTGGAACCGCACCTGGCGCCGCTGATCCAGAACGCCGCCCAGGCGGTGGCCGAAGACTTGATCGCGTATGCCTATCGCGACCCGGCATCCCGTGGTCGCGGCGAGTTGATCCTGGAGTCTTACGCATCGTTCAAGGCGGTGCTGTTTTACCGCCTTGCTCACCTGGTGTGGAATTTCCCCGACCAGACCAACGGCGTGTTTTCGCGCATGGCCCTCAAGCTCAGCAACCAGGGCAAAATCCTCTCCGGCGCGGAGATTCACCCGGCGGCCAAAATCGGCCGACGCTTCGTGCTGGATCATGGCTACGGCACCGTCATCGGCGAAACCTGCGAGATCGGCAACGACTGCTACATCCTTTGCGGCGTCACCCTGGGCGCCCGTGGCATTGCCAACAACCCGGACGGCAAACGCCACCCGCGCCTGGGCAACAATGTAGAGGTCGGCGCCGGCGCCCGCGTGCTGGGTTATGTACTGATCGGCGACAACGTATTTATCAGCCCCTCGTGTGTGATCACCCAGGACGTGCCGGCCGGCACCAAGGTCAAGGTGGTCAACCAGGTTCAGTTGCAGAAAAACGCTGAGTCCGACCACGGCAATTATCTGGGCGCCTTCGCCCTGGATGAGCGTTTGCACGTGGTCGGCGAAGTCAGCGCCAGTCACAAGGTCACGGTGCTCGACGCCGACTTTCACCCTTTGCAGGGGTTGATGCTGGAACCCACAGTGAAAGAGCGTCATCACCTGCAATTTCGCCTGCGCCGCCTCGACATCGGCGAGCAGTTGCCGCGCCTGCCGTTGAACCTGAAAGTCTGCGGGCCGGAATTTGAAATCACCCTGCTTTCCCCCCCTGGCTTGAGTGCAATGGTGCGTCACCTGTTGCAAGCCAGCCCACTGATTGTCGGAGGTTGAACATGTCTGTGCACACCATGGAAACCCTGGCGCTGTTCGACAGCGCGCCCTACCAGAACGCCTTCAGCGCCCGGGTGATTGCCGTCAGCGAACACGGCATCGCCCTGGAGCACACGTTGTTCTACCCCACCGGCGGCGGGCAACCGGGAGATACAGGGCACCTCACCCTGGCCGATGGCACGCGGGTCGAGGTCATCGGCACCGTGCGCGACCCGGTGTTGCGCTCGATCATCTGGCACCAAGTGGATCATTGCCCTGAGCAGTTGACCGCAGGCGTGCAGGTGGACGCGGGCCTGGATTGGGAACGGCGCTACCAGCACATGAAAATGCACACCTGCCTGCACTTGCTGTGCTCGATCATCGATGCACCCGTAACCGGTTGCAGCATCAGCGCGGACAAGGGCCGCCTGGATTTCGACCTGCCGGAAATGACCCTCGACAAAGACAGCATCACCCGCGACCTCAACGCGCTGATCGAACAAGCCCATGCGGTGAAAACCTTGTCGATGCCCGCCTCGGAGTACTCAACCCTGCTGCAGATCACCCGCACCCAGGCGGTTGCGCCGCCGGTGATTCAAGGTTCGGTACGCGTGATCGACATCGCCGGTATCGATATCCAACCGTGCGGCGGCACCCACGTGATCAATACGGAAGAAATCGGCCGGGTGTTCTGCGAGAAAATCGAGAAGAAGAGCAAGCACAACCGCCGAGTGATTCTGCGGTTTGAGTGAGAGATTGATGCTGACGCGAGCTAGTGTGGGCGTTAACTCACACTAGCCAATCCGCTGTCATGCTTTATTGGTTTTGCCCGCTGATTTGCTTGGTCAAGGTGTCCACCTGCGCTGTAAGTTTCGACGTCTTCTGCGCAAAATCCTGTTCCATCTCAGCAATTTGCTTCTCAAGTTCCTGGTTTTTCTGGTTCAGGTAAGCCACGGTGCCGGGGGCAGGCGCTGTTGAGTCATTGGCTGGGGCTGGCTCTTCATTTTGTGGAGGGGCGGCGGTTTTAGGCTTGACGGGGTCTGACGAACCCGTCTCGGGTGTGCCTGACGACTCGGGAGCTGTCTGCTTTTGAGGAGCACCTTTGTTGGTCGCTGCAATCAATTCATCCAATTTCTCCGACACCAACTTCATTGCGTTTTGGAATTCCTTAAGTAAATTTGAAAACAGATTTTGAATATCGGTTTGTTGTTTAGCCACGTTATCCAGCCCTTGAGGCTGGCTTTGCTCTGTCCCCTGAGTGCCCTGAGTACCCTGAGTACCCTGAGTACCCTGAGTACCCTGAGTACCCTGAGTACCCTGAGTACCCTGAGTACCCTGAGTACCCTGAGTACCCTGAGTACCCTGAGTATCCTGAGTATCCTGAGAACCCTGAGAACCCTGAGAACCCTGAGAACCCTGAGTATCCTGAGAGCCTTGAGTACCCTGATTGCCCTGATTGCCCTGTGTATCCGGCGTGGAAGAAGTTTGAGGTGGGGCCGACTGACCATCCGCGCGACGGTTCACGGGCGGAGCATCCGGCGTCGCGGGCGCCTGTTCAGGCTTTTTACCCGACTTCTTGATTTCTTGAAGCAACTCGTTTATTCGGGCATAGAGATCATTCAGCGTCTTCCCAACTTTTTCTCTCAACGATTTGTGTTTGGCGATCAGTTGATTATTTTTCTCAGTCAGCGCCGCGATCTCGGACTGTGAATCAGCGCCCTGATTCGGCTGGTTGACGATTTTGTTGTGGCTGGAAAACTTACCGCGCTGTTCAGGGCCCACTTTAGGACTCGGCGGCGTTGAACCTGGCGAATGAGTGGGCGAGTTGGCGGGGGCGCCAGCAGTGTCGCCGGAACCGGCAGATGGCGGCGTTGGCGGCGGGGGTTGCATTTCGTACTTGTATTGGGGCGCATATCGTTGAGTATCTACAGTAGACATAAAGCACCTCTTCAGTCTCTCGCTGGGTCCGCGTATTGGGTTTGCCGGGCAACCTGGCACAGCAGGTCACCCGTCTACCTGATTGGTATGCATCGGAAACCAGTTCCACGGGAGTAAGAAATTTGAGGTGCTGCTTGTGACAAGGTCAAAACGCGTCGATGCCCAAGCGACGTTTCGTACAGGAAACTGACAGCAAATTTATGTGCTTGTAACATTCAGAAACGTACAATCCCGCCAGCAACGCCTCGTTGCCCCTGACTCACGAAAACAGCGCCCGTCCTTCTCGGTAGGTCATTCGTGCAGCAGCTAAGCTCACTCCCATCACGCCCCTGAACCTGAACGCTGCAGGACTGACTGCCTATGAACAAAGTGTTCCGCGATTACCTGCCAGCATCCACATTGCGCTTGCTGCCCAACCGCTGGGACTTGGTCGCCCTGCCTTTGGTGATTGGCTTTCTACTGTTTTTCTCGATCACCGCCCGTGAAACCTGGGCGCCCATTGCCACGCTACAGAGTGAAGTGATCTCCCTTGACCCGGCCAACCTGCCGGAGTACGCGTTGCGCACCACCCTGCGCATGCTCGCGGCGATGGTCGCAGCGTTGGTGTTCACCCTGTTGTACGGCACCCTGGCGGCCAAAAGCCGGCGCGCCGAGAAACTGCTGGTGCCGGTGCTCGACATCCTGCAATCGGTGCCGGTGCTCGGTTACATCTCTTTTACCGTGACGTTTTTCCTGTTGCTGTTCCCGGGGCGCGTGCTGGGTGCCGAGTTCGCGGCGATCTTTGCGATCTTCACCAGCCAGGCCTGGAACATGACGTTCAGCTTCTACCAGTCGCTGCGCATGCTGCCCCATGACCTGGTGGAAGTGTCGACCAACCTGCGGCTGTCCGGCTGGCAAAAGTTCTGGAAGCTCGACGTGCCCTTCGCCATGCCTGGGCTGGTGTGGAACATGATGATGAGCATGTCCGGCGGCTGGTTTTTTGTGGTCGCTTCCGAAGCCATCACCGTCGGCGACAAGACCATCACCCTGCCGGGCGTGGGTTCGTACCTGGCCCTGGCGATTGCCCAGAAAGACCTGCACGCCGTGGGCTACGTGATCCTGGCGATGATTGTGGTCATCCTTATGTACGACCAGTTCCTGTTCCGCCCACTGGTAGCCTGGGCCGACAAGTTCCGCATGGAAACCACCGCCTCCCAGGGCGCCGCGCCGCAATCCTGGGTGCTCAACCTGATCCAGCGCACCCGCGTGGTCCAGCGTATGCTGCGCCCGATTACCCGTTCCTTCAGCCGTATCGGCAACAAGCGTTTCAGCCTCGCGGGCGGTGCGCTCAAGGCCTTGCCGGCAGAAACACCGCAAACCTCAAAAGTGATCGATTGGGTGTGGGGCACACTCATCGCGCTGCTGGCCGCGTATGCGCTGTATCACATCGTGCAGTACGTCGGCACCGAAGTGACCTTTGCCGAGGTCGGCCACGTGTTTTTGCTGGGATTCATCACGCTGCTGCGGGTAACCGGGCTGATCTTGATCGCTTCGCTGATCTGGGTGCCGCTGGGCGTGATGATCGGCCTGCGCCCCGCCCTGGCGGAAAAAATCCAGCCGCTGGCGCAGTTCCTTGCGGCGTTCCCGGCGAACCTGCTGTTCCCGGTATTCGTCATCGTGATCCTGCATTACAAGCTCAACCCGGATATCTGGCTGAGCCCGTTGATCGTGCTGGGCACCCAGTGGTACATCCTGTTCAACGTGATCGCCGGGGCCAGCGCGTTTCCCAATGACTTCAAGGAAGCCGCCGCCAACTTCCGCATTCGCGGCTGGCTGTGGTGGCGCAAGGTGATGCTGCCGGGGATCTTCCCGTACTACGTCACTGGTGCCATTACCGCCTCGGGCGGCGCGTGGAACGCCAGTATCGTGTCCGAGTACGTGTCCTGGGGCCAGGACAACGTGGTCGCCCACGGGCTCGGCGCCTACATCGCCCAGACCACCGCCGCCGGCGACTTCCCGAAAATCGCCTTGGGCGTGGTGGTGATGTCGATCTTCGTGGTGGCGTTCAACCGCGCGGTCTGGCGACCTATGTACGCCATCGCTGAAAACAAACTTCGTCTGAATTGATGGGATTCGCTGTGATGAATACCTCTACCGAACACGCTGCCGACACCCCGGAAATCTACTCGCTGAAAAACGTCAACCGGGTTTTCGGCAAAGGCAAAGACGAGCTGCAAGTGCTCAGCGGCGTAGACCTGAGCCTGCATGAAGGCGAGATCGTCGGCATGCTCGGCCGCTCAGGCTCGGGCAAGTCTACGCTGCTGCGCATCATCGCCGGGCTGATCCAGCCGTCGTCGGGCGACGTGCGCTACAACGGCGCGCCGCTCAACGGCCCGGCGGAAGGCGTGGCCATGGTGTTCCAGACCTTTGCGCTGTTCCCCTGGCTGACCGTGCTGGAAAACGTTGAAGCCGGCCTGCAAGCCTTGCAGGTCGAGCGCAAGGAAAGCCGCCGCCGCGCCCTGGCCGCCATCGACCTGATCGGCCTGGACGGCTTTGAAAACGCCTACCCGCGCGAGTTGTCCGGCGGCATGCGCCAGCGCGTGGGCTTTGCCCGTGGCCTGGTGGTCAACCCGACCTTGCTGCTGATGGACGAGCCCTTCTCGGCCCTCGACGTGCTCACCGCCGAAACCCTGCGTACCGACTTGCTGGACTTGTGGAGCGGCAAACAGCTGCCGATCAAGTCGATCCTGATCGTGACCCACAACATCGAAGAAGCGGTATTGATGTGCGACCGCATTCTGGTGTTGTCGTCCAACCCTGGCCGCGTGGTCGCCGAAATCAAAGTGCCGTTTGCGCACCCGCGCAACCGCCTGGACCCGACTTTCAGGCAAATGGTCGATGACATCTACGCGCTGATGACCGACCGGCGCAGCGCCGATGCCAAAGGCATACCCGAGCTGAAAATGGGCAGCCTGTTGCCGGAAGTGTCCACCAACTTGATGGCCGGCCTGATCGAAACCCTGGCCGCCGAGCCTTACAACGGCCACGCCGGTTTGCCGACCGTGGCCGAGCGACGCTTGCTGGAAGTCGACGACCTGTTCCCGGTGGCCGAGATGCTTGAGCATTTGGGTTTCGCCGAACTCAAGGGCGCCGACATCACCCTCACCGACGCCGGCAAACTGTTTGCCGACTATGGCACCCAGGAACGCAAAACGCTGTTTGCCGAGCATTTGATCCGCCACGTGCCGCTGGCCGCGCGCATCCATCAGGTGTTGCTGGAACGCAGCGGGCACCGGGCGCCACGGGTGCGTTTCGAGCAGGAGCTGGAAGACTCGATGACCGAAGCCTTTGTCGAAAAAACCCTGGAAAGCGTGGTGGCGTGGGGGCGCTATGCGGAGATTTTCTCCTATGACGACCACACCGAAACATTCAGCCTGGATGATGTGGAAGGCAGTATGTAAGCCCGACTGAACAACACAAAAAAGTGTGGGAGCTGGCTTGTGTGGGAGCTGGCTTGCCTGCGATGGCATCACCTCGGTTTAACTGCAAAACCGAGGCGCCTGCATCGCGGGCAAGCCCGGCTCCCACAAAAGCCGCTCCCACATTGGCTCGGTGGTGTTTGTCAGATTACAAATAAGTCCACAAACCGGTTAACCGCCGTGGCCTCAAGTCTTTCCTGATCCTTGCACAGCGCAAAAATCTCCCCACTGCGCTGCGCGGTAAACCGCGTGGCCAGGTTGGCCTTGAACTTGTCTTCCAGCAAGGGAATGCCATCCACCCGGCGACGGCGATGCCCAATCGGGTATTCCACCGCCACCTGCTCGGTGCTGGAGCCATCCTTGAAAAACACCTGCACCGCGTTGGCGATGGAGCGCTTGTCGGCCTCCAGGTATTCGCGGCTGTAGCGTGGGTCTTCGACGATGACCATCTTCTGGCGCAGCTCATCGATAATCGGGTGAGCCGCGTGAAACTCATCCTCATACTGCTCGGCCACCAAGTTGCCGAAGGCCAGCGGCACGGCGGTCATGTATTGCAGGCAGTGGTCGCGGTCGGCGGCGTTGGCCAGCGGGCCGACTTTGGAAATGATGCGGATCGCCGACTCGTGGGTGGTGATCACGATGCGCTCGATCTCATGCAGGCGCTCCTTGACCTGCGGGTGCAACGTCACCGCCGCTTCGCAGGCAGTTTGCGCATGGAACTCGGCCGGGAAACTGATCTTGAACAGCACGTTTTCCATCACGTAGGTGCCGTAGGGCTGGGACAGGCTGAACGCGCGCTTGTCTTCAGGCTTGAGTGCCAGGTCCTTGTTGGTGTGGCTGAACAGTACGTCATAAAACCCCCACTGCGGCGCGCTCAACACACCCGGAATGCCCATCTCGCCGCGCATAGCGATATCGGCCAGACGCACGCCCCGACTTGACGCATCGCCCGCCGCCCAGGATTTGCGCGAGCCGGCGTTCGGTGCGTGGCGATACGTGCGCAGCGCCTGGCCATCGACAAACGCGTGGGACAAGGCTGCGAGCAGCTGCTCACGGTTGGCGCCCATCAGTTTGGCGGTCACCGCCGTGGAGGCGACTTTCACCAGCAGCACATGGTCAAGGCCGACACGGTTGAAGGCGTTTTCCAGGGCAATCACGCCCTGGATTTCATGGGCCAAGATCATCGCTTCGAGCACGGCGCGCACGGTCAACGGCGCGTCGCCATTGGCCAGGCGTTTTTGCGAAAGGTGGTCAGCCACGGCGAGGATGCCGCCGAGGTTGTCGGATGGGTGGCCCCATTCGGCGGCGAGCCAGGTGTCGTTGTAGTCGAGCCAGCGCACGATGCAGCCAATGTCCCAGGCGGCTTTGACCGGGTCCAGGCGGAACGACGTGCCAGGCACTCGCGCGCCGAACGGGACGACAGTGCCCTCCACGATTGGCCCCAGGTGCTTGGTGCACTCGGGGAAGCGCAGGGCCAACAGGCCACAGCCGAGGGTGTCCATCAGGCAGTTGCGCGCGGTGTCCAAGGCGGCCTGGGACTCGATGCAGTAATTGAGGACGTAATCGGCAATGTCCTGCAGGACCTGATCGTAGTCCGGGCGATTGTTCTGGTCGACGTTGGCGCTCATGGCAGTTCTCCAAAAAGGGTTGGGGTTAGTCCTCGGGCTTACGGTTGTTAGAGAGCAGATCTTGGACGCCTGCCTTGAAATAGAAGACCACCTGTGGGAGCGGGCTTGCCCGCGATGGCGGTGGTTCAGCAAATGAACGGTTACTGATAGACCGCTATCGCGGGCAAGCCCGCTCCCACACAGCCCCTCTCCCACAGGGGTTCGGTGCAAGGTGTTAGAAAGCGTCGCCGGGCACGCGCACGAAGCCTTCCATCAACACCCGCGCGCTGCGGCTCATGATGGCTTTCTTAACGACCCATTCGCCGTTCACCTGGGTCGCCTCGGCGCCCACACGCAAGGTGCCGGACGGGTGCCCGAACCGCACCGCATTACGCTCAACACCACCCGCCGCCAGGTTGACCAAGGTGCCGGAAATCGCCGCCGCCGTGCCAATCGCCACCGCCGCCGTGCCCATCATCGCGTGGTGCAGCTTGCCCATGGACAGCGCGCGCACGAGCAAATCCACATCGGCGGCCTTGATCGCCTTGCCGCTGGACGCCACGTAATCCGCAGGCTTGGCCACAAACGCCACCTTCGGCGTGTGCTGGCGCTGGGCGGCTTCGTCCAGATGTTTGATCAAGCCCATGCGCAAGGCGCCGTAAGCGCGCACGGTTTCAAACATTGCCAGGGCTTTCGGGTCGCTGTTGATCGCGCCTTGCAGCTCGGTGCCGGTGTAGCCGAGGTCTTCGGCGTTGATGAAAATCGTCGGGATGCCGGCGTTGATCAGCGTCGCCTTGAAGGTGCCGACACCGGGCACTTCGAGGTCGTCGACCAGGTTGCCGGTGGGGAACATCGAGCCACCGCCGCCCTCTTCCTCCGCCGCCGGGTCCATGAACTCCAGTTGCACTTCGGCGGCCGGGAAGGTCACGCCGTCGAGTTCGAAGTCACCGGTTTCCTGCACCGCGCCGTCAGTGATCGGCACGTGGGCAATGATGGTCTTGCCGATATTGGCCTGCCACACCCGCACCACGGCCACGCCGTTGCGGGGCACGCGGGCGGGGTCGACCAGCCCGGCGCTGATAGCGAACGAACCGACCGCCGCCGACAAGTTGCCGCAGTTGCCGCTCCAGTCGACAAAAGGCTTGTCGATGGACACCTGGCCAAACAGATAGTCCACGTCGTGGTCGGCGCGGGTGCTCTTGGCCAGGATCACCGTTTTGCTGGTGCTCGAAGTGGCGCCGCCCATGCCGTCGATTTGCTTGTCGTAGGGATCGGGGCTGCCGATCACCCGCAACAGCAAGGCATCGCGCGTGGCGCCGGGCACCTGCGCCGCTTCGGGCAGGTCCTTGAG
This sequence comes from Pseudomonas sp. R76, assembly GCF_009834565.1. Lineage (GTDB taxonomy): Bacteria > Pseudomonadota > Gammaproteobacteria > Pseudomonadales > Pseudomonadaceae > Aquipseudomonas. The sequence goes on from NZ_CP019428.1 coordinate 5,104,334, forward strand.
GCTGAAAAACACGCCCTTGCTGGTGCCGCCACGCATATAGGTGGCGGGGATCTTGATTTGCGCTGCGTGTGCCATGGTTATCCCCTTAAGCGGTCGCCGCCGATTCCAGGAAGTCCTGGGCAAAACGTTGCAACACGCCGCCGGCCTCGTAGATCGACACTTCTTCGGCGGTGTCCAGGCGGCAGGTCACCGGCACGTCGACACGTTCGCCATTTTTGCGGTTGATCACCAACGTCAGCTGCGCGCGCGGGGTGCGCTGGCCGACCACGTCATAGGTTTCGCTGCCGTCGATGTTCAGGGTGTGGCGGTCGGTGCCCGGCAGGAACTCCAGCGGCAACACGCCCATGCCCACCAAGTTGGTGCGGTGGATACGCTCGAAGCCTTCGGCGGCAATCGCTTCCACACCCGCCAGGCGCACACCTTTGGCCGCCCAGTCGCGGGACGAACCCTGGCCGTAGTCGGCGCCGGCAATGATGATCAGCGGCTGCTTGCGCTCCATGTAGGTTTCGATGGCTTCCCACATCCGCGTGACCTGGCCTTCCGGCTCGATCCGCGCCAGCGAACCCTGCTTGACCTTGCCGTTTTCCTGGACCATTTCGTTGAACAGTTTCGGGTTGGCAAAGGTCGCGCGCTGCGCGGTCAGGTGGTCGCCGCGGTGAGTCGCGTAGGAGTTGAAGTCGACTTCCGGCAAGCCCATTTTCGCCAGGTATTCACCGGCGGCGCTGTCGAGCATGATCGCGTTGGACGGCGACAGGTGGTCGGTGGTGATGTTGTCCGGCAGCACGGCCAGCGGGCGCATGCCCTTGAGCGGCCGCGCACCGGCCAGCGCGCCTTCCCAATACGGCGGGCGACGAATGTAGGTGCTTTGCGGGCGCCAGTCGTACAGCGGCGCGACTTTGGGGCCGGTGTCTTCGTGGATCGCGAACATCGGGATATAGACGGCGCGGAACTGCTCCGGCTTGACCGAGGCCTTGACCACCGCGTCGATTTCTTCATCGCTCGGCCAGATGTCTTGCAGGCGGATTTCCTTGCCATTGGCGTCGAGGCCGAGCACGTCCTTTTCAATGTCGAAACGGATGGTGCCCGCAATCGCGTAAGCCACCACCAACGGCGGCGAAGCCAGGAACGCTTGCTTGGCGTACGGGTGAATGCGCCCGTCGAAGTTGCGGTTACCCGACAGCACGGCGGTGGCGTACAGGTCGCGGTCGATGATTTCTTGCTGGATGACCGGGTCGAGTGCGCCGGACATGCCATTGCAGGTGGTGCAGGCGAACGCCACCACGCCGAAGCCGAGTTTTTCCAACTCGTGGCCCAGGCCCGCGTCCTCCAGGTACATGGCCACGGTTTTCGAACCCGGTGCCAGCGAGGATTTGACCCACGGTTTGCGCGTCAGCCCCAACTTGTTGGCGTTACGCGCCAGCAGGCCGGCAGCAATCACGTTGCGCGGGTTGCTGGTGTTGGTGCAACTGGTGATGGCGGCGATGATCACCGCGCCGTCGGGCATTTGCCCCGGCACTTCATCCCACTGGCCGGAGATGCCCTTGGCCGCCAGGTCGCTGGTGGCCACGCGCGCGTGCGGGTTGCTCGGCCCCGCCATATTGCGCACCACGCTGGACAGGTCGAAGGTCAGGCCGCGCTCGTATTGCGCGCCTTTCAGGTCATCCGCCCACAGGCCGGTGTGGCGTGCGTACTGTTCGACCAGGGTGACTTGTTCGTCTTCGCGGCCGGTGAGTTTCAGGTAGGCGATGGTCTGCTGGTCGATGTAGAACATCGCCGCCGTGGCGCCGTATTCCGGGGCCATGTTGGAGATGGTCGCGCGGTCGCCCAAGGTCAGCTTGGAGGCGCCTTCGCCGAAGAATTCCAGCCACGCGCCGACCACTTTTTGTTTACGCAGGAACTCGGTGAGCGCCAGTACCATGTCGGTGGCGGTGATGCCGGGCAGCAACTTGCCGGTGAGCTCCACGCCGATGATTTCCGGCAGGCGCATCCACGACGCGCGGCCGAGCATCACGCTCTCGGCTTCGAGGCCGCCGACGCCGATGGCGATCACACCCAGGGCGTCCACATGTGGCGTATGGCTGTCGGTGCCGACGCAGGTGTCAGGGAAGGCCACGCCGTCGCGCACCTGGATCACCGGGGACATTTTCTCCAGGTTGATCTGGTGCATGATGCCGTTGCCGGGCGGGATCACGTCGACGTTTTTGAAGGCCTTTTTGGTCCACTCGATAAAGTGGAAACGGTCTTCGTTGCGGCGGTCTTCAATAGCGCGGTTTTTCTCGAACGCGTCCGGATCAAAACCACCGGCTTCGACGGCCAGGGAGTGGTCTACGATAAGTTGGGTCGGCACCACCGGGTTGACCTGGGCCGGGTCACCGCCTTGCAGGGCGATGGCGTCGCGCAGGCCGGCGAGGTCGACCAGCGCGGTCTGGCCGAGGATGTCGTGGCACACCACGCGCGCCGGGAACCACGGGAAGTCGAGGTCGCGCTTGCGTTCGATCAGTTGGCTCAGCGAGGCGTTGAGGGTGGCCGGGTCGCAACGGCGCACGAGGTTTTCCGCGAGCACGCGCGAGGTGTACGGCAAGGTGGCGTAGGCGCCGGGAGTGATTGCGTCGACAGCCGCACGGGCGTCGAAGAAATCCAGGCGGCTGCCGGGGAGCGATTTGCGAAATTCAGTGTTCATCGTCAGGACTCGGTCACGGTAGGTTCACAGGGCGAACTGTCGACACTGGCCTGGGTCTCTGTGGGAGCTGGCTTGCCTGCGATGGCTTCACTGCGGTGTGACAGATACACCCAGGTGATGCAATCGCAGGCAAGCCAGCTCCCACAGAAAAGCACATTGGCCAGTGTGCTCAGCTCATCCCACTCAGCGACGTTCGATTGGCACGAACTTGCGCTGTTCTACGCCGATGTACTCGGCGCTTGGACGGATAGCGCGGTTTTTCTCGAACGCGTCCGGATCAAAACCACCGGCTTCGACGGCCAGGGAGTGGTCTACGATAAGTTGGGTCGGCACCACCGGGTTGACCTGGGCCGGGTCACCGCCTTGCAGGGCGATGGCGTCGCGCAGGCCGGCGAGGTCGACCAGCGCGGTCTGGCCGAGGATGTCGTGGCACACCACGCGCGCCGGGAACCACGGGAAGTCGAGGTCGCGCTTGCGTTCGATCAGTTTGCTCAGCGAGGCGTTGAGGGTGGCCGGGTCGCAACGGCGCACGAGGTTTTCCGCGAGCACGCGCGAGGTGTACGGCAAGGTGGCGTAGGCGCCGGGAGTGATTGCGTCGACAGCCGCACGGGCGTCGAAGAAATCCAGGCGGCTGCCGGGGAGCGATTTGCGAAATTCAGTGTTCATCGTCAGGACTCGGTCACGGTAGGTTCACAGGGCGAACTGTCGACACTGGCCTGGGTCTCTGTGGGAGCTGGCTTGCCTGCGATGGCTTCACTGCGGTGTGACAGATACACCCAGGTGATGCAATCGCAGGCAAGCCAGCTCCCACAGAAAAGCACATTGGCCAGTGTGCTCAGCTCATCCCACTCAGCGACGTTCGATTGGCACGAACTTGCGCTGTTCTACGCCGATGTACTCGGCGCTTGGACGGATGATGCGGTTGTTGGCGCGCTGCTCGAACACGTGCGCGGCCCAGCCTGTAAGCCGCGAGCAAACGAAGATCGGCGTGAACAGCTTGGTCGGAATACCCATGAAGTGGTACGCCGAGGCATGGTAGAAGTCGGCGTTGGGGAACAGTTTCTTCTGATCCCACATGGTCTTGTCGATGGCTTCCGAGACCGGGAACAGCACCTTGTCGCCCACTTCATCAGCGAGTTTTTTCGACCAGCCCTTGATCACTTCATTACGCGGGTCGCTGTCTTTGTAGATCGCGTGGCCGAAGCCCATGATCTTGTCTTTGCGCGCCAGCATGCCGAGAGTGCCTTCGACGGCTTCTTCGGCCGAGCCGAAACGCTCGATCATTTCCATCGCCGCTTCGTTGGCACCGCCGTGCAGCGGGCCGCGCAGGGAGCCGATGGCAGCGGTGACGCAGGAGTAAAGATCCGACAGGGTCGAGGCGCACACGCGGGCGGTGAAGGTCGACGCGTTGAATTCGTGCTCGGCGTAGAGGATCAGCGACACGTTCATGACTTTCTCGTGCAGCGCGCTCGGCTTTTTGCCATGCAGCAGGTGCAGGAAATGGCCGCCGATGCTCGGCTCGTCGGTCACGCAGTCGATGCGCTTGCCGTCGTGGCTGAAGCGATACCAGTAGCACATGATCGCCGGGAACGCGGCGAGCAGGCGGTCGGTCACGTCGCGCTGCACGGAGAAGTCTTTCTCCGGCTCGATGTTGCCCAGGAACGAGCAACCGGTGCGCATCACGTCCATCGGGTGGGCGTCGGCAGGGATGCGCTCCAGCACTTCTTTCAGTGCCTGGGGCAGGTCGCGCAGCTTGCCGAGTTTGGCGGTGTAGGCGGCCAGTTCGGCTTGGGTTGGCAGCTCGCCGTACAGCAGCAGGTAGGCGACTTCTTCAAATTGCGCATCGGCGGCCAGTTCGCGCACGTCGTAGCCGCGGTAGGTCAAGCCGGCGCCGGCCTGGCCCACGGTGGACAGTGCGGTCTGCCCGGCCACCTGGCCACGCAGGCCGGCGCCACTGAGTACTTTTGCTTCAGCCATGTTCGTTCTCCAATCTTGAATTTATTAGGGAGCCACAGGGTTACTTTTTGGCGGCAAACAGCGCGTCGAGCTTTTGCTCGAAGGTGTGGTAGTCGATGCGATCGTAAAGCTCCATGCGGGTTTGCATGGTGTCGATCACGTTCTGCTGGGTGCCGTCGCGACGAATCGCGGTGTAGACGTTCTCGGCGGCCTTGTTCATGGCGCGGAAGGCCGATAGCGGGTACAGCACGATGGAAACATCGGCAGATTTCAACTGTTCGGTGGTGTACAGCGGCGTCGCGCCGAACTCAGTGATGTTGGCCAGGATCGGCGCTTTCACACGGGAGGCGAACAGCTTGTACATCTCCAGCTCGGTGATGGCTTCCGGGAAGACCATGTCGGCGCCCGCTTCGATGCAGGCGGCGGCACGTTCCAGCGCAGACTCCAAACCTTCGACCGCCAGGGCGTCGGTGCGCGCCATGATCACAAAGCTGTCATCAGTGCGCGCATCCACGGCGGCCTTGATGCGGTCGACCATTTCCTGCTGGGACACGATTTCTTTGTTCGGGCGATGACCGCAGCGCTTGGCGCCGACCTGGTCTTCGATATGGATGGCGGCCGCGCCGAACTTGATCATCGATTTGACCGTGCGCGCCACGTTGAAGGCCGAGGAGCCGAAACCGGTGTCCACGTCCACCAGCAGCGGCAGGTCGCACACGTCGGTGATGCGGCGCACGTCGGTCAACACGTCATCCAGGCCGGTGATGCCCAGGTCCGGCACGCCCAGAGAGCCCGCCGCGACGCCGCCACCCGACAGGTAGATCGCCTTGAACCCGGCGCGCTTGGCCAGCAGTGCGTGGTTGGCGTTGATCGCACCGACCACCTGCAATGGGTGTTCGCTGGCGACGGCGTCACGGAAACGCTGGCCGGGTGTCGTTTTATTGTTCGAACTCATGACTCACCTCGTGATTGGGGAGCGCCGTCCGGGAAGTGACGGGCAATGTTGCGTTTGGACGCGCCGATATGCCGGCGCATCAACAATTCGGCCAGTTCACCGTCACGCTCGGCGATCGCGTCAAGTATGCGGTGATGCTCGGCAAAGGCCTGGCGTGGACGATTGGGGGTCGCGGAAAACTGGATGCGGTACATGCGCACCAATTGGTACAGCTCGCCGCAAAGCATTTGGGTCAGGGTGCGATTACCGGCGCCTTGAATTATCCGGTAATGAAAATCGAAGTCGCCTTCCTGCTGGTAGTAGCCGAGGCCGGCCTGGAACGCTTCGTCACGTTCATGGGTGTGCAACACCTGGCGCAGCTCTTCGATTTCGGCGTCGGTCATGCGCTCGGCGGCCAAACGGCAGGCCATGCCTTCGAGGGATTCGCGGATTTCATAGAGTTCGATCAGCTCGGCATGGCTCAAGGACACGACCCGCGCGCCAACGTGGGGCACGCGCACCAGCAGGCGCTGGCCTTCGAGGCGGTGGATCGCTTCGCGCAGCGGGCCACGGCTGATGCCATAGGTGCGCGCCAGTTCCGGCTCGGAAATCTTGCTGCCGGGTGCGATCTCGCCCTTGACGATGGCGGCCTGGATACGCCGGAAGACGTTCTCCGACATTGTCTGGGAATCGTCTGACGGCGCCAGGGAGGCTTCCGCTTGATCGAGCATATTGTCGACACCTTTAAAAGCAATGCGGCAAAAACTAGCCAATCAGCCCTTAATAGTCAAAGAATAAATCCACATTGTCGACAATCGTCTAATAACCCCTTCTGCACGTTCTCGGGGCATGGCCGCCTGCCAGCGCTGGCGCCAAAAAAGCATCATGTTAGAATGCCCGCCGCATTTGCCTGACATCATTTGATGAAACGGCGCACGAGGGAGCTTGCGCAGCAATGCCAGTCGCCTTGAATTAAACATCGCACTGCACCGCCTCAGGATCTATGAGACTCAAGCCCTTCCTTTTAATGTGTTGCCTTATGTGCTTACCGGGCCTTGGCGTTGCCGCCGAGAAGACCGTGTATGGCCTGAATGAATACGCAAAACTTGCCGGCATTGACCTGGAAGTGGCAGCCAAACTCGACACTGGCGCCAAGACCGCCTCGTTGAGCGCCCGCGACATCAAGCGCTTCAAGCGCAACGGTGAATCCTGGGTACGCTTCTACCTGGCCATCGACACCGCCCATTCCCACCCCATCGAACGCCCTCTGGCCCGCGTCAGCAAGATCAAGCGCCGCGCCGGTGACTACGACCCCGATGAGGACAAGAACTACACCGCCCGCCCAGTAATCGCCCTGGACATCTGCATGGGCACCGCTTTACGCAGCATCGAAGTGAACTTGACTGACCGCAGCGCATTCCAATACCCGCTGCTGATCGGCTCCGAAGCGCTGAAACGCTTTGATGCGCTGGTCGACCCCAGTCTTAAATACGCAGCGGGCAAACCTGCCTGCGCCGCTGACGCTCCTACCGCCGAGTAAACCGAATGCGCTCTTTGACCCTGCACCTGAAAATCCTGATCACCATCCTGGTGGTGTTGGGTATTTCGGTCACCGCCTACCAGATTTTCGTGCTGGGGATTCCCGTCACCGAGGACGCCACCGACGACCTGTGGAACATCGACGCCAAGGTCGAGTTCGTCGCCAACCCCAAGGACCCGGTGAAAATTTCGATGTTCGTGCCGCCCCTGAGCCGCGACTTCGTCAGCCTCAATGAAAGTTTCATCTCCAATAACTACGGCGTGAGCGTCAACCGCACCGATGGCAACCGCAAGGTCACCTGGTCGGCCCGCCGCGCCAAAGGCAACCAGACGCTGTATTACCGCCTGGTGCTGACCAAGCGTTACAGCGGCGAAAAGGTCAAGGTCAAAGGCCCGACCTTCCGCGACAGCATCGCCGTGGAAGGCCCGGAAAAAATCGCCGCCGAAGCCTTGCTGGCGCCGATCCGCCAGCACTCGGCGGACGTCGAGACGTTTATTACCGAAGCGATCAAGCGCACCAATAACCTCAACGACGACAATGTGAAGCTGCTGCTGGCGGGCGACCCGTCGACGCCGCACAAGGCCAAAATCGTCGAGTTATTGCTGTCCATCGCCCATGTGCCGGTGGAAAAAGTCCACACCATCCGCCTGGTGGCTGATCAGCCGCAAACTCCGGAGCTGTGGCTGCGCAGCTTCAATGGCAATGACTGGTTGTACTTCAACCCGGAAACCGGCGAGCAAGGCCTGCCGGCCGACCGCCTGCTGTGGTGGACCGGCGATGAAAACCTGATCACGGTGGATGGCGGCAAAAAAGCCATGGTGACGTTCAGCCTGAACAACAGCGAAATGAACGCGATTCGCCTGGCCAAGCTGACCGACGAAAACACCGACGCCAACTTTCTCGAATATTCGTTGTACGGCCTGCCGCTGCAAACCCAGCAGACCTTCATGATCATGGTGATGATCCCGATTGGCGTGCTGGTGATCCTGATCCTGCGCAACCTGATCGGCCTGCAGACGCTGGGCACCTTTACCCCGGTGCTGATCGCGTTGGCGTTCCGCGAGACGCAGTTGGGCTTCGGGATTGTGCTGTTCACCATTATTACCGCGCTGGGCTTGTCGCTCAGGTCCTATCTGGAACACTTGAAGTTGCAGATGCTGCCGAGGCTCTCGGTGGTGCTGACCTTCGTGGTGGTGCTGATTGCAGCCATCAGCCTGTTCAGCCACAAGCTGGGCCTGGAGCGCGGGCTGTCGGTGGCGCTGTTCCCGATGGTGATCCTGACCATGACCATCGAACGCCTGTCGATCACCTGGGAAGAACGCGGCGCCAACCACGCGCTGAAAGTGGCGATTGGTACGCTGTTCGCCGCCTCGCTGGCGCACATCATCATGAGCGTGCCGGAGTTGATCTACTTTGTGTTCACCTTCCCGGCGATCCTGCTGATCCTGGTGGGCTTCATGCTGGCCATGGGGCGTTATCGCGGCTACCGCCTGACCGAGCTGGTGCGTTTTAAGGCTTTCCTCAAGGCTGATTCGTAATGTTCGGCTTCTGGAAAACCTGGAAGGCCCTCGAAGCGCGGGGGATCATGGGCATCAACCGGCGTAACGCCGACTACGTGCTCAAGTACAACAAGCGCAGCCTGTACCCGATTGTGGATGACAAGATCATCACCAAGGAGCGGGCGATGGCGGCCGGCATTCACGTGCCGAAAATGTACGGGATCATTTCCACCGAGAAGGAAATCGACAAGCTCGACGAGATCATCGGTGGGCGCAGCGATTTCGTGATCAAGCCGGCCCAGGGCGCCGGCGGCGACGGCATCCTGGTGGTGGCCGACCGGTTTGAAGGACGCTATCGCACGGTGTCCGGCAAGATCATCAGCCATGAAGAAATCGAACACCAGATCTCCAGCATCCTCACCGGCCTGTATTCCCTGGGCGGCCACCGCGACCGCGCGCTGATCGAATACCGCGTGGTGCCCGACCAGATCTTCAAGAGCATCAGTTACGAAGGCGTACCGGATATTCGCATCATCGTGCTGATGGGCTACCCGGTGATGGCCATGCTGCGCTTGCCGACACGCCAGTCCGGCGGCAAGGCCAACCTGCACCAGGGCGCGATTGGCGTGGGTGTCGACCTGGCTACCGGCCTGACATTGCGCGGCACTTGGCTGAACAACATCATCACCAAACACCCCGACACCACCAACGCGGTAGACGGCGTGCAACTGCCCAACTGGGACGGTTTCATGACGTTGGCCGCCAGCTGTTATGAGTTGTGCGGGCTGGGTTACATCGGTGTGGACATGGTGCTGGACCAGGAAAAAGGCCCGCTGATCCTCGAGCTGAACGCGCGGCCGGGGCTGAATATCCAGATCGCCAACGACTGCGGCCTGACGTTGCGTACCCATGCGGTGGAAGCGCGGTTGGAGGAGCTGAAGGCTGCGGGCGTGACGGAAACGCCGGAAGAGCGAGTGAAGTTTGTGCAGGAGATGTTTGGGCATATTCCTGCGGTGGAAGGCTGATATCAGTCCGCCTGTGACGCAGAGCGTCACGGTATGCATTCCCACGCGGAGCGTGGGAACGATCAGTAGCGACTAATCACCGAACATCCCCTCTAGGAGCAAATCCTACGGGGGACTACAATCCCCTCCCCCGCGCCATTAGCTGATCCACCCCGCATGTCGACCTGTTCCGTACACCCGCTGCCCTACCGGGCCAACCCCGCCGACTACTTCGCGGCGATTCGCCATGCCCCCGGCGCGGTGCTGCTCGACAGCGGCCGCCCGGCTGCCGAGCGTGGGCGTTATGACCTGCTCAGTGCCTGGCCGCTGGAAACGCTGACGGTACGGCCTGACGAAAGCGGCGGTGATTTCCTGCAGCGCTTGCGCGAAAACCTGACGCAACTGGGTGAGGCGGCATTGCCCGCCGGTTTGGAACTGCCCTTTGCCGGGGGCTTGATCGGTTACCTGAGCTACGATTTCGGCCGGCATCTGGAACGCATGCCGCAGTTGGCGGTGGATGACCTGCACCTGCCGGATGCACGCTTCGGGCTGTATGCCTGGGCGCTGATCAGCGATCATCAGGCGCGCACCAGTCAGTTGGTTTTTCACCCGGCGCTGGCCGCCGGCGAACGGCAACGCCTGATCGACCTGTTCAGCCTGCCGGTCGCTGAAGCATCGGCTAGCTTCGCGCTTCGCGGCCCAATGGCGCCGGACCTCAGCGCCGAGGCTTACCGCCAGGCCATCATGCGCATTCAGGACTACATCCAGGCCGGTGACTGCTACCAGGTCAACTTTGCCCAGCGCTTTCGCGCGCCGTGCATCGGTGATCCATGGGTGGCCTACTGCGCCCTGCGCGAGGCCTGCCCGACGCCGTTTTCCGGGTTCCAGAGCCTGCCGAATGACGGCGCGGTGCTGAGCCTGTCGCCGGAGCGCTTTGTACACATCAGCCAGCGCCGCGTCGAAACCCGCCCCATCAAAGGCACCCGCCCGCGAGGTTTGACGCCCGCAGAAGATGCAGCCAACGCCGCCGAACTGCTGGCCAGCCCCAAGGATCGCGCCGAAAACCTGATGATCGTCGACCTGTTGCGCAACGACCTTGGCCGCACCTGCCGCACCGGTTCGGTAAAAGTGCCGGAGCTGTTCAGACTCGAAAGCTACCCCAACGTGCACCATCTGGTGAGCAGCGTCACCGGTGAACTGGCCGACGACAAAGACGCCCTCGACCTGATCGCCGGCAGCTTCCCTGGCGGTTCCATTACTGGCGCGCCGAAGATTCGTGCGATGCAGATCATCGATGAGCTGGAGCCGACCCGACGTGGGCTGTACTGCGGCTCGCTGATGTATCTGGACGTGCGCGGCGAGATGGACAGTTCCATCGCGATTCGCAGCTTACTGGTGAAGGACGGGCAGGTGTGCTGCTGGGGCGGCGGCGGGATCGTGGCGGATTCGCAGTGGGAGGCGGAGTATCAGGAGTCGCTGACCAAAGTGCGGGTGTTGTTACAAACCTTGGAAAGCCTGTAGCGCTTCAGCTGACCTGCCACCGCCGTCTGTGAAGGATCACATGAAACGACTGCCAACTCGTCAGAAATTATTTCCGCGATTGCATATCCATCGAGCCGCACCTAATATCTCCCGAAATGGGAGGTGGCAGCAATGCGGATAATCGCGCTCTCCACCTTACGAACATTCTGGGAAAGCCATCCCGCTTATTGCGATGCAAAAACGCCGCTGGTCGAGCTGTATCGACATATGGAAAAGACCACGTATTCAACGCCACAAGCACTCAAAGCAGCGCTCAGAACAGCGAGCATTCTCAAAGGCGGCAGGGTTGTATTCAACGTGGGCGGCAACAAGTATCGAGTGATCATGGCAATCGATTATCAGCGACAGCTGGGGTTCATACGCTTCGTGGGGACCCACGCGCACTACGACCAGATCAACGCGGAGACCGTGTAATGAACATAAAACCTATTCATTCCCAGGAAGACCTGACTGCGGCGCTCGCACGCGTCGAGCAGCTATGGGGCGCGGAGGTTGGCTCACCAGAAGGTGACGAGCTGGAAATCCTCGCCGTGCTTATTGAAAAGTATGAGGCGGAACATTATCCAATGCCGCCTTCGGACCCGGTGGAAGCGATTAAATTTCGCATGGAGCAGTTAGGCATGACCGCCCGTGACCTTGAGCCGTTTATAGGCACGAGCGGGCGGGTTTCTGAAGTGCTGAATCACAAGCGCAAGCTGAGCCTGGCGATGATCAAGCGTCTGCATGAAGGGTTGAGTATTCCTTATGAGCGGTTGCTGGCTGGGGCCTGACGGGAATTGCAGTGGCTGTACTGGCCTCTTCGCAGGCAAGCCAGCTCCCACAGGTTGAACGGTGTGAACCCGATCGAATGTGGGAGCTGGCTTGCCTGCGATGGGGCCAACAACAGCGCTGAGAAACTTACAGGCTCAACGCCCGATTCGACGCCTTGATGAACTCTTTTTTCAAGTCCTCAAACGTATGCACCGCCGGGAACTGCGGGAATTCGCGGATCACATTCTCCGGCGCATGGAACAGAATCCCCCGGTCAGCTTCACCGAGCATGGTGGTGTCGTTGTAGGAATCGCCGGCGGCGATCACGCGGTAGTAGAGGGTTTTGAACGCCAGCACCGATTGGCGCTTGGGGTCTTTCTGGCGCAGCTGGTAGCTCACCACGCGGTCATTTTCGTCGGTAATCAGACGGTGGCAGAGCAAGGTCGGGAAGCCCAGCTGGCGCATCAGCGGTTGGGAAAACTCGTAGAAGGTGTCTGACAGGATCACCACCTGGAAACGCTCGCGCAGCCAGTTGACGAACTCGACGGCGCCGTCCAGTGGCTTGAGGGTGGCGATCACTTCCTGGATGTCGGCAAGCTTGAGCCCGTGCTCATCGAGGATGCGCAGGCGCTGCTTCATCAGCACGTCGTAGTCGGGAATGTCGCGGGTGGTGGCCCGCAGGGATTCAATACCGGTTTTTTCGGCGAAGGCGATCCAGATTTCCGGAACCAGCACCCCTTCCAGGTCGAGACAGGCAATTTCCACAAGACACTCCCATTAGATGTTGTTAGTTGAGCGAGCAAAAGGACTGCCGAACTCTAGCGACTCAAGCTGGCCGCCGCAACGCAGGGCGGATTTGATACCATCGCTTCCCTATAGAGCGCTCAGCGCCACTGACCTGTAGGAACCGTCCTGATGAACCAAGCCTTCGACGTCGTTGAACTCGCCACGACTTATGCCAACAAATCCGCTCAGGACATTCTCAAGCTGGCGTTCAGCCAGTTCGGTGATGACCTGTGGATTTCCTTCAGCGGTGCCGAGGACGTGGTGCTGGTCGACATGGCCTGGAAGCTGAACAAGAACGTCAAGGTGTTCAGCCTAGACACCGGCCGCCTGCACCCGGAGACCTACCGGTTTATCGAGCAGGTGCGCGAGTTCTACAAGATCGACATCGAACTGATCTCGCCGGACCAGAGCAAGCTGGAGCCCTTCGTCAAGCAAAAGGGCCTGTTCAGTTTCTACAAGGACGGCCATGGCGAATGCTGCGGCGTGCGCAAGATCGAACCGCTGCGTCGCAAGCTGTCCGGCGTAAGTGCCTGGGCTACCGGCCAACGCCGTGACCAGAGCCCCGGCACCCGCAGCCAGGTGGCGGCGTTGGAAATCGATACGGCGTTCTCCACGCCGGAACGCACCCTGTACAAATTCAACCCGCTGGCGCAGATGACCAGCGAGGAAGTCTGGGGTTACATCCGCATGCTCGAGCTGCCGTATAACAGCCTGCATGAGCGCGGGTTTATCAGCATCGGCTGCGAGCCGTGCACCCGGCCTGTGTTGCCGAACCAGCATGAGCGTGAAGGCCGCTGGTGGTGGGAGGAAGCCACGCAGAAGGAATGTGGGCTGCATGCTGGGAATATCATCAGCAAGGCCTGATCGCTGACACGGTAAAAATGTGGGAGCGGGCTTGCTCGCGAATGCGGTGTGTCAGTCAACTTATGTGGAGCTGACAGACCGTATTCGCGAGCAAGCCCGCTCCCACATTTTGATTTGTGGGGGGCACAGATTTTGTACACACCTATGTAACTATCGGTGTCATTTATGTGTGCAATTCATATTTTTTCGCACCAAAACGTAACACCCCTCCTCGTGGGCTGTTTGCCTCTCCGATAGAGAACCTTCTCGTCCAAAAATAAATACCTGTTCAGACGGTCAATTTATATCGCTTTAAATTCAGCTAGTTATTTTATTCATCAGTAAAAACGAAATTACCCACAGTTTTTATAGATCGAAAACTGGCACGCATGTGGCTTAAGGTGAATTACGCTTTGTATACAATAAATACAAAACCTACATACACTTTGCCATCTGCAACGCTCGTGCAGATGCGCCGGAGCCTGCCGGAATGCGTACAAGCCTCTCGAATAACATCGCACTGGATCTGCCCTCCTCCGCCCTGAACCCCGAGGCGCCAAGCCCCGGCCCGCTGGTACTCAGCCCGCGCCTGCATAACAGAGACCTGGCGCCCACCAAGGTCGAAGGCCGACGTTGGGGCTGCTACAGCATCTTTGCGCTGTGGACCAATGACGTGCACAACATCGCTAATTATTCATTTGCCATCGGTTTGTATGCGCTGGGACTGGGCGGCTGGCAGATTTTGATGTCGCTGGGCATCGGTGCGGCGCTGGTGTACTTCTTCATGAACTTGTCGGGGTTTATGGGCCAGAAGACCGGCGTGCCTTTCCCGGTTATCAGCCGCATCAGTTTCGGCATTCACGGTGCACAACTTCCGGCGTTGATTCGCGCGGTGATAGCGATTGCCTGGTTTGGGATCCAGACCTACTTGGCTTCGGTGGTTTTTCGCGTGCTGTTGTCGGCGATTCACCCGGGCTTTGCCGACTATGACCACAACTCAATCCTCGGCCTGTCGACCCTCGGCTGGGCGTGTTTCGTGGCGATATGGTTTGTGCAACTGGTGATCCTGGCGTACGGCATGGAAATGGTGCGCCGCTATGAAGCATTCGCCGGGCCGGTGATCCTGGTGACGGTGGCGTCGCTGGCCGGCTGGATGTACTTCCAGGTTGGCGGCAATATTGCCTGGTCGATCCGCGAGCCGCTGAGTGGCGGCGAAATGTGGCGCAATATCTTTGCCGGTGGCGCGCTGTGGCTGACCATCTACGGCACGCTGATCCTCAATTTCTGCGACTTTGCTCGCTCCTCGCCCTGCCGCAAGACCATCCTGGTCGGTAATTTCTGGGGCTTGCCGGTGAACATCCTGGTGTTTGCCGCGATTACCGTGCTGCTGTGCGGCGGGCAATTCCAGCTCAATGGCCGGGTGATCGAAAGCCCGAACGAAATCATCGCGGCCATCCCCAATACCTTCTTCCTCGTGCTGGGCTGCCTGGCGTTCCTGATCGTCACCGTGGCGGTGAACATCATGGCCAACTTCGTCGCACCCGCGTTTGTGCTGAGTAACCTGGCGCCCAAGTACCTGAACTTTCGCCGCGCCGGATTGATCAGCGCCACCCTGGCGGTGCTGATCCTGCCGTGGAACCTCTACAACAGCCCGCTGGTGATTGTGTATTTCCTCTCCGGCCTGGGCGCACTGCTGGGGCCGCTGTACGGGGTGATCATGGTCGATTACTGGCTGATTCGTAAAAGCCAGGTGGATGTCCTGCAGCTGTATAGCGAAGACCCCAATGGCGTTTATTACTACAGCCGTGGGGTCAATCTACGCGCGGTCGCGGCGTTTATTCCTGCGGCGGTGATCGCGATTCTGTTGGCGCTGCTGCCCGGCTTTGCCAGCGTCGCACCGTTTTCCTGGCTGTTTGGCGCCGGTATTGCAGGGCTGTTGTACCTGTTGATCGCCAAGCGTCAGCCGTTCTACGCCGATATCAGCGGCGAAAGCATTGCAGTCGATAACGTCAGTCACTAACCAAGGACATTCCATGCGTATCCTCGTGGTCAACGTCAACACCACCGAATCCATCACCGAAACCATCGCCCAACAGGCGCGGGCCGTGGCCGCGCCCGGCACCGAGATCGTCGGGCTCACCCCGTACTTTGGCGCCGAGTCGGTGGAGGGCAATTTTGAGAGCTACCTGGCGGCCATTGCGGTGATGGACCGAGTGATGGCTTACGACCAGCCGTTTGATGCGGTGATCCAGGCTGGTTATGGCGAGCATGGCCGTGAAGGCTTGCAGGAACTGTTGAACGTGCCGGTAGTGGACATTACCGAAGCGGCGGCCAGCACGGCGATGTTTTTGGGCCATGCCTATTCGGTGGTGACTACGCTGGACCGTACCGTGCCGTTGATCGAAGACCGGCTGAAACTTGCTGGCCTGTATCAGCGCTGTGCCTCGGTGCGCGCCAATGGCATGGCCGTGCTGGAGCTGGAAGAGGATCCGCTGGCCGCCATGGAAGCTATCGTGCGCCAGGCGGAACTGGCCATCCGCGAGGACAAGGCCGAGGTGATCTGCCTCGGCTGCGGCGGCATGGCCGGGCTGGATGAGCAGATTCGCCAGCGTACGGGTGTGCCGGTGGTGGATGGGGTGACGGCGGCGGTGACGATTGCTGAGTCGCTGGTGCGGCTGGGGTTGTCGACGTCGAAGATCAGGACTTATGCGACGCCGCGGCCGAAGAAGGTTATTGGCTGGCCTGGCAGGTAGACCGAGGCGCCTGCATCGCGGGCAAGCCCGCTCCCACAGTAGATCGCATTTTCCTGTGGGGGCTGGATTCAGGCTCAAAATGCATTTTCCTGTGGGAGCTGGCTTGCCTGCGATGGCCGCGCCTCGGTCTACAGCCGTGCCTGAACCGCGCTGAATCGCTGGCCCCACCGCTGCTCGGCAAACTGCTCGATGATGAAATCCACAAACGCCCGGGTTTTGCCGGGCAGTAGTTTGTGTTCGGCGTAGTAGATAGAGATGTTGCCATCATCGACGTACCACTCCGGCAACACCCGCACTACCGCGCCACTGTCGAGAAACGGCAGCGCCATCGGCATGCTCACCAGCGCAATACCCAGGCCTTGGGCGCTGGCGCAACAGGCGGCTTCGGAGTCGCTCATGGTCATGCCGGGCTTGAGCACCAACGGGCGTTGCTCACGCTCCGGGCCAGTAAGCTGCCAAGAGCGCACGCGGCCGGTTTGCGGAGAGCGGATCAGGATGCCCAGGCACCGCGATAAATCTTCGGGCGCCTGCACTGGCAGGCGTCGCGCCAGATAATCCGGCGCAGCCACCAGCACCCGGTGCGCCGGTGTCAGCTTGCGCGCTACCACCCCCGGCGGCAGTTCAAAACCACCGCCAATAGCCGCATCGAAGCCCTGGCCGATCAAGTCGACCTGGCGGTTATCGAAATGCCAGTCCGGGCTGATATCCGGAAAGCGCCGCATAAACTCCCCCAGCAGCGGCACCATATAACGATTACCGAACACCGTGCCCATGCTGACCTTGAGCGTGCCCACCGGCCGCCCTTCGGCGCTGGCAAGGTTGGCCACGGCGTTCTGGATAGTCGTGAGGCTACCGCTGACTTCGTCGAGGAACAGCTTGCCGGCCTCGGTCAGGGTCAGCCGGCGGGTGCTGCGCTGGAACAGCCGCACACCCAGGCGCGCTTCCAGCTTGGCAACGCTTTTGCCTACCGCCGCCGGGGTCAGGCTGAGGTGCCGGGCTGCCTCGGCAAAGCTGCCGCCTTCGGCGCTGCGCACAAAGCATTCGATACTGCCAAAGCTTTCCATATCGCCCCACTCTAAACTTTTGGTTTACACAGACTATAGCAATCACGGTCTACCGGGCTGGCGGGGTGAGGTCGATACTCGACTCATCAACTACCTGGAGATCGACATGACCACACACAACCTCATTGGCAAAGTTGCCTTGATTCAGGGCGGTTCCCGCGGTATTGGCGCCGCCATCGTCAAGCGCCTGGCCGCAGAAGGCGCAGCCGTCGCCTTTACCTACGTCAGCTCGGCGGCAAAAGCCGAAGAATTGCAAAACAGCGTGATCGACGCAGGCGGCAAAGCCTTGGCCATTCAAGCTGACAGCGCGGATGCCACGGCGATTCGCAATGCGGTCAACGCCACCGTCGAAGCCTTTGGGCGCCTGGATATTCTGGTGAACAACGCCGGTGTATTGGCCATCGCACCGCTGGAAGACTTCAAGCTGGAAGATTTTGACCAGACCTTGGCGATCAATGTGCGCAGCGTATTTATCGCCACCCAGGAAGCGGCCAAACATATGGGTAAAGGCGGCCGTGTGATCAACATCGGCAGCACCAATGCCGAGCGCATGCCGTTCGGCGGTGGTGGGCCGTATGCGATGAGCAAGGCAGCACTGGTGGGGTTGACCAAGGGTTTGGCGCGGGACCTGGGGCCACGAGGCATTACGATAAACAACGTGCAACCTGGGCCGGTGGACACTGACATGAACCCGGCGAACAGTGAATTTGCCGAGACGTTGATTGGGTTGATGGCGGTGGGGCGTTATGGGCAGGTGGAGGAGATTGCGAGTTTTGTGGCGTATCTGGCGGGGCCTGAGGCTGGGTATATCACTGGTGCGAGCTTGACCATTGATGGTGGTTTCAGCGCCTGATCGGAAAGGTCTTCAGAACACTGCGAAACCAAATGTGGGAGCGGGCTTGCTCGCGAAGGCGGCGTGTCAGTCAATGAATACATCGACTGATGCACCGCTTTCGCAGGCAAGCCAGCTCCCACATTTTTGACGCTGTATATTCAGGGGAAAGGGGGTAGGCCGTAGGCGGCCAGGTCGAAGTCTGCGAGTTTGCGGATGATCTGGTCGGCATGCGCGTACTTGCCGTCGGCCATGGCTTCATCCGGCACGGCGATGGCGGTCATGTGGGCGGCCTTCGCGGCGGTTACGCCGAACGGCGAATCTTCGAACACCAGGCAATCTTCTGGCGCCACGCCCAGGCGGCGGGCGGCGGTGAGGAAGATATCCGGCGCAGGTTTGGCGGCGCCGACTTCCGGGTCATCAGCCGTCACGATGGTGCCGAACAGGCTAAACCATTCGCGGTGCAAGGTGGTCTTGTGGCCAAACGAGTTGCGCGACGAACTGGTGCCCACCGCGATTGGAATGTTGTGCGCCTTCAAGTGCCGCACCAGCGCTTCGGCGCCGGGCATGCCCAGGGCCTTGGGGAACCGCTCGCTCATCAGCGGTTCACGAATTTCCAGAAATTCAGCCGGTGTAATCGGCAAGTCCAGTGCCTTGACCACATAGTCCGCCAGGTCCTGGGCGCCACGGCCGATGATGTGTTGCTTGATGCCCCAGTCATAAGTGCGGCCGTAACGTTCGGCGATGATCTGCGTGACTTCGGTGTAGATGCCTTCAGTGTCCAGCAACAAGCCGTCCATATCGAAAATCACGGCCTTGATTGGACCGACTGCAGTACGCGGTGCATTCATCACAACAGAACCTTGGGAGAAGGACTAAAAGGATTCAGCACAATAGCGGCCCAGGTTGCCTGCAAGCAACCTTTGCGGCTCGGTATTGATAACCACACTGATCAACTACGCCAAGGCAGTTGTGGGCAAACGCACGCGTCGTAACGTTTGCGAAGTAAGGCTTACATGCAGCAACAGCTTCGATCAGCTGGCCTCGGGAGACAGGCTAACGTTGGAAGGCACCCGGCTTAGTGTATTTGCAAAAAAGGCCGTAAAAACTTGTTAAAGCCTTATCAAAAAATAAGCCTTAAATAAGGCTTAAGCAGGAAAAACATGATCAGTGCGTCCCCCCACATACAAGTCATCAATGACCTGGAAGGCAAGCCTGCGTTTGTGGTTATCCCTTACGGGCAATACCTCGCACAGCAAGGCAGAAACCACCTTATTCCGTATCAAGTCGTCAGCCTGATTATCGATGGGGTCAGCCCCATCCGCGCCTGGCGCGAGCACCTGAACTTGACCCAGATAGAAGTCGCCAACCGCCTGGGAATTTCACAATCCGCTTTCGCCCAACAGGAAGCGGTGAACAAACCTCGCCGGGCAACGCGGGAAAAGATAGCCAAGGCGTTTGGCATTAAGGCCACTCAACTGGAGCTATAGCGTTACTCAGGAAAATCCGCGCCCTCATTTACCTCAGCCACACGTTAAAATCAGCTGGAACACCACGGCGCCTGAAGCCGGCCAACCTTAAAAGCGAACCCACACATGCTCTATCGCGTCGCCGCCGACAGCCTGGTGCTGTTTCACCTGTGTTTCATCCTGTTCGTGCTGTTCGGCGGGCTGCTGGCGCTCAAATGGCGGCCGGTCATGTGGCTGCACCTGCCCGCTGCAGCCTGGGGTATGGCCGTGGAAGTGTTCCACCTGCCCTGCCCGCTGACCCAATGGGAAAACCTGCTACGCCACCTCGCCGGGCAGGACGGTTATGGCGGTGGGTTTATCGAGCATTACATCCTCACGCTGATCTACCCGGCCGGGCTGACCCCAAACATTCAATTGGTGCTCGGGGCGCTGGTGTTGCTGATCAATCTCGCGGTGTATGTACGCCTGATCAGACGGGCGTAGGCAGGCAGCCAAGGTCGAGCAATGTGGCTTCCACCGCTTGTTCCAGCGGCGTGTGCGGTTCCCGCCCCAACGTCGCAACCAGTCGACTGTTATCGAGTAACAGCGGTGTTTGCCACAGGTAACGCATCTCCTGCATCTCGCGGATGGTGACGACAAAGGGCGCCATTAATTTCATCAACCACCACGGGAAGCGACCTACGCGGGGTTGATGGCCCGTCTTACGCAGTACCACACGCTGGATCGCCTGGGTCATCTGCCTGCCATCGGTGTCCACGTGCCCCGCCATATGAAAGCGCGCGAACGCATCAAGGCTTGCCCGCCGCTCAATCAACTCGAGCATAGTGCGCGCCACATCCGGCAGGTACGCCCATTGATGTGCCACACCGGGAACGCCCGGATAACTCACGGCGCTTACCGGCTTGCCGGGCTTGACCAGCCCTTGGGCAAACCAGTTGTTAGCCACCCGCGCACCGAAAAAGTCCCCGGCGCGCACGATCAACACCCGCGCGCCCTGGCGGGAAGCCGCCTCTAACCGCTGCTCCAGCTGCACGCGGATCGCGCCTTTGCGGGTTTGCGGGTGCTGCGGCGAGTCTTCGTGCAAAACGGGAAAGGCGTCCGGCCCGAAGTTGTAGACCGTACCGGGCAACACGATGGTCGCCCCCTCGGCGATGGCCGCCGTAATGCTGTTGTCGATCATCGGCAATACCAGCTCAGCCCAGTTGCGATAACCCGGCGGGTTGACCGCATGCACGATCACCGCGCAACCACGGGCAGCAGAGAGCACGTCTTGACGATTGAGCGCGTCGCCCTTAATCCAGGACAAGGTCGAGTTCTCACGCCGGGCCTTGTCCACATCCCGGGTCAACGCACAGACCTCCCATCCCGACGCGCTCATCTGCCGCGCCACTTCGCCACCAATCCCGCCCGTTGCACCCAATACCAGAACCTTGCCCATGACCTTCTCCTACTGTGTTGGTGAAGCCATTTTGTGGGCGGCATCGCTATAGATAAATTGCCGAAGAGCATCCAGCCGCTATACATTTATGCATGGCAACGAATATTGGTTGGGAGCTTTACCGGTCATTCCTCGGCGTACTCAAGGAAGGCTCGTTGTCGGGGGCCGCACGGCAGCTCGGCATCACACAGCCCACGGTCGGCCGGCACATTGCTGCGCTGGAAACGGCGCTGGGCGTGGTGCTGTTCACCCGCTCGCCTACCGGGCTGTTGCCCACTGCCGTCGCCCATACGTTGCGCGCCCACGCCGAAACCATGGAACGCACCGCCGCCGCCCTCGAACGCGCGGCGTCCTCACAGGGCGATGAAGTGCGCGGCGTGGTGCGGGTCTCCGCCAGTGAAGTGGTCGGCGTGGAGGTGTTGCCGCCGATCATCACCGAACTGCGCCGCCAGCACCCGCACCTGCGCGTTGAATTGATCCTGACCAACCGCCTGATCGACCTGCTGCAACTGGAAGCCGACATCGCCGTGCGCATGGTGCGCCCCAGCCAGGAGCAACTGCTGGCGCGACGCGTGGGCTTGATTGAAGTGGGCCTGCATGCCCATGACGACTACCTGCAAGCACACGGCACCCCACGTCAAATGCAGGACTTGGTCAGCCACTCAGTGATCGGCTTCGACCAGGAAAACGCGTTTATCCGCAGCCTGGCCATCAAGGGCTTTGAACGCAGCGCCTTTGCCCTCAGCAGCGACAGCGACTTGGCGCAATTGGCGCTGATCCGCGCGGGTGCCGGTATCGGCGGCTGCCAGGTGCAACTGGCCAAGCAGGACCCGCGCCTGCGGCGGGTGCTGCCTGAAGGTTTCGCGTTCAAGATGGACACCTGGGTGACCATGCACGAAGACCTGCGCAACAGCCCGCGCTGCCGGGTGACCTTTGATGCGCTGGTCGCGGGTTTGCAGCGTTACGTACAGGCTTGAGACAGCTTCACTGGTAAAGAATCAGTCTCCCTCATTCCGTTCGTAGACGCCCCCATGTCCGAAGCCTTCGAAGTCCCCAGCCCCCACGAAAAACACATCGAACACACCACCGAACATGCCCACGGCCGCGGTGACAATTTCGCCAGCCGCATCGCCGTGATGACCGCGCTGATGGCCACCCTCGGCGCCATGCTCAGCTACCAGGCCGGCTCCACCGAGAGCGAAGCGGCGATGGACAAAAACAACGCCGCCATCATCAAGACCGAAGCCGCCAACCAGTGGAACTACTACCAGGCCAAGTCCAGCCGCCAGAACCTGGCGGAACTGGCCACGCACATTCCCGGCGTGGATGCCGCGCATTACAAGGATGAGATCGAACGCTACAAAGGCCAGAAGGAAGAAGTGCGCAAGCAGGCCGAAAAGCTCGAAGCGACTTCGCGGGAATGGGACCAGAAGTCCGAAGAAGCCCTGCACCAGCACCACCGCTGGGCCCAGGCGATGACCGCGATTCAGATCGCGATTTCATTGGCGGCGATTACGTTACTCACGCGCAAGGAATGGCTCAAACGCATGTCCTACACCGCCGGCGGCGTAGCCGTAGTACTGGGCACCCTGGCCTGGCTACACCTCTAACAAACTGAACACGATTAAAAATGTAGGAGCTGGCTTGCCTGCGATAGCGGTGGGTCAAGCAGCATTAATGTCTGCTCTGCCACCGCCATCGCAGGCAAGCCAGCTCCCACCTTTAATCTCCAGTGTTTTCAGGATTGGGCTCTGCCGTCACCTCGCTATATAGTAAAACGCACAACGCCGTTCAACCCGAGGACATCCCGCTGACCGCACAACCCAAAGAAGCCCGAGCTGTACCGCTACGCCGAGAAACAGGCCATGGGCTGGCGACTCAACCTCGACATCAAGGGCCACCGCATGGCGATTTCGAGCACTGCCCGAATGCCGGGCTGTGGATTCTGGAAATCCAGATTGCCCACCCGAGCAAGCCCTACGGCGCTTTTTACGAAGACTTACTCGCTTAAGGAATACCTATGGAACACTCCACCCAATTTCCTGTGCTGCTGTTTTCCTACGGCACCTTGCAAGACAAGGCCGTGCAACTGGCCAACTTCGGCCGGGAGTTAGTCGGGCAGCACGACGCCATGCTCGGCTATTCGCAAAGCTGGGTAGAAATCACCGACCCGGAAGTGCTGGCCACCAGCGGCAAGACCCACCACCCGATCGTGGCGCCGACCGAGGAAAAGGCTGCCAGCGTTGAAGGCATGGTCTTTCAGATCAACGAGCAGGAACTGGCAGCGGCGGATGCCTATGAAGTGTCGGACTACAAACGCGTGTCCGTGGCGCTGGCGTCAGGCCTGACTGCATGGGTGTACGTGCAGGCGTAATACGACGGCATGCGCATGAGCATCTGCATGAGGCAACGGAACATGGGCATCGGCATTGAGGCTGGGGGATCGTGCGCTAGACAAATCAGTTTGAGCAACGTCCTACATTTCATTCAGAAGCTTCGGCCTGCCGCTTCAAAATCGCCAAGCCTATAGTCACGCGGTCGCCCATATGGCGAACGGGTTTGGCGACTCGACGATAAATCGAAAGAAACGTCCACGCGTATTTGCGGGATGCTTCTGCGCGCAATAAGCTGCTCAACGGTAGCTGTGCGCGGGAGACCTTCGGGTCTGCCGGTTTTTCCGATTGTCCCGGTTCGCCAACCTGCGTACAGCTGCCACCCTTTTGTTTGGCGACAAATGTGTGGTTGCTATCCTCTGACAACCGGAGTTCCACACATGAACCAATACATAGCCCTTACCAGCAACGACAGCGCCACCCCTGCCCTGTTTATCGATACCACCGTGCCACTGGAAATACTCCTCGACGCCGCAAGTTGTCGGCTTCGGGCTGTCACCCAAGTTCTTGAGAACCTTGCACTACGTAGTGAAATAAGTAGTGATGCAGTTGTGCTCAGCGACTTTGCCCTGCTCTGCTCAATTCCGCTGCGCGACGGCTGCGACCTGCTGGATGTAATAGCACGGCGGATGGACATGCCGCGCGTATGATCTAAGAACGCCCCGTTTTCAAACGCCACAACCCCCCAGGTCTCTGACGAAACCTGGGGGTTTTGTTTGTCTCGTATTTGACGCCACGTCCCTCGCTTTAGAACTCAAGGGCTCGCCTATACACTGAGCTGTAATGGCACCTGTGGGATTTTGGACGCTTCCCCGGCGGGCGCATCAATTCGGAATCGCCGGTGGCGTTCCCATGAATGTTCCCATATCGCCCTTTTTCCAGACGCCAAAAACCACAAACCCCCGGCTTTCTCTAGGAAAACCGGGGGTTTGTGTTTACTTAATGTGGCGGTGAAGGAGAGATTCGAACTCTCGATACAATTTCTTGTATACACACTTTCCAGGCGTGCTCCTTAAGCCACTCGGACACTTCACCGTATCTCGTCAAACCAGTTCAGTCTGTCGAGGCGCGCTAATGTAGTCGAAAGCCTTTCTGATGGCAAAGGTTTTTTTCAGAATTTTCATGCGGTTAGACGGTTATGCCGTTGCCCGCCCGGCAAGGGGCGGTGATTGTGCCATTCTCGGGCATCGGCGGTGTGTGTTTGGGATGGCCGCCGCGCCCTGCTTCGGGCCGTCTACCCGTGGGGATGCGGGAAAAGTCTGACTGGGTAGTCAGTCACGGCGCTTTACCGGGGCGGGCGTGGTGGGTAACGTCTGCGCATGCGCTTCTATAAACAGCCTATCTATAACAAATCCTACAAGGAACCGCGTCATGAGTGAGTTGATTGCCTACCACCTCGAAGACGGTATCGCGACCCTGACCTTGAGCAACGGCAAGGTGAATGCCATTTCTCCGGCGGTGGTCAGTGAGTTTAATGCGGCACTGGATCAGGCCGAGAAGGATCGGGCAGTGGTGATCATCACCGGCACGCCGGGGATTCTGTCGGGTGGTTATGATTTGAAGGTGATGACAGCCGGGCCTAAAGAGGCGATCAGCCTGGTAACGTCGGGCTCGACGTTGGCGCGTCGCCTGTTGTCGCACCCCTTCCCGGTGATTGTGGCGTGCCCTGGGCATGCGGTGGCCAAAGGTGCGTTCCTGCTGTTGTCGGCGGATTATCGGATTGGCGTGGAAGGCCCGTTCAGCATTGGCCTGAATGAAGTGGCAATCGGTATGACCATGCACCATGCCGGTATCGAGCTGGCGCGGGATCGTCTGCGCAAGTCGGCGTTTCATCGTTCGGTGATCAATGCCGAGATGTTCGACCCGCAGGGCGCCTTGGGCGCTGGCTTCCTCGATAAGGTGGTAGCACCGGAGGAGCTGCACGCGGCGGCGCTGGAAGCGGCGCGTCAGTTGAAGAAGATCAACATGAACGCCCACAAACACACCAAGCTGAAGGTGCGTAAGGCACTGCTGGAAGCCTTGGATGATGCAATCATTCAGGACCAGGGCCATAACCTGGGCTGATGCTTACAAGCTGCTGTTATGAAGCCCGACCTTGAGTCGGGCTTTTTCTTACAAACCAATCCGAAACATCCTAAACCGCTCTAGCCGGGCGATATCGGCACACGCTGAAACATGTGCTTAAACATCGCCTATCTCCTACGTCTGTAGGGGCAATTGCCGAATACAGTGCACATCCGTACACTGCGCCACCTTTTGTCCCGATGGGCCGTGTCGATGCTTTTTTTGTTACGTATGTTGTTGATGGGCCTGCACTTTATCGTCGCCGGTGTGCTGGGCGTGCTGTTGGGTATCTGTCGGCCGTTCAACCCGGACAACAGCCGCCTGTGTGCTCGCCTCTATGGGGTGCCTGCGATGTGGCTGTTGCGCCTGAAGGTGAAGGCGGATGTCGACTCGCTGCGCAACAAGCCCGGCACGTGCGTGATCATCGCCAACCACCAGTCCAACTACGACCTGTTTGTGCTGGGCACTGTGGTGCCGCATCGCACGGTGTGCATCGCCAAGAAAAGCCTGAAATGGGTGCCGCTGTTCGGCCAGTTGTTCTGGCTGGCGGGCAATGTGCTGATCGACCGTGGCAATGCGCACAAAGCGCGGCGCGCGATGCTCACCACCACGCATACCTTGCAACACGAAGACACCTCGATCTGGGTGTTTCCGGAGGGCACGCGCAACCTGGGCAAAGGGTTGCTGCCGTTCAAGAAAGGCGCGTTTCATATGGCAATTGCGGCCGGCGTGCCGATCGTGCAGGTGTGCGTGAGTAATTACGTCACGCACATGCAGCTTAATCGTTGGAACAGTGGTGATGTGCTCATACGTTCGCTGCCGCCGATTCCTACTGAGGGGCTGACTTCGGATGACATCCCGCAGTTAATGCAGGCGTGCCAGAAGCAGATGGATGAATGCATTGCAGCGATGGACCGCGAACTGCAAAGCGCCGTAACAATCGAACTCGCTTCCAGCTAAGCTGCCCAACACCTGTCCTCCTAATAAGAAGCGATCAGCACCATGGGTAGAGTTGTTGCGGCGGCCGTTTACAGCGCCGGTAAGAAAGTCACTGATATCACCCTCGACGAAGGCGCAGCCTGGGCCGCCAAACCCGACCACTTTGTGTGGATCGGCCTGGAAGAGCCCAACGCCCACGAGCTGGCCAACCTGCAACGCCAGTTCAACCTGCATGAACTGGCCATCGAAGACGCCCTGGAAAAGCACAGCCGCCCGAAGCTGGAAACCTTCGGCGATGCGCTGTTTATCGTCACCTATTCACCGGTGCGCGAGAACGGCAAGCTGGAGTTTATCGAAACCCATATTTTCGCCGGCAACGGCTACATCATCACCGCTCGCAACGGGCATTCGGCGTCCTACGGCTATGTGCGTCAACGCTGTGAGGCGCGGCCGTTGTTGCTGGAGCATGGGGAAGATTTCGTACTCTATGCGCTGCTGGATTTCGTCACCGAAAACTACCAGCCGGTGAGCGAAGCGATCCACGCCGAGATAGATGAGCTGGAGCGCAACGTGCTGTGCAGTTCACTGAGCGAGCGCGATATCCAGAACCTCCACGGCCTGCGTCGCGATGTGCTGCGGCTCAAGCGCTACGTGGCGCCGATGGTGGAGATCAGCCAGGAATTGCAGAAGCTGAGTTTCCCGTTTATCGACAAGAACATGCGCCCCTACTTCCGTGATGTGCAGATCCACGTGACGCGGCAGATGGAAGACCTCACCACCTTGCGTGATATTGCCAGCCAGACCATCGAGATCGGTGTGTTGCTGGAGGCTTCACGCCAGAGCGTGGTGCAGCGCAAGTTCGCCGCGTGGGCGGCGATCCTGGCGTTCCCCACGGCGGTGGCGGGGATTTATGGGATGAACTTCCAGAACATGCCCGAGCTGCAATGGCATTACGGCTATTTTGCGGTGCTCGGGTTTATTGCGGTGGGCTGCACCAGTTTGTGGGCCAGCTTCAAGCGTTCAGGTTGGCTTTAAGCCGCTGCCTCTGGCTTGTGTGCGACAAAGCGCATCATCCATTCCGCCACGGTGACGCCGTGGTGGTCACGTTCGAGGCTCGCGACGCCGTTGGTGTAGACCTTTTCGCCCAGAGTTGTCTGAAGAATCTCCAGCAGCTCGCGGGAATAGTCGTGGATGAATTCCGGGTGGCCCTGGAAACACAGCACCTGGTCGCCGATGTGGTAGGCGGCGAACGGGCAAAAAGCGCTGGAGGCGATGACCGTTGCGTTTTCCGGCAAGGTGGTCACTTGGTCCTGGTGGCTGATCAGTAGCGTCAATTCTTCCACTTCCGGGCTCATCCACGGCGCTTTTGCGTCGAGTTTATAGTCGTGAATGCCCATGCCCCAACCCTGGCCGGCGCGTTCGGTCTTGCCGCCCAGCAGCAGTGCCAACAGTTGGTGGCCGAAGCAGATGCCGAGCAACTTGTCGCCGCGCTCATAGCGCTGGAGCAGGTAGGTTTTGAGGGTCTGGATCCACGGGTCGGTGCCAAAGGAATCGGCCTTGCTGCCGGTGACGAGGTAGGCGTCAAACACTTCGTCATCCGACGGGTATTCGCCCTGCACCACGTTGTAGACCACGAATTCGGCGGCAATCGGTTGCTTGGAGAACAGGCGCTTGAACATCTGCCCGTACCCTTGGTACTGATCGATCAAACCTGGACGCAGGATATCGGTTTCCAGGATACAGACGCGTAGCGACATAAAAAATACCTGACACGGTGATGGGAATAATGCACACCCCAGAGCCTGCCTTGAAATGTACCTGCAAAGCAAGTCCCGCCAGGTGACTCACTGTGGGAGCTGGCTTGCCTGCGATGGCGTCATATCAGCCGGCAAAGGTCTTGGCTGATACACCGCTATCGCGGGCAAGCCCGCTCCCACATTGGTTTTCTGTGATTCAGTGTAGGGTGTTTCGGTCAGGCGAATATTTCTCCTCGTGCCGCTTTCTCAAGCAACAACGCCGGTGGCGAGAACCGGTCACCATACTGCTCCGCCAGGTAACGCGCCCGGGCGATGAAGTCGTTCAGGCCGTACTGGTTGATAAACTGCAGCGCGCCGCCACTCCACGCGGCAAAGCCGATGCCGAAGATCGAACCGACGTTGGCGTCAGCCGTGGACATCAACACGCCCTCCTCCACACACCGCACGGTTTCGATGGCCTGGATAAACAGCAAACGGTCGCGTACATCCTGTGGCGAAATCTGTTTGTCGGGCTGTTCAAAGCGCGCTTTCAGCTCGGGCCACAGGTGTTTCTGCCCACCTGCCGGGTAGTCGTAAAAACCGCCACCGGCCGCCTTGCCCGTGCGTTTGTACTCGTTCACCAACAGGTCGATCACCTGCGTCGCCGGATGCGTCGGCAGCGCCTTGCCTTCCGCCTGCAGGTCTTTCGCCGTTTGCTGTCGGATATGGCTCATCAAGCTGAGCGACACTTCATCCGACACCGCCAACGGTCCCACCGGCATGCCGGCCTTGCGTGCCTCCGTTTCGATCATCGGCGCAGCCACACCTTCGCCGAGCATGGCAATGCCTTCATTTGTAAACGTGCCGAACACCCGCGAGGTAAAGAAGCCGCGACTGTCGTTGACCACGATCGGGGTTTTCTTGATTTGCAGTACGAAATCAAAACCTCGGGCCAGGGTTTCGTCGCTGGTGTGGGTGCCCTTGATGATTTCCACCAGCGGCATCTTGTCGACCGGGCTGAAGAAATGCAGGCCGATGAACTTGCCTTGATCGGGCACGGCGTTGGCCAGGCCGCTGATGGGCAAGGTGGAGGTGTTGGAGGCAATGACGGCGTCGGCACCGACCACATTTTGCGCGGCGGCCGAGACTTTGGCCTTGAGGTCACGATCTTCAAAAACCGCCTCGATGATCAGGTCGCAGCCAGCCAGGTCGGCATCAGCGGCCGTAGGATGAATTCGCGCCAAGGTGGTTTCCCGCTGCTCGGCGGTCAATTGCCCACGGCTGACCTTCTTGTCCAGCAGCGCAGCGCAATGCGCCTTGCCCTTTTCGGCAACGGCCAAGGTGACGTCTTTGAGTACCACGTCGATGCCCGCACACGCGCTGACGTAGGCAATACCCGCGCCCATCATGCCCGCGCCGAGCACGCCGACCTTACGCGTGACGTACGGCGCAAAGCCTTGTGGCCGCGAGCTGCCGGCGTTGATTTCATTGAGCTGAAACCAGAAGGTGCCGATCATGTTTTTCGCCACCTGCCCGGTGACAAGCTCGGTGAAGTAACGGGTTTCGATCAGGTGCGCAGTGTCGAAATCCACTTGGGCGCCTTCCACGGCGGCGCAGAGGATTTTCTCCGGCGCCGGGAAGCAGCCCTGGGTTTTGCTGCGCAACATCGACGGTGCAATCGCCAGCATTTGCGCCACTTTCGGGTGGGAAGGCGTGCCGCCAGGAATCTGATAACCCTTGGTGTCCCAAGGCTGCCTGGCTTCAGGATTGGCGAGAATCCAGGCGCGAGACTTGACCAGCAGCTCATCGCGGCTAGCCGCCAGCTCATTGATCAACCCTGCTTGCAGCGCCTGTTGCGGCCGCACCTTTTTGCCCTCCAGCAAATACGGCAAGGCCTTCTCCAGCCCCAGCATGCGCACCATGCGCACGACCCCGCCGCCGCCCGGCAACAAGCCCAAGGTGACTTCCGGCAAGCCGAGTTGCACCGCCTTGTCGTCCAGCGCGACGCGGTAATGGCACGCCAGGCAAATCTCCCAGCCGCCGCCGAGTGCTGCGCCATTGATGGCGGCCACCACCGGTTTGCCGAGGGTTTCCAGGCGACGCAGTTGGGCCTTCAATACCCGCACGCCGTCATAGAAATCCTTGGCGTGGGCCTTATCGACTTTGATCAGTTCGTTGAGGTCGCCGCCAGCGAAAAAAGTCTTCTTCGTCGAGGTGATTACCACACCAGCGATGTGGTCCTTTTCCGCTTCCAGGCGTGCGACGGTGGCCGCCATGGCCTCGCGGTACACGCCGTTCATGGTGTTGGCGCTCTGGTCGGGCATGTCGAGGGTCAGCACCACGATCTGGTCCTGGCCTTTTTCGTAACGAATGGCTTCGGTCATGTCAGGTTCCTTGGGCTCAGAGGCGTTCGATGATGGTGGCGATGCCCATGCCACCGCCGACACACAAGGTGGCCAGGCCGTAGCGTTGCTGGCGTACTTCCAGTTCGTCGAGCAGAGTGCCGAGGATCGCGCAGCCCGTGGCGCCCAGCGGGTGGCCCATGGCGATGGAACCGCCGTTGACGTTGACCCGCGCAGCATCGATGCCCATGTCCTTGATGAACTTGAGGACGACAGACGCAAACGCTTCGTTGACTTCAAACAGGTCGATGTCTTCCACGCGTAAACCGGCCTTGGCCAGGGCTTTGCGCGTAGCCGGTGCCGGGCCGGTGAGCATGATGGTCGGATCGGTGCTGGTGACTGCCGTGGCGACGATGCGCGCGCGCGGTTGCAGACCTAACTCGCGGCCTTTGGCTTCAGAGCCGATCAACATCAGCGCCGCACCGTCGACAATGCCGGAGCTGTTGCCCGGTGTGTGAACATGGTTGATGCGTTCCACATGGCTGTAGACCCGCAAAGCAGTGGCGTCAAAGCCCATTTGGCCCATCATTTCGAAGCTGGGCTTGAGCTTGCCCAGGCCTTCGAGGGTGGAGTCGCTGCGGATAAATTCGTCGTGGTCCAGCAGCACGATGCCGTTCTGGTCCTGCACCGCGATCAGCGACTTGTTGAAGGAACCGTCTGCGCGTGCCCTGGCCGCTTTCTGTTGTGAGTGCAGGGCGAAGGCATCGACGTCCTGGCGGGTGAAGCCTTCCAGGGTCGCGATCAAGTCCGCGCCGATGCCCTGGGGTGTGAAATGGCTGTGCATATTGGTCTGCGGGTCGAGCACCCAGGCGCCGCCATCGCTGCCCATGGGCACCCGCGACATGGATTCAACACCGCCGACCACCACCAGGTCTTCGAAGCCGGAGCGCACTTTCATCGCGCCGAGGTTCACCGCTTCCAGGCCCGAGGCGCAGAAGCGGTTGATTTGTACGCCGGCGACGCTGACGTCCCAGTCCGCCACCAGCGCGGCGGTCTTGGCGATGTCGGCGCCCTGGTCGCCCACCGAGGTGACACAGCCGAGGACGATGTCATCCACCTGGCGTGTATCGAGGTCGCTGCGTTGTGCCAGCGCAGTGAGCAGGCCTGCCACCAGATTTACCGGCTTGACGCTGTGCAGGGCGCCGTCGGCCTTGCCCTTTCCCCGGGGCGTGCGTATCGCATCAAAGATCAAAGCTTGGGTCATGACGTCCTCGAACGCTGTGCGTGTGTGCCCCTACCTTAGGCCCGATTGACACGGTTTCAATGACGGATGCGCTCATTGCTTTTGACCCCCACGCTCGGACGAACGGTAGGGTGCTATGGGAAACGCCGGGTTAATCGTTTTAGCTGTCTAGCCAAGGCATTGGCGCCAAGATGGCGATAGGCCTCATGCCTTTTTAAGTAGAAATAATGATTAGCTGATATGAAATGGATCTAAGCCACGAAGAACGAGGGCTCTAAGGTTCAATCAGTAAGAAGTTGCTGCCGGGTTTTGCTGGGGCAACTGTAAGAAAAGCGACACGTCACGTTGCGATACTGAAAAAAAACGGCACGCATTTGACGCTCAGGAATAACAACAAAAGGCAGTCAGCCATGTTCAAACATACCAAAGTACGTCAGGCGGGACTTATTCTGTTCGCCACCACACTGATTCTGATCTTGCCCAACTTGACCAAGGTTATTGGGTGACGACGCGACCCTCACATTCTGTGCACTCATTGCACCAGGACTGCAGCTTTTGGCAGCACCTGCCGGGACATTGCGTATAGCGGTCCTGTTGCAGGGGCTGTCTTTTTGCGTGCGAATTTCCGGTATCGTGAGCGCCATCGCCACTTCGAACCGGGCTCACTCTTGAAATCGATCCTTGCCTTCCTCGCCTTGCTGTTGACCTTGCCGGCAACGGCTGCGCAGTTGACCATCGAGTTGGATAACAGCAGCAAGACCTGGCAAACCGCCGACCTGCTCAAGCACCCGGCTGTGCAGACGGTACAGATCGTCGATGACGTGTCCTACAAGCGCAATATGA